>NZ_CP101283.1:3528634-3857573 GCF_024298925.1 Phenylobacterium sp. LH3H17 | reverse complement strand
AGCCCGTGCAGGATCGGCCGCGGGAAGCCCGCCCGCTTGGCCACGTCCGGATCGGAGTGAAGCGGGTTGCGGTCGCCGTTCAGGCGGTAGAGCAGGGCCTGGTCCTCGCGGGTGGTGAAGTCCACCGACAGGTCGGCCGGGCGGGTCGGCACGACGTGCGGCTCGGGCGCGCCTTCCGAGGGGCCCCCGAAACCGCCGTCGCCGCGGGCGAAGGTGGAGCCGGTCAGGGTGGCGACCTTCTCGCCCTTGTCGTCGGTCCAGATGGTTTCGTTGATGATCACCGCGCCCTTGCCCTCGCCCTTGTCGAAGGCGCCGGCGGTGCGGCTGGTGGCGGTATAGGTCCCGCTGGCCGTCAGGGGCTTGTGCAGCTCAACCTTCTGCTCGCCATGGACCACCATCAGGAAGTTGATCTGGCTGGGGCGATGGCCGGCCGGCATCTCCGGGGCGGGGCCCGCGGCGCCGCGCAGGCCCGAGGCCAGCACCGTGGCCGCGGTCGGGATAACCTTGAGGTTCTTCTCGTAGACGAAGGCGAGCTCCGTCTCGTTCATGGGGTCCTGGCCCAGGCCGACGCCCAGCGCGTACAGCATCACGTCCTTGTCGCCGTAGCTGAAGGTCCGCGGGGCGGTCTTCTGGTCGAGAATGTCGGGGTAAAAAATCGCCATAAAAATATATCCTCCGGTATGTCGCCTTGGCGGCGTTTCGCTATGCGGCGGATTGAAGCCGTTCGGCCCCGCGGAGGCAAGCAGCGCGCGAGGCCATTTGCCGCCCCGCCATGCATCGGGTAGAAGCGGCGACCTTGTCGGGACGGGCCTCGAACGGCCCGCCGACATTCCAACTTCAATCGCCCAGGATCATCTCAGCAATGGCGACCACCCAAACCGGCTCGGGCCAGATTTCCGGCAATGTGCTGTTCTACTCCAAGCCGGAGCCGCTCTCCGTCGACCTGCACAAGAACCTCGGCGTCAAGCGCATGGACGGGCCCTTCAAGTTCGCCCGCGAAGGCCACGCCGTTCCGATCACCGTCACCGAGTTCAGCCTGGGCGCGGTCTGCGGTCCGATCATCTTCGTCGGCGACGAGAAGATCCCGCTCCAGGTCATGGGCCTGAATCCGGGAACCAACATGTTCCTGCAGGACGACGGCATGTTCGAGCCCGGCGTCTACATCCCGGCCTACATCCGCCGCTATCCGTTCGTGTTCGCCAATGACAGCGCCGCGGGCCAGATGATCCTCTGCATCGACCGCGCCGCGGAATTCATCGTCGAGGGCGGCGACATGGCCTTCTTCGACGACAAGGGTCAGCCCACCGAATACACACAGGGCTGCATCCAGTTCTGCAACGACTACGAGGCCGAGCGTCAGCGCACGGCCAGCTTCGTGCAGATCCTCAAGGACCTGGACCTGTTCGAGCTGAAGACCGCCAACTTCACCCCGACCAATCCCGACGGCACCGCCGGCGAGCCGCAGAAGGTCGCCGAGTATTTCGGCGTCTCGGAAACCAAGCTCAACGCCCTGCCGGCCGACAAATTCGTCGAGCTGCGCGACAACGGCGCGCTCGGCCAGATCTACTGCCATCTGAACTCGCTGGTCGGCTGGGATCGCCTCATCGCGCTGGCCACCGCCCGCCTGAACGCCCAGCCCCAGGCGGCCAACGCCTAAGGCTTTCGGCGAGTCGACAATCGAAACGGTGGGCCGCGAGGTCCGCCGTTTCTGTTTGGGCTACCGCGAGAACACGCTCCGCGTCAGGCAGGAGAAGACCAGCCGCCCGGCCTCGTCCAACAGGTCGTGCTGGGCGATGACGATGCCCTTGCCGTCGCCGACGGGATCCTTGCCCATAACCGTCATCCGGCCGCGCAGCAGCTCGCCGGCCGGCGGGTTGCGCGCCCAGCGCAGGGCGTCGACCCCCAGGCGCTTGGTCTGGGGCCACTCCATGGCCGAGGCGGCGTCCAGCCGGCACCAGATCGCATAGACCATGGCGTCGGGCGCGCCGCGCTCGGCGGGCCAGCCGGGCGCGAAGGCGGCGATGAAGGCGTCCAGCGCGCCGGCGTCCACGGGGATCTCCCCCAGCGACACCACCTGACCCATCTCGATATCGTCGAACGACGCGGGCATGGCCTGACACTCCGGATAAACGCTGATTCGCCGATGATGGCGGGTGAAGGCGACAAGTCGAGTGTGGCCGCGCAACACTTGGCCGCAAGCATAGGCCACCCCATCCTGATGTCGAAGATAGGGATGGCGATGGCGAATGTCCTGCAGACCGAACGCCTGCTCCAGCGCCCCTTCCAAGCCATGGACGAGATCGCCGTCTCCACGGCGCTGGAGGCGTGTTAGGACCGCGCCATGTCGAGCGGCTGGATGATCGGGGTGATGGTGGAGCTGGCCGGGGAGCCCGCGCCCCTGCGCCACTTCTTCGCCGTCGGCCACGCAGATCGCAACAAGGCCGAATGGACCGCCATCGACAAGGCGATGCTGATCGGCGGCGTGGCCGGGAGCCCGGTCGGCGGACTGGAGCCGGTCCACGTGGTCAGCGAGCTCTCCGCCCAGACCGTCCGCGCCCTGGCGCTGAAGCCCGGCGAGGTCCGCCCCCTCGGCTGGAAGTGGCCGAGGCGCTGGATCACGCTCTGAAGCTCAGCCCAAAGATGCTCCCCTCCCGGGGGAGCTGGCCCGAAGGGCCTGAGGGGGACTTTGACTCTTCTTTGTGGGCTTGAGCCCCTTCCGTCACGTCGCCAAAGGGGGCGACGCGCCACCTCCCCCAATCGCGCTGCGCGCGCTGGGGGAGGATCTGGAGACTGAGCATCCGCCCCCGCGACCCAGGCGTAGCTTTGCGGATGGCCCGCGCCGGGCCATATAGCCTGCACAGCTTGTCGGGATGAGTGGATGACGCGTTTCTTCGCGAAGGTGGCTGCGGCTCTGGCCCTGCTGGCGGCCTTCCCGGCCATGGCCCAGCCGGTGGACACCGGCCATCTGGTCGCCGAGCTGGTGGCTCGCGACGCCACGGTGACGCCGGGCGCCACCACCTATGTCGCCGTGCGCCAGAAGATCGACAAGGGCTGGCACACCTACTGGCGCAATTCCGGCGACAGCGGCGAGGCCACCAGGGTGGTGTGGACCCTGCCCGCCGGCTGGACCGCCGGCGACATCGTCTGGCCGACCCCGCAGCGCCAGCCGACCGGCCCGCTGATGAATTACGGCTATCACGACGAGGTGCTGCTGCCCGTGCCGATCACGGTCCCGGCCACCGCCAGGCCGGGCGAGACCGTCACCCTGAAGGCCGCCGCCGCCTTCCTGGTCTGCGAGGAGATCTGCGTCCCCGAGGACGCGGTCCTGACTCTCACCCTTCCGGTGGCCGACGGCCTGGCCCAGCCTGATCCCAAGTGGGGGGCGGCCATCGCCAGGACGCTCGCCGAGGCGCCTGCCCCAGCCGGGCTCGACGCGGCCTTCGCCAGGCGGGGCGCCGTTGTCGCCCTGGCGGTCACCGGGGCCGCGCTCAAGGGCGCAGACCTGGGAGAGGCCTATTTCTTCCCCTTCGACTCCACGGTCATCGACCACGCCAAGCCCCAGGCCATCGAGCGCGGGGCCGACGGACTGACCCTGACCTTGACCCCCGGCTACGCCTTCCAGGAGGGCGCGGGTCCCCAAGCCATGGCGGGCGTGTTGAGCCTGGGCGGCAAGGCCTATGAGATCGCGGCCAAGGCGGGGGCCCTGCCGCCCGGCGCCTCGGGCCTGGGCGCGCCGGCCAAGGCGTCCGGCGGCGCGGCGCTGGGCCTGCCGCTGGCGGCCGCCTTCGCCTTCCTGGGCGGGCTGATCCTCAACCTGATGCCCTGCGTCTTCCCGATCCTGGCCATGAAGGCCACCTCCCTGGCCGGCCACGCCCACGAGCGCCGCGCGGCCCAGGCCCAGGGGATCGCCTTCCTGGCCGGCGTGCTGACGACCTTCCTGGCCCTGGCCGGGGTGCTGATCGCGGTGCGCGCGGGCGGGGCGGCGGTGGGCTGGGGCTTCCAGCTACAGTCGCCTCCGGTGGTGGCGGGCCTGGCCCTGCTCATGCTGGCCGTGGCGCTCAATCTCTCCGGCGTGTTCGAGGTCGGGACCTCCCTGCAGGGCGCGGGCTCTGGCCTGGCCAGCCGCGGCGGCCTGGCCGGCGCCTTCTTCACCGGCGCCCTGGCCGTGGCGGTGGCCGCCCCCTGCACGGCGCCTTTCATGGCGCCCGCCCTCGGCTGGGCGCTGACCCAGAGTGCGCCGGCCGCCCTGGCAGTTTTCCTGGCGCTCGGCCTCGGCTTCGCCGCCCCCTTCGCGCTCGCCGCCTTCGTGCCAGGCCTGCTCTCGCGCCTGCCCAAGCCCGGCCCATGGATGGACGGCTTCAAGAAGCTGATGGCCTTCCCGATGTACGGGACCGCCGCCTGGCTCGTCTGGGTGCTCGCCGTCCAGGCTGGCAACACCGCCCTGGCCCGCGTTTTCGCCGCCGCCGTGGTCCTGGCCCTGGCCGTCTGGCTGCTGGGCGCGGCCCAGCGCCGCGCCGCGGCGGGCGGCAGGCCGTTCGCCCTGGCTGGCGTCGGCGCGGTGCTGGCGATCGCCGCGACCCTCGCCGCCGTCTGGCCGAACTACGGGGTCGCGCCCAGCGCCACCCCTGGCGCCGCGCCGGGCGCGACGGCCTCCATCCCCTACGAAGCCTACAGCCCCGAGAAGCTCGCGGCAGCGCGGGCCGCCGGCAAGCCGGTGTTCGTCAACTTCACCGCCGCCTGGTGCGTCACCTGCCAGGTCAATGAGCGCGTCGCGCTGACCAGCCAGGGCGTCGCCGACGCCTTCAAGGCGACCGGGGCGGTCTACCTGAAGGCCGACTGGACGTTGAAGGACGCCGAGATCGCCGCTGAGCTGGCCAAGCACGGCCGGGCCGGCGTGCCGCTCTATCTGGTCTACGGCGCCAAGGGCGGCGACGGAGTCATCCTGCCGCAGATCCTGACCGAAGGCCTGGTTGTCCGCGCCTTGGAAGCCGCCCAGGACCGCTGAGTCCCTAGATCCTCCCCCAGCGCGCAGCGCGATTTTGGGGGAGGGGGACCGCGAAGCGGTGGAGGGAGTTGAAGGCCGCAAATGAGAGTCAAAGTCCCCCTCAGTCACCTCCGGTGACAGCTCCCCCAGAAGGGGAGCATCCACGCATTCTCGGCGGTCGTGCGCCCTAGACCTGCCCCTCCGGCGGGGCGGTGATCACCTCGACATTGTCGTTCAGCAGGTAGCCCAGGTCCTGGACCGCCCGCAGGCGGTCCTTGTCGGTGGTCGCGGCTTCCAGGGCCTTCAGCTTCAGCGGCAGGTCCTCGGCGATCCCCTTGAGGATGCACTTCAGGTCGCCGTCCGTGCCCCGCTTGGCGAGTTCCACGTGGCCCCGCATGTTCAGGGCGGCCAGCTCGGCGATCTCCTGCTTGAAGGCGGGCGTCGGCGGCGCGGCCTTGAAGGCCTCGACCGCGGCCTTGAGCGCGCCGGCCCGGGCGACGATGTCGGCGAACAAGGGCTCGCGGGCCACCGACACGCCGGGCGGCGGGGGTGGCGGGCTGATCCCCGCGCCCGCCGGCGCCGGGGCGGCGGCCAGCCAGAGCACGGCGATGGCGGTGGCGACGTCGCAGGACATGGCGGTCCCTCAAGAGCGAATGGCGAAAGACAGGGCTGGAGGCTTTTGCTACGCCCGCAGGGTAAACGCGTTGCTACCGCCGCAAGAGGGCCGAACTTAGCCGCATGCTCAAAGCCGCCTGGTCCAAGTTGGAAGCCGCCGCGCACGCCGCCCGCGACCGTCGCATCGACAGCCTGTTTTCCGCCGAGCCTGATCGGGTCGCGGCCCTGTCGCTGGAAGCCGCCGGCCTCTATCTCGATCTCTCCAAGCAGCCCTGGTCCCTGGCCGACCGCGATGTCGCCCTGGACCTCGCCCGCGCCGGCGGGATCGAGGCGGCGCGCGACCGGCATTTCGCCGGCGCCGTGGTCAACGCCTCGGAGGGCCGCGCGGCCCTGCACATGGCGCTGCGCGCGCCGCCGGGCGCCGACTTCAAGGCTGACAGCGAGCCGGTGTCGGCCGGGATCGACGCCGTCCGCGCCGCCATGCGCGCCTTCGTCCAGGCGGTGAACTCTGGCGCCAAGCTCGGCGCCACCGGCAAGCGGTTCAGGTCCATCGTCCACATCGGCATCGGCGGCTCGGACTTCGGGCCCCGCCTGGTCTGGGACGCCCTGCGGCCGGTGGAACCCGCGATCGAGCTGCGCTTCGTGGCCAATGTGGACCCTGCCGACATGGCCCTGGCGCTCGCCGGCCTCGATCCGGCGCAGACCCTGGTGGTGGTGGTCTCCAAGACCTTCACCACGCTCGAGACGATCACCAATGCGCAGATCGCCCGGACCTGGCTGCGCTCCGCCCTGGGCAAGGCTGGCGACGGCCACCTGATCGCCGTCTCCGCCGCGCCAAAGGAGACCGCCGCCTTCGGCGTGCCCGACGACCAGGTGTTCGGCTTCGGCGACTGGGTGGGCGGCCGCTATTCGGTCTGGTCCTCGGTGGGGCTCTCCTGCGCCATCGCGCTCGGCTGGCAGGCCTTCGAGGGCCTGCTGAGCGGCGCCCACGCCATGGATCGCCACTTCCAGACCGCGCCGCTCCAGGCCAACGCCCCGGTGCTGCTGGCCCTGGCCCACATCTTCAACCGCAACGGCCTCGGCCGGCCCGTCCGCGCCGTGGTTCCCTACGCCCAGCGCCTGCATCTCCTGCCCACCTTCCTGCAGCAGCTGGAGATGGAATCGAACGGCAAGCAGGTCGACGCCCACGGCCGACCCGTGGCGCGGGCGACCTCGGCCACGGTGTTCGGCGACGCCGGAACCAATGTGCAGCACGCCTTCTTCCAGATGATGCACCAGGGGACCGACATCATCCCCATCGACATCCTGGCGGTGCGCCGGGCCTCCGAGGGCGAGGCGGCCTCCCAGGCCAAGCTGCTGGCCAACGCCGTCGCCCAGGCGCAGGCCCTGATGGTCGGCAAGCCCGAGGCCGCCGTCCGCGCCGAGCTGGCGGCCCAGGGCATGGCCCAGGCCGCCATCGACGAACTGGCGCCGCAGAAGACCTTCCATGGCGACCGCCCGTCCAGCTTCATCCTGCTGGACGCGCTCACCCCGCCGTCCCTCGGCGCCCTGCTGGCGCTCTACGAGCACAAGACTTTCGTCGAAGGCGTGCTGTGGGGGATCAATTCCTTCGACCAGTGGGGGGTGGAGTTGGGCAAGAGCCTGGCGGTGACCATCCTCAAGGAGCTGGAAGGCGGCGCTCCGGGGGCGCACGATCCATCGACGGCGAGCCTCGTCGCGCGCCTGAAGACCTAGAACAGAACGACAGACAAGATTGGGGAGGGCGCCATGCGCGACCTGAAGGGCAAGACGGCGTTCATCACCGGCGGGGCCAGCGGGCTTGGCCTGGCCATGGCCCACGCCTTCGGCGAAGCGGGCATGAACGTCATGCTGGCCGATATCGAGGAGGCGCCCCTGGCCAAGGCGGTCGCCGACCTGGAGGAGCGCCAGATCCGGGCTTCGAGCGTGATCTGCGACGTCGCCGACCGCAAGGCGGTGGAGGCCGCGGCGAGCCGGACCGTCGCGACCTTCGGCAAGGTTCACCTGGTGGCCAACAACGCCGGCGTCGGCGTCGGCGGGCCGATCGGCCAGGTGAAGCCCGTCGACTGGGACTGGATCTTGGCGGTGAACCTGATGGGCGTGGTCTATGGCATGGACGCCTTCCTGCCCCATGTGCGCGCGCACGGGGAAGGCGGCTGCTTCATCAATACCGCCTCGATGGCGGGCCTTATCTCCCCGCCGGGCATGGAGCCCTACAGCGCCACCAAGTACGCGGTGGTCGCCATGTCCGAGGGCTGGCTGCGCCAGCTGGCGCCGGAGAACATCCATGTGGCGGTGCTCTGCCCGGGGTTCGTGAAGACCAAGATCAACCAGTCGGGCCGCGCCCGCCAGGCTCAGTACGGCGGGCCGACAGTCAGCGAGATCGTCGCCGATTCCGCCGTTGAGAGTGGGATCGATCCGGAGCGGGTCGGCAAGCGGGTGCTGGAGGCCGTGCTGGCCAACGAGCCCTACATCTTCACCCACCCCGACATGCGCGGCCTGGTCCAGATGCGGTTCGCCGCGATCATGGCCGGCTTCGACGCCGCCGACGCCAGTCCGGCGCTGGAGGGCATGGACTACAAGACCCCCGACCTCTCGACCACCCAGCCATGACCGTCCTGGTCACAGGCGGGACCAAGGGTATCGGCTTGGCCATCGCCAGGCGGCTGGCTCCGGTCCACGGTCGCGTGGTGCTGGCCTATCACAGCGACGAGGCGGCGGCTGAAGCCGCCCGCGCCCAGATCGCCGCCACCGGCGCGGCGGTGGATCTGGTCAAGGGCGACGTGGGGACCATCGAGGGGTCGGCGGCGCTGATCGCCGAGGTCGAGGGCCTGGGCCACGGCCTCAGCCACATCGTCCACTCCGCGGCGATGATCTATCCGACCACCCTGCTCGGCGCCGACCTGGTGCGGTTCCGTCAGGCGGTGGAAACCAACGGCCTGTCGCTGCTCTACTTGGTCCATGCCGCCCAGCACCTGCTGGGGCGCGGCTCCTCGGTGGTGTTTATCACCAGCATGGGCGCGCGTATCCCCTCGGCCAATTACGGGGCGCTGGGGGTCGGCAAGGCCCTGGCCGAGGCCATTGTCCGCTATCTGGTGGCCGAGCTGGCGCCACGCGGGGTGCGGATCAACGGCGTCGCGCCCGGCCTGGTCCACACCACCTCGGTGGCGGCCATGGTGGGCGGCGAGGAAGCCGCCCAGTCGGTGGTCGACCGCGCCGCCCGTTCCAACCCCTCCGGCCGCGCCAGCCGGGATGCGGACTACGCCTCGCTGGTGGAGTACCTGCTCTCCCCAGAGGCCGAGTTCATCCAGGGCCAGGTCATCGCCGCCACCGGCGGTGTCGGGGTCATCGGCTAGATTCGACAGTATGGAAACTCGATAGCAAAGCCGTCGCGATGATCCCGGGCGGACTCGCCACGTTCACACTTCTGGGCTATAGCGCCGCCGTCATGACGCGCGTCTCGCACCAGCACGGCCACCACCATCCGACCTCGCTGAGCGGGATCGGCCGGGATCGCATGGCCTAAAGCGACCCTCGCCCGAGCCCCCGCAACACGCGGATGGGGCTCGCTGATCGCGCTCCATCCGTCGAACCTTTCGCCTGAAGGACCCGACGATGGACTTCCCAGTTTCCCGCCCAGCCTTGCCGTCCCGCGCGCCAGCCTTTAGGCGAGCGCGATGACCAGCGACGCACCCCGCCCCGAAGCCCGCGCGCCGCGCGGCTTCAACGACCGCCGCGCCCGCGACCTGGCCGCCGAACGCCAGATCCTGGAGAAGGTGTCGGCGGTCTATGAGCGCTACGGCTTCGAGGCCTTCGACACCGGCGCCTTCGAGTATGCCGATGCGCTGGGCAAGTTCCTGCCCGACGCCGACCGTCCCAACGAGGGCGTCTTCGCCCTGCAGGACGACGACGAGCAGTGGATGGCCCTGCGCTACGACCTGACCGCGCCGCTCGCCCGGTTCGTGGCCCAGAACTGGGAGACCTTGCCCAAGCCGTTCCGCCGCTACGCCTTCGGCACGGTCTGGCGCAACGAGAAGCCCGGCCCCGGCCGGTTCCGCGAATTCACCCAGTGCGACGCCGACACCGTGGGCTCGGCCCGCCCGGAGGCCGACGCCGAGATCATCGCCATGGTGGTCGAGGGGCTGGAGGCCGCGGGCCTGCCGGCCGGCTCGTCGGTGGTGAAGATCAACAACCGCAAACTGCTGAACGGCCTGCTGGCCACCGCCGGCGTCGCCGACGAGGGGCAGAAGCTGGCCGTGCTGCGCGCCGTCGACAAGCTGGATCGCCTGGGTCCCGAGGGCGTGCGCCTGTTGCTGGGCGAGGGCCGCAAGGACGAGTCCGGCGCCTTCACCAAGGGCGCGGGCCTGAACACCGCTGGGGCCGAGGCGGTGTTGGCCTTCGTCGCGGCGGGGGCTGGGGGCCGAGTCGAGACCCTGGATCAGATCTCCAACATCATCGGCGGCTCGGCGGAAGGCGACGCCGGCCTGGCCGAGCTGTCGGCCATTCATCAGGCCCTGATCAGCCTCGGCGTCGGGCCGGACCGGGCTGTGTTCGAGCCTTCGATCGTGCGTGGGCTGGAATACTACACCGGCGCAGTGTTCGAGGCCGAGCTGCTGCTGGAGACCAAGGATGACAAGGGCGCCCCCATGCGCTTCGGCTCCATCGGCGGCGGCGGGCGCTATGACGACCTGGTGGCCCGCTTCACCGGTCAGCAGGTCCCGGCCACCGGCTTCTCGTTCGGGGTCTCGCGCCTGGCCTCGGCCCTGCGCGCGGCGGGGCGGGAACAGGGCGGCGAAGCGCGCGGTCCCGTGGTGGTGATCGCCTTCAGCCAGGACGACATGGCCGAGTATTTCAAGGCCGCCGGTGAGCTGCGCGCCGCCGGGATCGCCGCGGAGGTCTATCTCGGGACTTCGGGCATGCGGCCGCAGATGAAATATGCCGACCGCCGTCTGTCGCCCGCCGCCGTCATCCTTGGCGGGGACGAGATCGCCGCAGGCAAGGTGACGATCAAGGACCTCGACCTCGGCCGCGAGCTCGCCTCGGCGGTCACCGACAACGCCGAATGGCGCGAGCAACGGCCGGGCCAGCAGGTGGTCGACCGCGCCGAACTGGTGGCGACGGTGCGCAGGATCCTGGACGCTGACCAGCTCAAGGTGGGCAAGTGAGGGCCGAACCCGCCGTTCCCGCCGCCGCCCTGGCCGCGATCCGCGCACCGTTCGAGACGCTCGGCGCCGAGGTCGTCGACGTGCCGATCCTGCAGCCGCTCGGCCTGTTGCTCGACCTGGCCGGCGAGGCCATGCGCGCGCGGCTGTTCGTGGTCCAGGCAGCGGGCGGGGAGGAGACGTGCCTGCGTCCGGACTTCACCGTGCCGGTGGTGCGCCAGCACCTGGAGAGCGGCCGCGCGGCGGGACGCTACTACTATGAGGGCAAGGCCTTCCGCGCCGCCCTCGGCTCCGACCAGCCCGACGAGTTCCGCCAGATCGGCCTTGAACGCTTCGCCGCCGACGGCGAGACCCTGGAAGCCGACGCCGAGATCGCCGCCCTGGCCTGGGCTTCGGCCGCGGCCGGCGGGCGCGGCGACCTGACCCTGCACCTGGGCGACATCGCGCTGTTCTCCGCCTTTCTGGAGACGCAAGGCCTGGCGCCGCCCCTGGCCGCGCGGTTGAAGCGGGTCGCCGCCCGGCCGCGCCTGCTGGCCGCCGAACTGGCCCGGGCCGGGAGCGAGCCGACGGTCGACGACAATGGACGCCTCGCCGACCTGCTCGCCGGGTTGTCGGAGACCGACGCCGCCAGCCTGCTGGAAGAGGTCTGGTCGCTGGCCGGGGTCGAGCCGGTGGGCGGACGCGGCGCCGCCGAGATCGCCCAGCGGCTGATCCGCCGGGCCGAGGCCGCCCGCGCGCCGGCGCTCACCCTGGACCAGGCGCAGGCCGTGCGCCGCTTCCTCGCGGTGGACGACGCGCCGCGGGCCGCCTTCGCCGCGGTGCGCGCCATAGCCGGCAAGTCGGCCGCACTCGAGGCCGCGCTCGGCGGCTGGAGCCGGCGGCTGGAGCTGCTGGCCGCCGCCGGGGTCCCGGCCGATCGCCTGCGTTTCGCCACGGCGCTCGGCCACGCCTTCGACTATTACGACGGCCTGACCTTCGAGGTCCGCTCGGCCGCCCTGGCCCCGGATCGGGCGGTGGCGGTAGGCGGTCGCTATGACGGCCTGCCCGCGCGGCTGGGCGGAACGGCGGCCGTCCAGGCCGTGGGCTGCATGGTCCGGCCCTGGCGGGCCTGGGCGGGAGGCGAGGCATGAGCGCACCCCTGATCGTCGCCGTGCCCTCCAAGGGCCGGCTCAAGGAACAGGTCGAGGCCTGGCTGTCCGATTGCGGACTATCCCTCTCCGTCTCCGGCGGATCGCGGGGCTACATGGCCGAGCTCAAGGGGGTCCGGGGCGTCCAGGTGCGGCTGCTCTCGGCCGGCGACATCGCCGAGGCCCTGGACGCGGGCGAAGTCCATCTGGGGATCACCGGCGAGGACCTGCTGCGTGAGCGCGGCGGCGATGTCGACGCCCGCGTGCTGCTGTTGCGGGCGCTCGGCTTCGGCCGCGCCGACCTGGTGGTGGCGGTGCCCAAGAGCTGGCTGGATGTGGAGACCATGGCCGACCTGGAGGAGGTAGGCCACGAGCTGGTGGCGCGCACCGGCCGCCGGATGCGGGTGGCCACCAAGTACTTGGTTCAGACGCGAACCTTCTTCGCCCGCCACGGGGTCGCCGACTACCGGATCACCGAATCCGGCGGGGCCACCGAGGGCGCGCCGGCGGCGGGCTCGGCCGAACTGGTGGTCGACATCACCACCACCGGAGCGACCCTGGTCGCCAACGGCCTGAAGATCCTGTCGGACGGGGTGATCCTGAAGAGCCAGGCTCACCTGACCGCCTCGCTGCGCGCCGATTGGCGGGACGGCCAACTCGGCGTGGCCGAACGGCTGCTGCGGACCATCGAGGCCCGCGCCACCGCCCACGACAGCGCCATCCTGACATGGCCCGCCGATCCGCGCGACGCCCAGGTCGTGGAGGGCCTTGTGGCGCGCGGCGCCACCCGCCGGCCGAACGGCCTCCTGACACCGGTCGAAAGGATCGCCGAGGCCTCCATCGCCCTGGCGAGCGCCGGAATCGGACCGGTCACAGCCTCCAGCCCCGACTTCGTCTATGATGTCGGTTGTGGCTCGTACGAAACACTACGTGTGCGAGTGCAAAACTGACGGAGCCGTCAAAACTTGTCGCCCGGCACGCTACAATCGCCGTCGCCGGATAAGTTCGACCAAGATTTACCCTGTACGATGATTTCGACGCATTGACTCGGGTCAGAAATTGCCGTTTTCTCAGTCCTGCGAGAGACATGGCGGCGCAAGTCTTCCAGTCTCCGGCGTTTCGGGGAGGAAACGCCCGCTCAATAAGAGCGACTGCTCAAAATAAGGCCCGCTGCGATTATCCCCCGCAGCGGGCCAAATTTTTGCCCGGAAACAGTTTTGACGTTGCTGTCAAAACAGCAAACAGCGCGCTCGAAGGCGGCGACCTGGTGCGCTGAGGCCCGGCGGAACTCAATTCGCCCGTGTCCGGTTCCGCTGGCGTTGCGCGGCCAGGAAGCGCTAGGAGATGGCGGGGCCCAAGCGTTCCCCGAGGGGATCAAGCCATGGCGAAGACACCGAATTACCAGTTCGAGAAGCGGGAGCGGGAGCGGCTCAAGGCCAACAAGTCGGCCGAGCGGGCGGACGCCAAGCGCGAGCAGCGCGAACGCGCCCGGGCCGAGGCCGCCGGGCCGCCCGCCGATCCCGAGCCGACGGAAGACTGAGCATGCAGGACGGCGTCGTATTCAATCATGAGACCGTATCGCTGGACGGCGAGAGCTTTTCCGGCTGCGAGTTCCGGGATTGCCGCCTGGTCTATGCCGGCGGTCCTGTCCCGATCTTCAAGAACTGCCGCTTCGAGGGCTGCGAGTGGAAGATGGACGAGGCCGCGAGCCGGACCCTGGCCCACCTGAAGGTCATGTGGAGCGTCGGCGAGAAGGGCCCCGTCCAGGCGCTGATCAAGGAAGTCACCGTCGCGCGCTGAGGCGCCGGCCGGGCGTTGGGGATGGTAAGATGACCGAACACCAGCCGCGGGTGACGGCGCTCAGTTGGGGCGTGAAGCAGAGCTTCCGGACCTATGTGGAGGCCACGGGCGGCGTGATCGAGGCCCGCGACGGCGCCGAGCGCGCGGACGACGGGGCGTTCACCTTCGCCGCGGTCCCGGGCGGCGACCTGAGGCTGGACGCCGATGGCAGGCTCGAGGGACACGGCTCGTTCCTGGGCGAGGTGCGGTTCGAGGCCCATGGCGGCATGCTCTCGGTCTGCCTCGCCGACCCCATGCTGGAGATCGGCCCGACCGGGGCGGTCGTCACCGTCGCCGACAGCAGCGCGCGTACCTACCGCCTGGAGGTGGCCCACCTCGATCTGGGGGCGATCACGTCCGGGGAATCCGGCGAGATCGTCATCCCCGCGACGGTTTCGATCCATGGCAGCCAGCTGCTTGGCGACCACTATCCGCCGAGGACCCCGCTCGATCCGGTGCGCCTGATCCTGGCCCCCCGCTGAGGTTTCCATGCGCAAGCCCGTCACCACCAAGGCCCTCTATGCGGGCTCGTTCGACCCCGTCACCCGTGGACACCTGGACATCATCGGCAAGGCTCTGCGGACTTTCGACACCGTGCACGTCGCGGTGGGAACGAACGTCAGGAAGACGCGCATGTTCGGGGTCGAGGAAAGCCAGCGGCTCCTCGTCCACTCCATCACGGAGCGTTGGCCGCAGGCCGCCGCGCCCGGGACCGACGTCCTGTTCGAGGGCGCCCTGGAGGTGGGGGAATACGCCAACCAGAGCCTGATCGCCTATGCGCGCCGGATCGAGGCGACTCACATCGTGCGCGGCCTGCGCGAGGCCAGCGACTTCAACGAGGAATTCAATCTGCACGGGGTCGCCGGCCGGATCGACCCGTCGATCCTGATGGTCCACTTTATCTGCGAAGCCCAGTTCCTCCACGTCTCGTCGAGCACGGCCAAGGAGCTCGACGCCATGGGGGAGCGGATCGACTGGTTGGTCATGCCCAGCGTCGAGGCCGCCTTCGCCGTCCGTCGCGGCTAAGCCTCACGCCGCCGGCGGGCGCCAGGCGATGAGGCCTTCCGTCCGTGCACGAACGTCCGGCGAGGCCAGGCAGGTGGCGACCGCCTCGTAGCCCGGAGCCCCGGGATAGGGCGCGACACGCATCGGCGGGCTGTGGTTGGCCGGACAGAGGAGGATCGCCTCGTCCGGGCCCACGGCGGCCAGGTCCAGGATCGCGCAGGAACGGGTCATCAGGAACAGCGGCCGCGCACCGGGCCCCCGGCGGCGTAGATGCGCGATCAGCGCCTCCTGGGTCGGCTCGTCCAGCCCCTGTTCCACCATGTCGACCACCAGGATCGCCGGAGCCTCGGCCTCCAGGGGGACGAGCAGGGCGATCAGGGCCTCGGACTCCACGGCGCCGTCCTCGACAAGCCAGGCCAGGGAGGCCTCGACCCGCGCCTTCAGGGCGGGGTCGGCCTCCAACCGCGCGCGGTCCGCCGTCCGCTCCAGGGGAAGGAAGGCGGCGTCCTCCAGGGTCTCGGCCAGGCGCATGGCCAGCCGGGTCTTGCCGCTGCCCAGGGAGCCGATGATGTAGTTGATTGGCCGGATGTCGCGCAGCTCGAAGCGCTCCCCGCCCCAGGGCCAGGGCAGGTCGAAGGCGACGCCGAGCTTTCCGGAGGGCCCCGCCAGCCGCGCCAGGTCCGCGACGGCCGGCGTCCTGCCCTCGGCGAGGTCGGTCCGCAGGCCGCGGACCTTGTCGACGGCCCCCGCCAACTCGCGCGCCCGGTCCTCGAGGCTCGCCTGATGGGCGGCCAGGGCCGGCTCCAGGCCCTGGGGATCGCCGCCCAGCACCCGTGCCGTCTGAGCCAGGCTGAGGCCCAGGGCGCGCAGGGCCGCGATCTCGGCGGCGCGGGCCATCTCGCCGGGTCCATAGGCCCGCCAGCCGGCCGCGGTGCGGATCGGGGCGACCAGGCCGCGCTGCTCGTAGAGCCGCAAGGCCTTGGCGGAGACGCCCAGCCGCCGGGCGGCTTCCGAAGGGTTCAGGTATGTGGCGGATGAGCTCACGAATCACCTCGTTGCTGGCTGACCGCTATGTTTATCGGGGCGGTCCCAGGGGCCGGGTCAACGGGCTTTTTCTCTTCGGCGTTCGACAGCTCGGTCAGCGCGCGGCCCAGACGGTGATGTGAATCACCGCCTGGGCGCCGTGGTTGTCACCAGATCCGGACGCGCTCGGCCGGCGCCACGTACATGGCGTCGCCCGGCTTGACGCCGAAGGCCTCGTAGAAGGCGTCGATGTTCTTCACCGGCACCTGGACGCGGTACTTGGGCGGCGAGTGCGGATCGGAGACCAGCTGTTGGCGCATGCGGTCGTCGCGGTACTTGCCACGCCAGACCTGGGCCCAGCCGAGGAAGACCCGCTGGTCGCCGGTCAGGCCGTCGATCACCGGGGCCGGCTGGCCCTTCAGCGAGATGTGGTAGGCGTCGAGCGCCAGCAGCAGCCCGCCCAGGTCGGCGATGTTCTCGCCCATGGTCAGGTCGCCGTTGATATTGGCGCCGGGCAGGACCTCGACGGCGGCGTACTGCTTGCCGAACTTCTTGGCCTGGGCGTCGAACTTGGCGGCGTCCTCGGCGGTCCACCAGTCGGTGAGCTTGCCGTCGCCGTCCGACTTGCGGCCCTGGTCATCGAAGCCATGGGTGATCTCGTGGCCGATCACCCCTCCGATACCGCCGTAATTGACCGCCGGATCGCCCTGCGGATCGAAGAACGGCGGCTGCAGGATGGCGGCCGGGAAGACGATCTCGTTCTTGGTCGAGGAGTAGTAGGCGTTGATGGTCGGGGGCGTCATGCCCCACTCCTCGTCGTCCACCGGCCCGCCCAGCCGCGCGGCGCGATAGTCCCACTCGAAGGCGTTGGCCCGCTGGATGTTGCCGTAGAGGTCGCCCTCGTTGATCGTCAGGCCCGAATAGTCGCGCCATGTGTCGGGATAGGCGATCTTCACCCGGAACTTGGCGAGCTTCTCCAGGGCCTTGGCCTTGGTGGCCGGGCCCATCCAGTCGAGCTTCTCGATCCGCGCGCCCATGGCGGTGCGGATGTCGCCGACCAGGGCTTCCATCTTGGCCTTGTTCTCGGCCGGGAAGTAGGCGGCCACATAGACCTTGCCCAGGGCCTCGCCGAGGCTGCTGTCAATGGCGATCACCCCGCGCTTCCAGCGGGGCTGCTGCACCGGCTGGCCCGACAGAGTCTTGCTGCGGAACTCGTAATGGGCCTGGTCGAATGCCTTGGAGAGATAGGGCGCGGCCTGGTCCGCCAGGTTGAAGGCCGACCAGGCCTTCAAGGTGTCGAGCGGGGTCGCCGCATAGATCGCCGCGATCTTCGGGAAGGCGGTGTTCTCGGCCACGATCACCCGGTCGGTCTTCAGGCCCGCCCCGTCCAGATAGGCCTTCCAGTCGAAGCCGGGCGCATAGGCCTGGAGCTTGGCGACCTCGAAGGGGTTGTAGGTCTTGTCGTCGTCGCGGCGCTCGGCCCGGGTCCAGGACACCTTGGCGATCTCGGTCTCCAGGGCGACGATGGCCGCGGCGTTCTCCGCCGGCTTCTCCCAGCCCGCCAGGGTCAGCAGGCTGGCGACATAGGCCTGATAGGCGGTCTTCTGAGGCGCGAACTTGGCGTCCAGATAGTAGTCGCGGTCGGGCAGGCCGAGGCCCCCCTGGATCAGATAGGCCGCGTACTTCTCGGGGTCCTTGGCGTCGTCGTGGACATAGGAGCCGAAGAACGAGCCGCCGAACCTGCGCGACGTGCCGCCCATGTAGCGGGCCATCCCGTCGCGGGACTTGATGGCGCGGATCGCGGCCAGGTCGCCGGCCAGCGGCTTGGCGCCCAGGGCGTCGACCGCGGCCTCATCGACGAAGCTGCGGTAGAAGGCGCCGATCTTGGCCTCCTCGCCGGTCGCGCCCGGGTTGGCGGCGGCCTTCTCGACCACGGCGCGCATCCGGTTCTGCGACAGCTCGTTCAGCGCGTCGAAGGCGCCGTAGCGCGAACGGTCCGCGGGGATCTCGAGCTTGTTGAGATAGGTCCCGTTGGCGTAGTCGAAGAAGTCCTTGGAGGGCGCGACCGACAGGTCACGGCCGGCGGCGTCGAAGCCCCATGGCCCCATCCGCGGGGCCTGGGAGAGATCGGATGCATTGGCCGCCAGGGCGGGCGTGGACGCGCAGATCAGGGCCGCGGCCGACGCCGCGCCCAGCCAGAGGGTCTTCATGGAATTGTGAGCTTTCATAAGCAGATGGGTTGGCGCGACCGTGGACCGGCCGCGCCCCCCGAGGCACGTTACTTTTTGTTTAGACGGAGGCCGTGGCCGACAGCGCCGCGATGGCTTCCTCGCGGATGGCCTTGTAGTCGAGCTTGCCATTCGGAGCCCGGACGACGGGCGCCAGGACCAGCTCGCGCGGGGCCTTGTAGTCGGCCAGCAGGCCCTTCACGTGGGTGGCGAGCTCAGCCAGGGACGGGGCCTTGTCGCCGGTGAAGTCGACCACGGCGCAGATGCGCTCGCCGAACCGCGGATCGGGCACGCCGACCACGGCGGCGTCGCGAACGCCGGCGAAGCGTTTCAGCGCCTCCTCGACCTCTTCGGGGAAGACCTTCTCGCCGCCGGTGTTGATCACTTGGGAGCCGCGGCCCAGCAGGGTGATGGAGCCGTCGGCCTCAACGGTCGCCCAGTCGCCGGGCACGCTCCAGCGGGTCCCTTCGAAGGTGCGGAAGGTCTTGGCCGACTTTTCCTCGTCCTTGTAGTAGCCGATCGGCGTGTGGCCGCCGACCGCCACCAGGCCGCGCACGCCCGAACCCGGCTGGACGCGGACGCCGTCCTCGGTGAACACCGCCGCATTGGGGCCGGTGGCGAACTTCGCCGTGCCCGCCGCCGCTCCGCCGCCCGAGGTGGAGGCCGCCAGGCCGAGCGCCTCCGACGAGCCCAGGCTGTCCATCAGCATGATGTGCGGCAGGTGCTTCAACAGGCCCTGCTTGTTCTCGGCCCCCCACATGGCGCCCGACGAGACGATCCGGCGCAGGGAGGGCAGGGTCCACCGGCCAGGATGGGCGTCCAGGGTCTCCAGCATCGGGGCCGCGAAGGCCGGGCCGACGATGATCAGGCCCGAGACCCCCAGGCGGTCGACCTCGTCGAACAGGTGGGCGGGGTCGAACCGGCGCGGGACGAGCGTCGCCACCGCGCCGCCCGAGATCAGAGCTCCGAACGAGATGAACTGGCCGGTGGCGTGCATCAGCGGGGCCACCGGGATGGTGATGTTCAGCGGCGCGTCGGAGGCGGCGTTGGCGGCGGCGCGGTTCCCGGCCTCCTCGACGGTCTCCAGCGGCGGCAGGCCCAGCAGCAGGTTGGCCCCGCCGCCCAGCCCCTTGAACAGGTCCTCCTGGCGCCACATCACGCCCTTGGGCATGCCGGTGGTGCCGCCGGTGTACATGATCAGCAGGTCGTCGGCCGAGCGGCCCCAGGGCGCTTCGAACCGATCGGCGCCGGGCGCGACGATGGCGTCGTAGTCGGCGGCCCAGGCCGGGACGGGGTGACCGGGCTCGGCCACGGCGACCCAGGTCTTCACCTTGGGCAGGCGGCCGCGCACCTTGTCGGCCATCTCGGCGAAGGAGGCGTGGAACACCACGGCCTCGGCGTCGGCGTTGTCGAAGAGGTAGGTGAGCTCATCGCCGCCATAGCGGTAATTGGTGTTGAACGGCGCCAGGCCGGCCTTGAACGCCGCGTAGTAGGTCTCGAGGTATTCCGGCCCGTTATAGAGATAGGCCGCGACCTTCGATTGCCGGGTCAGACCCGCGGCGACGAGGTGGGCGGCGAGCGCGTTGGCGCGGCGGTCGAAGCTCGACCAGCTCAGGCTGCGGTCCCCGTGGATCAGGGCCGGGCGATCCGGGGTGGCGCTGGCCACGGACTCCCAGAGGTTGGCGTAATTCCAAACCAAGGCGTTCCTCCAATGCTTAAAATATGGAGGGCATAGGCGATAAGTCCGCCCCACCTGTCAACGCCGCGAGCCCCTTGTTTCAAGGCGGAAATCGAGTTGCCGTCAGGGGTTAAGGGCGCCGCGAGGGTTACGCAAATCGCCGATGCGCCCCATACTGTCGTTCATCCCAGAAGGAGAGCGCATGGAAGGCCACGTTTCGCCCGGCGAGTACAAGGACGTCATCCTGTTCCTGGCCACCGCCGGCGTGATCGTGCCGTTGTTCCGCCGCTGGAAGATCAGCCCGATCCTGGGCTTTCTGGGTGCCGGCGTCGTGCTGGGCCCCTATGGCCTGGGCGCGCTATCGGCGACCTATGGCTGGCTTTCCTATGTGACCATCGACAATCCCGACGAGCTGGCCCAGCTCGCCGAGTTCGGGGTGGTGTTCCTGCTGTTCATGATCGGGCTGGAGCTTTCGTGGGAGCGCCTGCGCCTGATGCGCAAATGGGTGTTCGGGCTGGGAGCGCTTCAGGTCACCCTCTGCCTGGGGGCGATCGCCGCCGCGGCCATGGCCCTGGGTCAGCCCCCCGCCGCCGCCGCCGCGATCGGGGCGGCCCTGGCCCTGTCGTCCACCGCCGTGGTCATGCAGATCCTGACCGAACACAAGCGACAGCATTCCGCCGCCGGCCGGGCGACCTTCTCGGTGCTGTTGTTCCAGGACCTGGCGGTCGCGCCCATCCTGGTCACCCTGGTCATCCTCGGCCGCGGCGCCGACGGGGAGACCTTCTCGCCGCGCCTGCTGCTGGCCTTCGCCCCCGCGCTCCTCGGCGTGCTTCTGCTGGTGGTGTTCGGCCGCCTCCTGCTGCGTCCGATGCTCAAGTCCGTGGCCCGGGCCAAGAGCGAAGAGATGTTCATGGCCGCCTGCCTGCTGGTGGTGATCGGGGCGGGCCTGGTCAGCGCGCTCACCGGCCTTTCCATGGCGCTCGGCGCCTTCATCGCGGGCCTGTTGCTGGCCGAGACCGAGTACCGCCACGAGGTCGAGGTCACGATCGAGCCGTTCAAGGGCCTGCTGCTGGGGATGTTCTTCCTGTCGATTGGCATCGGGCTGGACCTGTCGCTGCTGGCGGCCCAGCCGCTGCTGATCCTCGGCATCGCCGGCGGGGTGATCGCCCTGAACCTTACGGTGGTCTTCCTGCTGAGCCGGGTGTTCGGGCTGCCCTGGCGGGGCGCGGTGGAGGCCGGGCTGCTGCTCGCCGGCGGCGGCGAGTTCGCCTACGTCATCCTCTCGGCCGCCATGGGCGAGGGGATCGTGGCGCGTCCCATCGGCCAAACCATCCTGGTGGCCTCGACCATCTCCATGATGTGCATCCCGTTGCTGGCGGCGCTTGGCCTGAAGCTGGGCGGGCGCAAGACCGCGGGGCAGGGGATCGCGCCCGCGCCGCCGCAGCTCGACCAGCACCCCGAGGCGCCGCGGGTGCTGGTGGTGGGCTACGGCCGGGTCGGCAAGCTGGTGGGCGACATGCTGGGCCGCCACGACATCCCGTGGGTGGCCGCCGAGCGCGACCCGCGCCTGGTCGAGGGCGGTCGCCACGCGGGCGGCGCCATCTTCTTCGGCGACGCCTCGCGCGCGGAGTTCCTGAAGCGCTGCGGTCTGGAGACCGCGCCGGCCCTGGTGGTGACCATGGACGCGCCTGAGGGGGTCGAGGCGATCGTCGCCACGGCCCGGGAGATGCGCCCCGACCTGATCATCGTCGCCCGCGCCCGCGACGCGCGCCAGGCCCAGAGGCTCTACGAGCTGGGCGCCACCGACGCGGTTCCCGAGACGGTTGAGGCCAGCCTGCAGCTCTCCGAGGCGGTGCTAGTGGAGATCGGCGTGCCCATGGGCCTGATCATCGCCTCGATCCACGAGCGGCGCGACGAGTTCCGCAAGGCGCTGAATCGGCCTGAGGCGTTAGGCGGCCGGAGCCGCCGTTACCGGCGAGCGACCGAATCCTGACCCATTTCCGCCCCGCAAGGTGAGACAAAAGCGTCACCATCCAACACCAAGTGAAAGCTCGGTTTGCGGACTCGGGAACCAATCGCGCGACGTGCCGTTGTCCGGGTCGAACGCCAGGCTGGGCGTGGCATTAATGTGGCTGGAATGTCGCCGAGCACGAACGAACGTAGCGCGGAGCCGTTTTCGGCCCCCTGCCGCGCCATTTCGGGTTTACAAGCATTTCCAAGGACTTCGATTGGTAAGAAAGAGCGGCAGTCGCTTAACTTCTTCCCATTAAGAGGTTCGCAATACGAGTTTTGCACCGACCGGGGCGCGCCAGGCGCCTCGCTCGTGGCGCGAACGGGGGACTTGTCCCTCGCCCCGAAGTTGCTTGCTCCGGGGAATATTAGTAGCGTCCTGGCGTAGTGTTCGTGGGGTTCAGGAAATTGGCGTTCGGTGTTGCCTCTGCGACACTTTCGCTAAGCTTCGGCCTTGATATAACGTGCTGAGGCGTAAGGCCGCAGCAAGGGCAATGAGAGGGCTCTGAATATGAGATTCAAACTTCTGGCGGGAGCTGCCCTGGCAGCGGTCTTCGCCGCGTCCGGCGCGACCGCGCAAGACGCCGGCTGGTACGGCGCTGTCGACCTTGGCTACCACTGGCCCGAAGGTATCGAAGGCTCCTCTTCGAATAACTCCGCGGCTGGCTCGCCCTATAGCTGGGACTTCAATCAAGAAGAAGATTGGACCGGCTTCGCGCGTCTCGGCTATCAGCTGAACGCGAACTGGCGCGTCGAACTCGAAGGCGGCTACCGCCCCGGCGACATC
The DNA here is from genome assembly GCF_024298925.1 of Phenylobacterium sp. LH3H17. Lineage (NCBI taxonomy): Bacteria > Pseudomonadati > Pseudomonadota > Alphaproteobacteria > Caulobacterales > Caulobacteraceae > Phenylobacterium > Phenylobacterium sp. LH3H17. The sequence continues at coordinate 3,835,097 of NZ_CP101283.1, read as the reverse complement.
GAATCGATTCGCGGCGGCAGCACCAACGCCATCCTCGGCCTCTGCACGGCCGGCGTGATCCGCACGACTGCGGCTCCCGCCTGCGGCTCGCCCTCCGGCGAGATCGAGTCCTGGACCGTGATGGGCAACGTCATTTATGACTTCGCCCCGGGCTCGATGATCAATCCCTTCATCGGCGTCGGCGTCGGCATCAACCACGTGTCGATCGACACCGTCGGCCAGTTCTCGAGCGTCACGGGCGCCTTCTCGGCGGCCAACCCGGCGCATCAGAACCTGACCATCGACGACGACGACACGGCGCTGGCCTACCAGCTGATCGCCGGTCTGGCCTGGAAGGCCACCGATCGTCTGAACGTCGACCTGACCTACCGCTATCTGGCCGGGTCGGACCTCGACTTCGCTTCGGTCGGCAGCCATGCGCTGCAGCCGGGCGTGTTCTCGGGCGAATACAAGGACCAGTCGGTGACGGTCGGCCTGCGCTACTCCTTCGCGTCGCCGCCGCCCCCGCCGCCTCCGCCCCCGCCGCCCCCGCCCCCGCCGCCTCCCCCGCCGCCGCCTCCCCCGCCGCCTCCGCCGGCGTATGAGGCCAAGCAGTTCATCGTCTACTTCCCGTTCGATCAGTACGTCCTGACGCCGGAAGCCCAGACGGTGGTCCAGGAAGCCGCGAGCTACGCCTCGGCCGGTAACGCCACCCGCGTGATCGTGGTCGGCCACACCGACTCCTCGGGTTCGGACGCCTACAACGCCCGCCTGTCGGAACGCCGCGCCAAGGCCGTCGCCGACGCCCTGGTGGGTCTGGGCCTCGGCCAAGACAAGCTGCAAGTCGACTGGAAGGGTGAGAGCCAACTCGCCGTTCCGACCGGCGACGGCGTCAAGGAACCGCTGAACCGCCGTTCGACGATCGACATCAACTTCTAAGATCTCGATCCAAGACGACGAAACGACAGGGAGCCCGGCCGAAAGGCCGGGCTCTTCTGCTTTGTGAAGCGGCTTTTCTCTTAACGCAGCCTTATGCGGCGTCTCGCGTTTCCGAAGCTCCAAGGCTCGGGGATCTGGATGACGCTGCAGCAAGGCCTGGCCTTCGGCCTGATCGGACTGACGATCGCGGCCTTCATCTGGGGTCGGTTCCGCTATGACGTGATCGCAGTCTGCGCCCTGCTCGCCGGGGTGGTCATCGGCGTCGTGCCGTCGGAGAACGCCTTCGACGGTCTATCCAACGACATCACTATCATCGTCGGCGCGGCCTTGATCGTCAGCGCCGCCTTCGCTCGGTCAGGCCTGATCGAGGCCTTGCTGCGGCCGCTGACCCCGCACCTGCGGACCGAGCGCAGCCAGGTTCCGGTGCTCACCGCCGCGGTCATGCTGCTCTCCACCGCTACCAAGAATGTCGGCGCCCTGGCGATCCTGATGCCGGTGGCCCTGCAGATCGCCCGGCGCACCGGCTCCTCGCCGAGTCGCCTGCTGATGCCCATGGCCTTCGGCGCCATGCTGGGGGGAGTGGTGACCCTGGTGGGCACCGCGCCCAACATCATCGTCTCCCAGGTGCGCCAGGAGCTGCTGGGCAAACCGTTCGGCATGTACGACTACACCCCGGTGGGGCTGGGACTGGCGCTGATCGGCCTGGCCTTCCTCAGCGTCGCCTACCGGCTGTTGCCCATGGGCCGGGAGCCGGCGGCGAACATCGAGACCGCCCTGGCGGCCAACGCCTACTTCACCGAGGTCGAGGTCCCCGAGGACTGGAACCTGGCGAAGTCGCGCGTGGCCGACCTGCGCGAGCTGGCCCACAACGAGGCCCAGGTCATGGCCCTGCGCCGAAGCGGCAAGCGGATCAGCCGTCCGCACCCGAACACCAAGATCCGTCCGGGCGACACCCTGTTGCTGCAGGGCGATCCGCACGCCCTCGACGATCTGATCAAGCGCGCCAGGCTGCGGCTCACCCGCGCCGACCGTCCCGTGGCGATGGAGCGGCCGACCGAGGAGGTCCGCGTCCTGGAGGTCGTGGTGGGCGGGGAATCCGGCCTGATCGGCAAGTCGGCCCAGCAGCTCGACCTCTACGGCCAGCATGGGGTCAACCTGCTGGCGGTCAGCCGCGCCGGCTACAGCCTCAAGCAGCATCTCAACCGCGTCCGGCTGCGCGCCGGCGACGTGGTTGTGCTGCAGGGCGGGGAGCGCACCTTGCCCGGCGCGCTCTCGGCGCTCGGCCTGCTGCCGCTGGCTGCGCGTGAGATGCGCCTGGGCGGTATCCGCCACCGCATCGCCCCGGCCGCCATCCTGGCGGCCGCCATGATCCTGGTGGCCTTCCAGGTGGCGCCGGTGGCCATCGCCTTTTTCGGCGCCGCGGTGCTGGTGGTGGTGGTGGGCTCGCTGCGCATGCGCGAGGCCTATGCCGCCATCGACGGGCCGCTGATCGTACTGATCGCCGCCATGATCCCGGTCTCGGCCGCCATCGAAACCACCGGCGGCGCCGACCTGATCGCCGACTGGCTCTCGGCCGTCTTCCGGGGGCAGCAGCCGATGTTCGCCCTGATCTCGATCATGGCCGTGGCCATGGCCGCCACGCCCTTCCTCAACAACGCCGCCACGGTGCTGATCGTGGCCCCGGTGGGGGCGAGCCTGGCGGAGAAGCTGTCGCTCAATCCCGACCCGTTCCTGATGGCCGTGGCGCTGGGCGCGGCCTGCGACTTCCTCACCCCCATCGGACACCAGTGCAACACCCTGGTCATGGGGCCGGGCGGCTACAGGTTCAGCGACTATTCGCGGCTGGGCGCGCCGCTCACCCTGCTGATCCTGGTGCTCGGCGGCCCGCTGATCGCCTGGTTCTGGCCGCTGACGCCGACCTAGAATGACGAGACTGAGGGACCGCATGACGCCAGGCCTGCCAGCCCTGCTGCTCTTCTGCCTCATGGCGGCCCCTGCCTGGGGTCAGGCCTATGTGAACCGTCCGTGTCCCGCGAACGCCCCGACCGCCTTCGTCGATGATCTCCAGCCGCTCTGGTATCGCCGCTTCTGGACCGGGGAGTGCAGGGACCTGCCCCGCCTGCGCTGCCGCGGCGGCCGGCCCTACTGGAACGAGGTGGTCGCCACCTTGAGCGCCCGCGCCCCAGTGGGCCAACGCCGCGAGATCGCCGCCCGCGCCTGCGCCCTGGGTCGCCGCATCGGCTTCGAGTGGACGAGCCCCAGCGCCCAGCGCCGCATCGACACCCGCGAGTTGCAGGCGCTCCACCTCACCCTGGAAAAGGCGCCCGACGTCGCGACGGGTCTGAGTGCGGTCGAGGCCCGCGTGCGGACCAGGACCGGCCCCTAGGCGGCCGCCACGAATGAGCCGTGGAACCCGGCGGGCACGCGGTGGTCCAGGTGGGCCCGGGCGATGGGCCCCGCCTCGAGGTCCATGGCGTCCAGCACCGCCAGGTGACTTCGGTTGCGCCGCGCGTCGAAGACGGTGGCCAGCAGGTAACCGACCCCTTCCTCCGACGATCCGGGTTTGGCCGCGAAGACCGGTTCGGACACGGCGTGGTGCTCGGGCGCCCGCCACAGCTTCATCTCGCCGGTGGCGTGGTCATGACGGCCGATCGCCCGGTGCAGCAGGTCGCCGGTCCCCGGCCCGCCCAGGGCGGCGACGTAGCCGTAGCGATAGGGCAGGCCGGCGCGGCGCTCGTCCATGCGCGGATACTCGCAGACCGTCTCGCTCAGACGGCGCACGGAGACGGGATTGTCAGCGCCCGGATCGATGGTCCAGCGGGTCAGGTGCTGTCGCAGGGCGGTCTCCGGCGCGGGGCGTCCGTCGGGGGGGCGGGAAGGCCGGGGCGTCCTGCTGGCAGAGGTCCACAAGGATGCGCCCGTCGTCGTCGTGGGCGTTCAGCACGTGCCAGACCATGCAGGCCGGAGCGGGAAACCAGCGGACATCGGCGGCGGACCCCGAACGCGGCATGACCCCGACGCGAACCCCGAGGTCGGGCTCCCAGGCGATGGGCGGCGCCCCGGCGCGCAGGCGGGTGAGCGAGAGGGTCAGGGGGCAGACGATGAACACCACATGGCGGCGGGTGATCGCGAAGTCGTGGACCAGGGCGGGATAGGGTCCGGCGATCTTGACCGTGCGGACCAGGGCGCCGGCCGCATCGGCGACATGGAGGAGGAGCGCGCCGTCGAAGTCGCGGGTCGGGAAGTTGGCGAAGAAAACCATCTTGCCGGTCTCGGGATCGACCTTGGGATGGGCGGTCATATTCCCGGGCAGGGTGCCGGCGAAGTCGAACGGCCCCAGGGTCTCCAGGGTCTGGGGGTCGATCTCGATGGGCGCATGGCCTTCCTCCAGCGCCAGCAGCCGCCCGGCATGGCTGACGATGTGGGTGTTGGCCGCGCCCTGGCTGGCCACCCCGGCCACCGCCGGGTCGTGGTCGCGGGGGTCGCTGGTCGAGAACAGGGCCCGGCCCGCCTCTCGCTCCAGCGCCCACTGGCGGGTGCGGACCCAGCGATTGCGATAGGCGACCCGGCGCCCGCCGATGCGGAAGGCATGGATCATGCCGTCGCCCTGCAGTGGGTTATAGGTTCCCCGCGGCGCGAACTGTGGATTGGGCCCCACGCGGTAGAGGGCGCCCGCCAGGTCGGCGGGCGCCTCGCCCTCGACGACCAGGTCGGCGTAGTCGCACTCCATGCGGATCGGCTCGAAACCGCCGGCGAGCAGCGGGTCGTCCGGATAGGGCAGGGCCATGGGTGGCGCTCCAGGGCTGGGAGAAGACCACTTGAACCTAGGACGAAGAAAAATGGCTTCCAGTCTTGTGTTTCTTCGTCGCCTCAGCCGGAGCCCGGTTAAGCGCCTGAATCCCTGAAATAAATACTTTCGACGCCGACGGATCGCCGCTAGCGCAACTCCAGCCCGGCCAGGCTCCCGGCCTCGCGCCAGTCGCGGGCCAGGGCGAAGAAGGCGTCCGAGCCGGGGCCGTAGAGGCCGTCAAACAGGCCCGCCCCCTGGCCGGCCGTGCCCTCGCCATTGTAGTAGCCGGGCGTGCAGTCCTGGCGGAACTGGATGTTGTTGAGCGCGGTCTTGACGATGGTCTCGCACCACTCCGCCTCGGCCGCCGCGCTAGGCTCCACGGCCTGGGCCTGGCGCAGGTTGGCCTGGCGGACCACCTCGGCCACGTGGCTGGCCTGCTCCTCCAGCATGTGCGGGAAGTTCGGGGTGAGCGTGTTCTGGGTGATCCCCAGGTGAAAGCAGTTCGGGAAGCCGTGGCTGTAGAAGCCATGCAGGGTCTTCATCCCCTTGGCCCAGTGGTCGCTCAGCTTGCGGCCACCCGTGCCGAAGACCTCGAACCCGGCGCGGCGGGTATAGGCGGTGCCCACCTCGAAGCCGGTGGCGAAGATGATGCAGTCGACCGGATACTCCACCCCGTCGAACACCAGGCCGGTCTCGGTGACCCGGTCGACTCCGCGTCCCAGCGTATCCACCAGGGTGACATTGGGCCGGTTGAAGGTCGGCAGGTAGTCGTCGTTGAAGGTCGGCCGCTTGCAGAACTGCCGGTACCAGGGCTTCAGCTTCTCGGCCGTCGCCGGGTCCTTGACCAGGGCGTCCACCCGCGCGCGGACCTGGTTCATCTTGCGGAAGTCGCTGAGCTCCATCATCGCGCCCAGTTCCTGCGGGTCGACCCCGCCGGCCGCGGCCCGCGCCGCCACGCCGGCCCCCAGGTTGCGGATGATGTCGGTCCAGCCGTCGGAGACGAGGTCCTCGTCCTGATGGCCGCCGGCCACCAGGGTGTTGAAGTTCTCCATCCGCCGCTTCTGCCAGCCGGGCGTCAGCGAGGCGGCCCAGGCCGGGTCCGTGGGCCTGTTGCCGCGCACGTCGACGGAAGAGGGGGTGCGCTGGAAGACGTAGAGCTGCCTGGCGTGGGCGCCCAGGTGCGGCACGCACTGGATCGCCGTCGCCCCGGTGCCGATGATCGCCACCCGCTTGTCGGCCAGCCCGGTGAGGCCGCCCTCCGACGAGCCGCCGGTATAGGCGTAGTCCCAGCGGCTGGTGTGGAACGAGTGGCCCTTGAAGGTCTCGATGCCCGGAATGCCCGGCAGCTTCGGGCGGTTGAGCGGGCCCGAGGACGTCACCACGAAACGCGCCTTCATGGCGTCGCCGCGGTTGGTGGTCACCAGCCAGCGCGCCTCGTCCTCCAGCCAGCGCAGTTCCTCGATCTCGGTCTGGAGGCAGGCCAGGTCATAGAGGCCGAAGTGCTCGCCGATCCGCCGCGCATGGGCGCGGATCTCGTTCGCGAAGCTGTACTTCTCCTTGGGGAGGTAGCCGGTCTCCTCCAGCAGCGGCAGGTAGATGTAGCTCTCGATGTCGCACTGGGCGCCGGGATAGCGGTTCCAGTACCAGGTGCCCCCGAAGTCGCCGCCCTTCTCGATGATGCGGATGTCCTTCACCCCGGCCTCGCGCAGCCGCGCCGCGGCCAGCAGGCCGCCGAAGCCGCCGCCGATGATCGCCACGTCGACGCTGTCGGTCAGGGCCGCCCGAGCGAAGCCCGGCTCCACATAGGGGTCGTCGACATAGTGGCGGAAGTCGTGGGCCATCTCGACATATTGCGCGTTGGCGTCGGGCCGCAGGCGCCGGTCGCGCTCCTGGCGATAGCGCTCGCGCAGGGCGTCGGGGTCGAAGTCCAGCTCGTCCGCGGGGACCAGGGTCTCAAGGCTCATGGCGGCGCTCCAGGGTTTGGCGGGTCGAGCAGACACCCCGCGCGGGGCCGATTCAAGATGGACGTCGGGTCAACCTGCCGCTCAGGGAGCCGCAAGCTGGGCCGCGCGTTGAGCCCGGCGGAGGACCCCGGATGACCCACGCACCACAGACCCGCCCCAGTCGCCGCGAAGGGGGAGTGACCCCTTGCTGCTGAAGGAGGCGACCACCTGCTGGCGCGCCGAGCCGGCGGATAGGGCGGCCGTCTTCATCGACATGGAGGACTATTTCGCCGCGGTGAAGTCGTCCATGTCCAAGGCCCGGCGCTCCATCCATCTGCTGGGCTGGGCCTTCGACCCGAACACCGCCTTCGAGCCGCAGGAGGGATGCGCGCCGCCGGACGACGATCGTATCGCCGAGTTCCTGAAGGCCCTGGTGCGCGAGCGCCCCGATCTGGACGTCAAGCTGCTGTGCTGGAAGGCCGCCCTGCCCATCGCCGCAACCCAGAAGCTCTATCCGCAGCGTGCAAACGGCGACTTCGCCGACTCCTCGGTGCGGTTCGCGGTGGACGACGCCCTGCCCAGCGGGGCGAGCCACCACCAGAAGGTGGTGGTGATCGACGACGTCGTCGCCTTCTGCGGCGGCTGCGACTTCGGCCCCGACCGTTGGGACACCTGCGATCACGTGGACGACGACCCGCGGCGCCTGCCGGCGCCTGAGGCCAAGACCTGCTTCGACGCCCGCCACGAGGTCATGGGCGTGGTGGACGGCGCGGCCGCGGCGGCCTTCGGCGACCTGTTCCGCGAACGCTGGCGGCGCGCGACCGGCGAGGTCCTGGCCGCACCGACGGCAAAGCTGCGCAGCGATCCCTGGCCCGCGGGTGTCGCGCCCCAGTTCCAGGATGTCCGGGTCGGGCTGTCGCGCTCCGGCGCCGCCTGGCGCGCCTGGCCCCAGGTCCGCGAGAACGAGACGCTCTATCTGGCCTCCATCGCCGCGGCGACCTCCTGCATCTACATGGAGAACCAGTATTTCACCGCCCCGGTGATCGCCGAGGCCCTGGCCCAGCGTCTGGCCGAGCCGGACGGGCCGGAGATCATCCTGGTCTCCACCGCCCACTCGCCCAGCTATTTCGACCAGATGACCATGGACCGCACGCGTTCCATGTTCATCAAGCGCCTGCGTGAGGCCGACAAGCATGGGCGGTTCCAGATCTATTCGCCCGTGACCAGCCTGGGCCACACCATCATCGTCCACGCCAAGCTGGCGATCATCGACGACGTCCTGCTGCGGATCGGTTCGTCGAACATGAACAACCGCTCCCTCGGCTTCGACAGCGAGTGCGACCTGTCCATCGAACCGAAAGGCGCGACCAGGACCGCGTCGCGCGCCGCGATCCGGGCCATCCGCACCCGGCTGATCGCCCACTGGCTGGGCTGCGAGGACCAGGAGTTCGAGGCGACGGTGAAGTCGGCGGGCGGGATCGGTCCGGCGATCGAGGCCCTGCGCGCGCGCGGCCTCTGCCGCCTGCGTCCCATCCCCCAGCTTTCGCTCAAGCCCCTGGCCGCGCTGATCGCCACCTTCCACATCGGCGATCCGGCTGGGCCCGTGGACTGCTGGCGGCCCTGGTCGCGGCGGACCCGGCTGAAGGCGGAGATGGCCAAGTCCGTGGCGGCGCTGAAGGCGGCTGGCCTCGACCACGTCAAGCCGCGGATCAGTCCGAAGACGGTCTAGCGCCCGGCGCGCCTCCGAGGATTGGGCTTCCAGGACCGCCGCGCAGGGCGTAGCTCAGGGCCGATGAGCTATCCGTTCGCCACCGCCTTTCGCGAGGCCCTCTCCGCCAGCTGCCGGGCCTTTCCCCGGATCGCCTACGAGGGCCCGGCTCTGAAGCACGCCGCCGTGGCCATCACCTTGGTCGAGGCCGATGACGGCTCGGGCGAGGCGGCCTTCCTGCTCACCCGGCGGGCCGCCGCGATGCGCGCCCATGCCGGCCAGTGGGCCCTGCCGGGCGGCCGTTGCGATCCCGGGGAAACCCTCGAGCAGGCCGCGCTGCGCGAGCTGGAGGAGGAGCTGGGCCTGACTCTCCCGCCGGCCGACATCCTCGGCGTACTCGACGACTATCCGACCCGGTCGGGCTATGCGGTCACCCCGGTCGTGGCCTGGCTCGGCGACGCCGCCGCCCTGCGTCCCAACCCGCAGGAGGTCGCCTCGGTCCATCGGTTCCGGCTCGACGAGATCCATGCCGAGGACGCCGTCACTTTTGAGACCATCCCGGAAAGCCCGCGCCCGCTGATCCGCCTGCGGCTGGGCGAGCATCATATCCATGCGCCCACGGCGGCCCTGGTCTACCAGTTCCGCGAGCTGGTCGCCGGCCGCGTCACCCGGGTCGCCGACCTCGAACAGCCGGTGTTCGCCTGGCGCTGAGCTTTGTCGGAGATCAAGGAACGGATCACTCTGAGCGTACTATCAACCAAGCAGGAGGTCGCCATGTCCGACACCGTCGCCGATCCCACCGCCACGAACATGGTGGTCGTCGCCTGCCCGACCGACGCCGCTCTCAACCGGATTCCACGGGCCAAGCTCGCTCAGGACCCCCTGTGCGGCCGCTGCCACAATCGGCTTTTCCTGGGCAAGCCGGTCGAGTTGACCGCGGCGAATTTCGATAAGCACACCCTCAAGAGCGATCTGCCGGTGGTGATCGACTTCTGGGCGGCCTGGTGCGGCCCCTGCCGGATGATGGGCCCCAACTTCGAGGCCGCCGCGGCCCGGCTGGAGCCCCGCGTCCGGATGGCCAAGTTGGACACCGAGGCCGAATCCGCAATCGCCGGCCGCTACGGCATCCGCGGTATCCCCTGCATGATCATGATCGCCAAGGGCCGCGAGATCGCCCGCCTCTCCGGCGCCATGCCGACCAACGCCATCGTCCAGTGGGTCGAGCAGGCGCTGGCGGGGGCCTAGGAGTCGGCCGGCCCTAGCGGGTCATCGAGCTGTTCCGCGCCTCAACTGGAGTGGGCCGCCCCCCGGCCCGGAGGGGTATCAGGCGGTTGACGGGCGAGCCCGCCCATGGACTAGCTTTGCCACGGTGGTGGCGAGATGAGCACGCTGACGGTCGGATTCCAGCCCACCCATCCTTGGGACCGGACCTTCTTTCTGGCCTTCGTGGCCGCCTGCTGGCTGGGCGTGGTCATGGGCTTCGGCCCGGCCATGGCCAGCCGCGCCAGGGGCGGGGCCGACTACGCCGCACCGCTGATCCTGCACATCCACGCCGCGGCCTTCATGGGCTGGATGCTCTTGCTGACCGCCCAGGTCCTCCTGGTCCGCCAAGGGCGACGGCCGACCCACCGACGCCTGGGCCAGGTCGCCTTCGGGCTCATCCCGGTGATGGTGGTGTCGGCGATCGTGTCGGAGGTCTACAGCCAGCGCTTCTATGTCGACCGCGACCCTGAGAATCTGCGCTTCTTCATCATCCCCATCTTCTATGTCGCGGCCTTCGCCCTGCTGGCGGGCGCCGCGGTGGCCCGGCGCGGGGACTCGTCCAGCCACAAGCGACTGATCCTGCTGGCCACCACCGTCATTGTCGGCGCCGCCTATGCCCGGGTGTGGGGCGCCGACCTCGAGACGGCCTTCGGCGCGGGCCTGGTTGGCACGTTCGTCAGCACATTCTTCGCCGCCGACACGATCCTTGTCGCGGCCGTGGGGTATGACTACGCCACGCGCCGTCGCGTCCATCCGACCTATCTGTTCGCGGTCCCGATCCTGCTGCTCAGCCAGGTCTGCGTGGCGCTCGTCTACCACTCCGACTGGTGGCCGCCCCTCGCCAGAACCCTGATCGGCCGCTGAACCCGCAAGTGGTCCGTGCGGCTGCGCCGCCAGGTCGCATCCAGGTCCCATCCTCTCCAGCATGCTCGACGCCACCCCCCGACCCGAACGCCCGTGCTGCACAGGGCGTCTGGGGCGGCTAGGATCAGTGCCCGTAGAGCGGCCGAAGCCGCGCCAGAAGGAATAGCTGATGATCAAGGCGGCCTGTCACTGCACCGCCGTCCGGTTCCAGATCGCCAAGGCGCCGGACTGGGTGCTGGACTGCAATTGCACGCTCTGTCGGCGCTACGGCGCCCTGTGGAGCTATTATCATCGCGTTGACGACCAGGCGCTGCTGGTCGGCAAGCCGGCCCGGGATGTGACCGAAACCTACATGTGGCTGGACCACGAGCTGGCCTTCCACCGGTGCCGCCGGTGCGGGTGCGTCACGCACATGGAGGCGGTCAAGTCAGATCCGCCGATGATCTACGGGGTCAACGCCCGGATGATGGTCGGGCTGGATCCATCGAAGGTCAGGCTGCTTCAGGTGGACAACGGCCATTCCGGATTCTTCTGGACGCGCTCCGACCAGCCCGTGATCGACAGCAAGCACCCGGCGCCCGCGCCGCTCGGCCCGGACGACTGGCGCTAGGCGCCAGCGCCGAATTGCCGGCAGAGGGCATGGCTTCCGATCGGTGGAGCCACGCCTTCCGTCTAGGCCGTGGCGATCGCCTTCTGAACGTCCTGCAGCGAATGCCCGGTCAGGTCCTTGGCGATCTCGCCGACCAGGACCGCGGACAGTCTGGCATGGTACTGCGGCCGTATCGCCCCGAGGGTTCGGGGCGCCGCGATGACGAGCAGGGCGGAAATGTCGCCTGCCAGAACCTTCTTGTTGAGCAGGTCGACAACCCCCGCGGAAAAGCCGTCTTCCTTGTCCTGCCCGCCATCGGGGTTTGCCGAACTGCCGTGGCGGCCAGGCGTGGAGCCCTGGTGATCGGCGTTGACCGGGTCATGGGCCAGGGCCGTCAATTTGAGCTCGGCCTCGTCACCGGCGTTGCGGTAGAGGTTGAATTTCTCGCCGTCGGCGACGGCGACGGTGGCGCCTTTGGGAAGCTGCATGAAGTCTCCAAGTTTGACCGCGGGGCGCGGCGGCTAAGCAGGGGACATCCCGCACTCAGATTATCGAGTCCCGGCGGCTAAGCCGCGGTCAGTCTGTAACGCTTGCCCGAACTCGCGGTTGCTCGGCGAGAACAGCTTAGGTCGAGCGCATGAGGCTCCCGCCATGACGTTGGCGCCAGAACCTCGACCGCAGGCGCGGGGCGAGCAGCAGAGAAATCGGCAGCGAGGCAAGAAACGTGGCGGCGATCGCGGCTGGGTAGAGGCCGGCCGGCGCGCCAGCGACCAACAGGCCGAGCAAGGCCAGCCCGAAAATCAGGGCCTGGATCATGGGAAAGATCAGGGCGGCGATGGCGAGGTTCGTACGCATGATCGTCTCCTTTGAAGATCGAGCACCTCCAACGCGTGGCTCCGAGCTCCGATCCCCCCGGGGGGTCGTTCAACTCGATTTGTTCGAAACGCAAAAACGCTCATGGACGCGGTCCTGGCCCTGGGGCGGGACCTCACGCGGGGTGGCTTGCACGCGCTTGACGGGTTAACTCCCTCCCATGGCGCGAACCAAGCAAAGCCCTGAGTTTGAGATCGAGGTCGACGGGGAGCCTTATGTCTGGCGGCTTCAACGCCAGCCCCAGTGGTCCAGTGACGCCGCGGAGTATCGCGGCATGGCGATCGCGGTGCGTCACAAGGAGGGGCAGCGCGAGGCCGTGGTGGAGTTTCCAGCGGGCCCGCAGCCCAAGTACGGCGCGCCGCAACTGAAGGCCGCGCAGATCGCGCCTGAGCTCGTGGCCAGGGCCATCGCGTCGGCCATCGTGGCGGGATGGGAGCCGCTGTCCCGGGGCAAGACGGTCCCCATCGTCGTCGATGAGACCGGCGGCTGACACCTTGAGGCCGGCGGGTGCGCCGATCTGGACCCTCGGCCCGGATCCGGCCTAGTCGCCGAAGCCGACGAACACCGTGGCCTCGGCCACAGCCTTGCGTTCGGAAACGACCGCATTTGCTGGGAAGCTTTCGTCCGGCCAACCCAGTGCGATGCTTTTCATGATGACCTGATCGTCGGCGATCCCAGCGTGCTCACGAACCACTGGGGATTGCATGATGCCCTGGCTGTTGATTACCGCGCCCAGCCCCCGAGACCATGCGGCGTTGACCAGGGCCGTCGTCACGGCGCCGCAATCGAACGGCGTGTCGTCGCTGCCGTCCAGAACGCGGTCGTAGGTCACGATCACGCACACGGGCGCGTCGAACTGACGGAAGCCGCGCAGCACCCAGTCCTGGCGCATTTCCTTGTCATCGCGCGCGATCCCCATGGCGGAGAACAGTTGCTTGGCGACGCCGACCTGCCTGTCGCGATGCGGACCTGCAAAGGCCTGTCCTGTGCGGAACTCTCGCGATTGCGGTACGCCCGACACCATCCGCTCGGTATTGCCGGCGCGGATCCGATCCAGCGGTTCGCCGGTGATGATGTAGAAATTCCAGGGCTGGGTGTTCATCGACGACGGCGCGCGCATCGCCAGGCCGATGATTTCCTCGATAAGCGCCCTGGGAACGGGATCGGGCTTGTAACCGCGGATGCTTCGGCGACCGAGGATGACGTCGTCAAACTGCATGGAAGTTCCCTGGATAATTGGCGCGGCTCTAATCTGGCGAGAATTGTCAGCTTTCGGCCGCGAAGCCAATGTCCGGTTCAGTCGCAAGAGCGACCTCGTCGGCGCCACGACCTACCCCCAGACCAGCACCCAGACCCCGATCGCCGCGAAACATGCCGCCGCCGCCCAGCGGATGTAGCGGAGCGGCAGCCGCCCGGACGCCGCCTCGCCCAGGTAAACCGCCGGGACGTTGGCGATCATCATGCCGAGCGTGGTGCCTGCTGCCACCCACAGCACCTGGTGGAACTTCGCGGCCAGGGCGACGGTGGCCACCTGGGTCTTGTCGCCCATCTCCACCAGGAAGAAGGCCACCAGCGTGGTGAGGAAGATCGAGGCGCCGGCCTTCTCGCGCGGCGCGTCCTTGTCCTCGAACTTGTCGGGTATCAGGGCCCAGGCGGCGAAGGCGAGGAAGGCGGCGCCCAGCAGCCACTTCATCCATTCGCCCTGCAGGAAGGCGCCAGCCGCCACGCCGACCAATGCGGCCAGGGCGTGGTTGGCCATGGTGGCGATCAGTATGCCGAGGATGATCGGCGCGGGCCGGCGGAACCGGGCCGCCAGCAGCATGGCCAGGAGTTGGGTCTTGTCGCCGATCTCGGCGATGGCCACGAGGCCGGTGGAGACGAGGAAGGGTTCCATCGAGGCGAGTTATCCGGGCGGGGTCGAGGCGAACCAATGGCCTTCCGCGCCGGCGACCCCGCAATGGATCGACGCACGAAAGCCAAAAGTCTCGCCAAGCAAAATCTGCCGGATGCGCCATGCGGCGGGTCCAAGGACCTCTCGCAAGTTTGTTGACGCACCCCCCGTTGGAGCTACGGGCGGCTACTCCCTAGTGACGGCGTGCTGGATAGGTGAGGGCGTCTCCGAGGGCAAGTGCGAACAGTTCGCGTCATGGGCGAGGCCCATTGTCACATGCGCGTGAGGGCGCCGCCGATCCGCCCATTGAAAACCTAGGCGCTTCAATCCCCGGCGAAGCGCGTTAACCTTTCGTTAGCGAAAAACACTCGGGGACAACCCCGCGACCCCGTTGACGAGTCATTAGGCTTGATGCCCCATATGATGCGTTCAGAGGGCGGGGCGCCCACTAGATGTAGATTGAGCGGCGACGACGGGCGGGGGGCTCGAAGCGCCTGATAGTTATGGGTTTTGGGTCATGAGCAGCAGTGAAGCGGCAATTCGGACGGTTTCGGACGCGGCCCAGGTCGTCGCCGAGCGATCCGAACGACCGCAGCTCCAGCTGGTCCGCAAGGTCGTGGTCGACCGCTCGCGCGACGCCCTGCTGACCGATTTCGGCAAGACGACCCTGGAGGACCGCTATCTCCTGGCCGGCGAGAGCTACCAGGACATGTTCGCCCGGGTGGCCACCGCCTATGCCGACGACGCCGACCACGCCCAGCGCGTCTATGACTACATCTCCAACCTCTGGTTCATGCCGGCCACCCCGGTCCTGTCCAACGGCGGCGCCGGCCGCGGCCTGCCGATCTCCTGCTTCCTCAACGCCGTGGGCGACTCGCTCGACGGCATCCAGAGCGTCTGGAACGAAAACGTGGCGCTGGCCTCCAATGGCGGCGGCATCGGCACCTATTGGGGCGGCGTGCGCTCCATCGGCGAGAAGGTGAAGGGCGCGGGTCAGACCAGCGGCATCATCCCCTTCATTCGCGTCATGGACTCCCTGACCCTGGCGATCAGCCAGGGGTCGCTGCGGCGTGGCTCGGCGGCGGTCTATCTGGACATCCACCATCCGGAGATCGAGGAGTTCCTCGAGATCCGCAAGCCGTCGGGCGACTTCAACCGCAAGTCTCTGAACCTCCACCACGGCATCTCGATCAGCGACGAGTTCATGGAGGCGGTCCGCGACGGCGCCATGTTCGGCCTGCGCTCGCCCAAGACCAAAGAGATCATCCGCGAGGTCGACGCCCGCTCGCTGTGGCAGAAGATCCTCGAGATCCGCCTGCAGACCGGCGAGCCCTACCTGATCTTCTCCGACACCGTGAACCGCGCCATGCCGCAGCATCAGCGCGAGCTCGGCCTCTCGGTGCGCCAGTCCAACCTGTGCTCGGAGATCATGCTCCACACCGGGACCGACCACCTGGGCAAGGAGCGCACCGCCGTCTGCTGCCTCTCCTCGGTCAACGCCGAGAAGTTCATGGAGTGGCGCGACCACCCGACCTTCATCGAGGACGTCATGCGCTTCCTCGACAACGTCCTGCAGGACTTCATCGAGCGCGCGCCGCCCGAGATGGCCAACGCCGTCTACGCCGCCCAGCGTGAGCGTTCGGTGGGTCTGGGCCTGATGGGCTTCCACACCTTCCTGCAGGCGCAGAACGTGCCGTTCGAGAGTGCGCTGGCCAAGAGCTGGAACATGCGGCTGTTCAAGCACCTGCGCCGCCAGTGCGACGCAGCCTCGCGGACCCTGGCCGCCGAGCGCGGCGCCTGCCCGGACGCCGCCGAGCGCGGGGTCATGGAGCGCTTCAGTCACAAGCTGGCCATCGCGCCCACCGCCTCGATCTCGATCATCTGCGGCGGCACCTCGGCCGGCATCGAGCCGATCCCGGCCAATATCTACACCCACAAGACGCTGTCGGGCTCCTTCGCGGTGAAGAACCCCTACCTGGAGCGCCTGCTGGAGCAGACCGGCCACAACACCGCCGAGATCTGGGACTCGATCTTGGAGAACGAGGGCTCGGTGCAGCATCTCGACTGCCTCAGCCAGGACGACAAGGACATCTACAAGACCGCCTTCGAGCTGGATCAGCGCTGGGTGATCGAACTGGCCGCCGACCGCACCCCGGACATCTGCCAGTCCCAGTCGGTGAACATCTTCCTGCCGGGCGATGTCGATAAGTGGGACCTGCACATGCTGCACTGGCAGGCCTGGGAGCGCGGCTGCAAGTCGCTCTACTACATGCGCTCCAAGTCGGTGCAGCGGGCGGCTCATGCCGGCGGCGAAGGCGCCGCGGTGGTCACCATGTCGGACGAACGGACGGACTACGACGAGTGCCTCGCCTGCCAGTAGGACATGCTTTTCCCCCGTTAGTAGAACCCGTGCACGGGGCGCTAACCGTCGTGCCATAGTCTTCGGGACGAACGTCGCTGCTCACGGGGGGCACATGCGAAACGTCCCGATCGTCGAACGCGGAATTCCAGGCTCAAAGGCCGCGCGAACCCACGGGATCGCGCGGCCTTTTGCTTTTATTTCAAGACGATATGTCGCGACGGGAACGGAATTTCCACTTGCGCCCTTCCTAAAGCGTGGAAGGATGCTCCTGGGGTCGTGCGCTCAAGGACGCGATCCGGGGAGAGTGCATATGAGGCCGTTGGCTCTGTTGGCCATCGCCTGTGTTGTAACCGCCGCGGCAGGCGCGGCAGAGGCTCAGCCGAAAGGCGCGGCCGCCAAGAAGCTCATGAGCGCGGCCGTCGCGCCAAAGGCCCAAGCCCGCACCGATGGCGGCCTGAATCACCTGTTGAACCGCGACACCGAAGCCGACTGGCGCACCCGAGAGGTCGCGCTGGGCAAGGGCGACCGGCTGCGGCTCAAGCTCGGTGAGCCCGCCTTGCCGCCCGGCGCCCCGCTGGACCTCGACCGCGAACGGTTCGCCGCCGACGCCTACGAAATTGCCGTGACCCGCGACTGGAGGGGCGTGAAGTTCGAGGCTGGCGAATACGACCTACGCCTGTCGCCCCACGCCGAGCTCGGGGTCAGCAATATCGGTGGCCAGGCGGGGGCCGGAGCGACGCTCACCGTCGGCCAGCGCCGCGACGACATCGTCAAGTCCCAGCTCAGCGACCTGGGCGTCCAGGACGGGGCGGCCTTCGGCGACCAGGGCCGCTGGTACCTGTTCGCCGCCGCCAGCGGCCGGGCCGTGGGGCTCAACATGCTCCGCAACGACGGCCAGTGGGACCGGGCCGGCTGGTCCACCGATCCCTCCAGCACCCTGGTCGGCGACGCCCAGGTGGGCGTCGGCTTCCGCAAAGGGATGATGCAGACCTCCTTCGGCGTCATCCACCGCGAGGTGAAGGGCGAGCACCGCATCTGGGGCCAGAGCACCAAGGACGACACCCTGGCCGCCTTCTCGCTGTCGATCAGGCCGCGGCGTTAGCCCATCCGGTCGGCCCACAGGGCCTTCAGCCGCCGATCCTCGTCGACGCGCCTGACCACCTCGCCCATCTTCGGCGCCTCGCGATAGAACCGCTCGCGCCTGGGCCGGAACCGCGAGACCACGGCCACATAGAGGTCCAGCACGCTGAGCTCGTCGCCCAGGATGTAGGTTCCGGGGGAGACCTGGCTGTCCATGATCGCCCAGCATTGCGCGATCCGCTCCAGGGTGCGCTCGATGAGCGCCTCATGCCCGGCCGGGTCCGGGACCAGGCGGGCGGGGTCGTCCTTCACCCAGTAGAGCGAATAGATGGCGCTGGAGACGAAGCTCATCCAGCGCAGGAATTGCGCCCGCCCGGGCTCTCCCGGCATCGGCGCCAGCCGCGCCTCGGGATAGGTCTCCGCCAGCCAGATCAGGATCGCCGCGCTCTCGGTGATCGTCTCGCCGCCCGGAAGCACCAGGGCCGGCACCTGGCGCATGGGATTGGCCGCCAGCACCTTGTCGCCGCTCTCCGGGTCATCCTTGTCCCAGGTATAGGCCTCGATGAGCCGATAGGGCTCGCCGATCACCGCCAGCGCCGCCTCCACGGCCACGGCGCCGGAGCCTCGCGCCCCGAACAGGGTCAGTCGATCGGACATGCTTATCCCACGCTTGTTCACAACATCTTGGGTTGCTGCGCCAACTCGCCGCTAGATATGGATATGGATCGAGAGTTAGAGTTTGCTTCTAAACGCCACGTTCGTCGATTCCGCTTCCGTTCGAAAGTCCGCCCGTGACCGCCAAATCCACCCTGCCAGGCCTGCTCACGCCGTCGTTCGCCTACAAGCCCTTCCGCTATCCCTGGGCCTACGACTTCTGGAAGAAGCAGCAGCAGGTCCATTGGATGCCGGAAGAGGTGCCGCTGGGCGAGGACCTCAAGGACTGGGCCGCAAAGCTCAACGACAAGGAGCGCAACCTCCTCACCCAGATCTTCCGGTTCTTCACCCAGTCGGACGTCGAGGTGAACGACAACTACATGGAGCGCTATTCGCGCGTCTTCAAACCGACCGAAGTGAAGATGATGCTGGCCTCGTTCTCCAACATGGAGACGATCCACATCGCCGCCTACGCCCTGCTGCTCGAGACCATCGGCATGCCCGATTCCGAGTTCACCGCCTTCCTGGAATTCCAGGAGATGCGCGACAAGCACGACTACATGCAGAAGTTCGGCGTCGAGACCAACGCCGACATCGCGCGGACGCTGGCGATGTTCGGAGGCTTCACCGAGGGGCTGCAGCTGTTCGCCAGCTTCGCCATGCTGATGAACTTCCCGCGCCACAACAAGATGAAGGGCATGGGCCAGATCGTCTCGTGGTCGGTGCGCGACGAGAGCCTGCACTGCGAGGGGATCATCAAGCTCTATCACGCCTTCAACGCCGAGACCGGCTGCGTGACCAAGAGCGTGGCCGACGACATCGTCGACTGCTGCAAGACCGTGGTGGGCCTGGAGGACAAGTTCATCGACCTGGCCTTCAGCGCCGGTGAGGTCCAGGGCATGACCCCCGACGATATCAAGAACTACATCCGCTTCATCGCCGACTGGCGCCTGCGCCAGCTGGGCCTGCCGGAGGTCTACGGCGCCCGCACCAACCCGCTGCCCTGGCTGCAGTCGATGCTCTCGGGCGTCGAGCACGCCAACTTCTTCGAGGCCCGTTCGACCGAGTATTCCAAGGCCGCCACCAAGGGCAAATGGGACGGCGACGGCGGCGTCTGGGCCGAGTTCGACAGGACGCTGGCCAAGCGCAGCGACCTGATCCTTCCGGCCGAATAGCAAAGACCGTCCCCGGCGCGCCGCGCCAGGGACGGCCCGCTTGAACCTACTTCGTCGCAGCCGCGGCGTCGGCGGCGGCGTCGGCCTTGCGCGCGGCGGTCCCGGCGGCGGCCTCGGCGCTGGCGGCCGCGTCGGTCGCGGCGGCGGCGGTGGCGTCGGCGGCGGCTTCGGTGTTCACGGCGGCGTCGTTGGCGGCCGAGGCGGTGGCCGCGGCGGCTTCGTCGGCGGCGGCGTCGGCATGGGTCTCGGTCTTGGGCGAGCAGGCGGCGATCGCCAGGCTGGCGAGGGAGGCGGTCAGGATCAGGGCAAGGCGCATAGGTCTTCCTTCAGATAAGGCCGCGCAACACGACGCGCGGCGAAGGCCCCGATTATGGCGCAAGCCCCGCCCCGATCAAACGCCTCCTCCGCATCCTGGGGCTGGAAACCCGCCGCGCCGCCGTCCATGCTGCGCCCCGACACACCAGGGGGAGCGCACGCCATGACCAAGCTCGTAGAGGTTTCCGACGCCGGCCACGTGCGGACCATCCGCCTCAACCGGCCGGAGAAGAAGAATGCGCTCAGCCTGCAGCTCGCCTGGGCGGTCATCGCCGCGGTGGACGAGGCGGCCCAGGACGACGACGTCTGGGTGGTGGCGCTCACCGGCTCGGGCGACGCCTTCTGCGCCGGCCTCGACCTGACGGGCTCCGAGCCCCATTCCCCCTATCCGCCCATGACCGCCCAGCTGGACGACATCGGCTGGGTCGGCCAGTTCCTGCTGGCCATCCGCAAGCGCTGCGACAAGCCGGTGGTGGGCGGGATCAACGGCGTGGCGGTGGGCGCGGGCCTGGGCCTGGCCATGGCCACCGACGTGCGCCTGATCGCCCACAGCGCCCGGCTGATGGCCGGCTACACCCGCATCGGCGGCTCGCCCGACGCGGGCCTGACCATCACGCTTCCCCAGGCCATGGGCTACGAGAAGGCCATGCGCTTCATGATGGAGAACCGCACCCTGACCGGCGAGGAGGCGGTCCAGTGGGGCCTGGCCGGGGAGGCGGTGGCCGACGCCGATTTCCACGCCCGCCTGGCCGAGTACTGCGCCCAGCTCTGCGAATGGTCGCCCATCACCCTGCGCCTCTTGAAGCGCGGCATGGTCAAGTCCTACGAGTCCCACGACATGGAGCAGCAGCTCCGCTACGAGGTCGCCAATATCGGCCGCGCCTTCCGCAGCGAGGACGGCCAGGAGGCCCGCCGCGCCTTCCTGGAGAAGCGCAAGCCGGTGTTCACGGGGCGCTAGAGGCGACCACCAGCCGCAGGGCGCCGGTCTGCGCCACCCGCACCGCCTGCATGGCGCTGGGCCTTGCGATCACCGGGCCGTAGGTCGCTTCCCCCACGAAGCGGCGGGCGTCTTCCAGGTCGGCGGCGCTCATCCGCGCGGTCAGGGCGGCCAGCGCCCCCTGCGCCCGCGCGCGCACGGACGGCTCGGCGCCCTCGTTGGCGGCCGCCAGCGCCGTCCAGACATAGGCGTCGATCGGGTCCTTCCGCGCCAGCCGCCCGGCGCCATAGACCTCGCCCAGGGCCAGCTGCGCCGCTCCGTCCCCGTCGAGGGCCTGATCGTGCAGCCGGCTGACCTCGATCTGGGCCGGGGTGAGCGCGGCCACCACCCAGGGCAGGCCCGGCGCCGCTCCGCCGCCGCCGCCGCGTCCGCCCGAATGGGGATCGAGATGCAGGTGCGGACCCTGGGTCCCGTGCCGCCCCTCGGGGAAGATGGTGGCGAACGGCGCGCCCGCCCTTCGCAGCTTGGCCGCCGCGCGGAACGGGCTCATCCCGTCGACCACCACGTCATAGGCGCCCGGCGCCCCAGGCCGTCCCATGGAGTGGCGCGACAGCCGCCCGGCCGTCACGGTCAGCGCGCCCTGGGCCCGCAGCTCGTTCTCGCGCTCGGGGGTGCGATAGCCGCCGGTCACCCGCCAGGTCCCGGCCCCGAACACCTGGTCCATGGTCGAGCGGAACCGCGCATGCGGGTCCTCGCCGGCCCAGGCGCCGGTCGCCGCCGCCAATGCGATGCTCAGTGCGAGTGCGATCCTCACGCCCCGTCCCCCGACGGCTCCGCGCCCGCCTGGCGAGCGCGAAAGAGAGCCTATGCCCGGGGAAACCGCAGGGAAAGCCGATACAACCGCCGCGACATGCCCCCGCCTCGCGGGGAGGCCATCGCATTGCGAGGGACTTAAAGATGTTCCCCCTCTGGGGGAGCTGGCCCGAAGGGCCTGAGGGGGACTTTAACCCCTCCGGTCGCGTCGCTGTCCAAGGACATTATTGGTCCCCCTCACCCGGCCATTGGGCCGGGAGCTCCCCCAAGAGGGGAGCATCGGACCACCCTGCCGCCCCGACCATCGGCCGTTGCGATCCCCCGTAAGGGGGTGCCACGTCATGCGCGGGCGTAGGCCAGGGTCCAGGCCGTCTGGCGCCGGCGGCGGATCGCGCCGCCCACCAAGCCGAAGCCCACGATCATCATCGCCCAGGTGGCCGGCTCAGGCACGGCCGAGGTGGTGGCGATATTGTCCAGCTCGAACGAGTTGCCGGTCGAATAGAAGATGACCTTGGTGACCCGGTCGGACCCGAAATTATAGGTCATCCGCCGTCCGATGGTCTGGTCGCCGTTGAACGAGCCGTCCGCCAGGGCCGCGCCCATCAGGGTCTGGTCGAAGCCGTTCAGCCCGATGAACCGGATGGCGTTATAGGCGTCGGGCGAGCCGATATAGACGCTGATCGCGCTGATCAGCGGCGTGTCCAGGGTGGCCGCGCCGCCGGCCCGGATGGCCAGGTAGTCGGTGGTGGTGCCCGGCGGCGGGGCCGCCACGCCGGGGAACAGGCCCTGCGAGCCGTCGAAGATCCCGGCCGCCCCGCTCAGGGTCAGGGTGTAGCCCGGCGCCACATAGCCATCGAAGTCGTAGATGATGAACTGGCCGGCCGGCGGCGGCGCATCCACGGGCGAGGAGATCACCGTCAGGGCGTGGGCCGGCGCGGCCAGGGAAACTGTGGCCGCGGCGGCCATGGCGGCGATGCTGAACTTCATACTTGAACCCGTACCAAAAAACGCCCGCTCGCCGAGCCGAACCAACCGATCCCCAGACTGTAGAGCATCTGGCGGCCACTTGACGGTAATTCCCTTGCGGGTTGACAGTTCCAATCTCAAGATGGTCTCAAGGACGTGCGGATTCTAATTATTCCTAACAAGCAAGTCGGGCGGGAACTACTGGCAAACGTCGGTATTTGAACTTGGCAGTTGGCCGCCTCTAGCAGTCGGGCGGTCACCGGGCGCGCGGTCTGGAGGGATCCCGCCCAGGTCTGAAGCGTCAGTCCGATCCCCTCGGTATGGACGTTCGACCGAGCCGGCCGGGACGCGCCACGCGGCGCGGCCCGGCCGGCTTCGGCCAATGTCCCGACGCTTGCTCCGCCCAGGCGAAGGTCGTTAGGGTGATGCAGGGGCGGTGATGGCGTATTACCGGGTTTATCTCACAGGTCGCGACGGTCGGATCCGGGATGTCCGGCCCCTGGAGGCCGAGTCCGACGAAGCGATCCTGAAGCTCGTCGGCGACATGGACCTCAGCGGCTTCGGCGCGGAGATCTGGGACGGCGTGCGGAAGCTGCCGCAGACCTTTCCGTATCGGGAGCGGGATTAGGGGGCGGTGCAACACTCGCGCACCCTCTCCGCTCGTCATCCCGGTTTCGGCGCAGCCGAAGACCGGGACCCATATGCTCCTGAGGGATGTTAAGCTTGGCGCAGCATGTCTCTGGGGCGGCCGGCCTGTTCGCGTTGGTGGCGGAAGGCGACTTGAATTAAGTATCGTGTCCCCACAATTCCCAAAGCGAATGACCTAGCTGAATCAATTCAAGCCTTGATTGCGGACCACCTGCGTTAGTGCTTCGCCTCGGCTTCGACCCCCATAGGATGTCATCAAGATCGCGGTCCTGCTGTCGAGCAGATCGGCGGAAAAAGTCAGAGGTTCGTGCACACCGGCTCGTGGGGCTCGGACAGGAGTTGGTGCAACTTGCCGTGGTTATCGCGCAGCCAAGCCGTATAGGTGGCCGCGAACGGCATTGAGAGTTGATCGACAGCGCTAGAGAGCCAGTTCTTGTACTCGTCCAATGGCAAACACATTCCCGCCATTAGCGCTGCGGGCTTCTCCCACTCGCTGAGGGAGGCCAGCTGTGTCTTGAGGGCGCGAAAATACGGCCTATCATTCGCAAGCCCCCGCAAGAAGAGTTGCGACCGTCGCTCAAATACACTGCGGTTAAAGTCATACGCCTGCCAGTCTGAGAGTAAGACCGGTACGGTCCCGTCGACAAACAGATTGAGCAGCCAGGACCGAACATATGCTAAGTCAGCATAGGGCGGCATTGACAGCAATTCGATGACGCGGCGTTTCACCGCGTCAGTTGGAAACCCCTCTTGCTTCGACGCGGCGCTGAGAACCAAGCAAAATTCGCGCGGAACATAGTAGAGAAGTTCGGCATGTTTCTCGATCAAATTGAGCGCATCAATTCCTTGTAGAAACCGCAATGCACGCAATATCGCCTTGAAGACAGACAGGTCTACACCCTTCTTGTCGCCGATCTCATCAAGGCGCGCTTGTAGAAATTCTGCCGATAAGAAGGGGTTGGCAACCAAATCTTCGTCCTTCAGGTCGTCATCGTCGCCATAGCTTAGCGCGATGAAGGCTTGCATGTTCTCCATCTCTGCTGTTGTGAAAACGTCCTGTAGTCGCCCCTTTGAGCTGCGCTCGATATCTCGCACGGTCGTGAGCTTTGTCTTTGAGACATTTAGCGAAAGCCCTTCGGTGACCATTAGATGCTCGGCTAAGCGGCATAGAATCGAGTGAGCTTCCATCCCTGGCGGTACAGCTATGCGATAGTCATCGACATAGCGCGTGAACTTGACGCCCATGTTTTTCAGAAGAATATCGGTGTCGTTTAACAAGCACTCGGCCAGCAATCGCGACGCCGCTGTGCCCACCGGCAAGCCATATGATTGGCGCGCGCGAGCGGTCTTGATAACTTTCTTAATTAAGTCTGATGGAGCTTTGGGACAGCCTGCGTCTTCAAGCACGTTCTCTATTCGATGAAAGTAAATGCGCTGGAAGAAGTCCGAAATGTCAGTAACTATAGCTGGACGATCTTCAGAGAACGGATTTTCCGGCCCACCAAAATCGGACAGATGGGCTAGCCATTGATGAAAACCACGGCCGGGCTCGAACACCCTAACAGTCTCATCCGCTGAATACCGGTAGGCGAAGGCTTCATAGGTGTCCTTGGGAAGGCGAGCGCGCTCAAGATGCGGCGCGCAATCAAGGAGCGCCCCAAGGTAAATGACATTGTCCGACGCCGTAAGTTGATGAGCAATCCGAAACCCAAGCCAAGATTTTGGAGTCAACGTCTCAACTGCCCCACTTGGCTTGTACTGACCAGGGTTCAGCTTCTCACAGTCTTTTGCGATAGTTCCAGGCCGCTCAAGGAAGCAACGCATCTCCGGTAGCCGTGGAAAAAGGTCGGTGTCTCCCATTGCCCCTAGGTGATCTATCGCTCGCCGGACACTCGCCTCACTGATCATCCAATCCCCCACCAACTTATCGATGCGTTTCCGCAGCCTTCGGTTTGGCAGGTTCATCGACAACTTCAAGTGAGCTGTTGTGGGTTAGACCCGTATCGCCTGTGGCTTGCTTCCGGGAGCGGTCAGACGGCCCAGACCGGCTCACCCGGCCCCCCGGTACTAGGAAACTGGAATCCCATGTGTGTGACGACGTTGATGACGCTCAACGCCATTTCGAGGGTGGCTTCGCGCGTCTGGGTCAGGAATTGCACGTCGATAGGGGACGCAAACGCCTCGATCTTCCGATTTACGAAGAATGGAACTGATCGCCCGGACGCATCAGGTAGTTGCCAGAAACCATGACAAAGGACATTGCGCAAATTCGCCGCTTGTTTCAGTTGATCCAACAATTCGTCAATATTGGTGGTGGTGACGTTGGAGTTGGCGCGCACTGCTGTCGCGAATAATTGAATTAGGCCGCCGAGCGCATCGGTCAACGCCCTTTCCAGTGTCCGTGACCATGCCTTGAGCGCGGTCTCCGCCTCAGTGGGGTCCTCCGGCAGCTCCGTAGTGCCGGTTATGGCGAAGACGGCCTTGCCCAGCACGTTCTCCAAGAATCCAAATGTCGCCACAGTCCGACCGAGCGCTTCCCAAAATTCCGAGCTGTGAGCTTGGGTCGGAAAGCCGGGCGGAACGCGCTTCACATCAACTACAAAGCGTCTTGGCTCAGGGCCGGATGAGGTCGTGCTGTTTTCGGACATATGCCCTCCCGAGCAAGATTTGGTGCGGCATTGCCCACTTCTCTGGCTGGGCCTTACACCCCGACGGCAGCAGGCGCGCGGCCCCGTGCTACCACCGTCAGCGAACCATCGGGGAGAGGGCGCTGCAGGGCCTTGGCTTGCTCCCACGGCGCAGTTAGCCAGGTCGTCGCCTCCTCAGCCGTCGTGAGGATCACCGGCATGGCCTTGTCGTGGACCGCGCCGACCTCGGCGTTGGCGTCGGTGGTGAGGAAGCCAAACAGGTCGCAGGTCTCCCAGCCCGTCTTGATCTTGCGGACGCAGGAATAGTCGAGGGTGTGGACGCCGGCGAAGTAGGCCAGGGGACGATCTTCCGACAGCGCGAACCAGACATTCTCCCGCGATCCGCCGACCTGGTCGGGTTCGGCGAAGCAGGTGAGCGGGACCAGGCAGCGATTGGCGACGCCGAGATAGGGCGCCCAGTGGCGGCTCTCGGTCTTGCGGACATTGGTCGTGCCGCCGTCCGGCTCAAGGCGGAGCAGTTCGGCGAAGTCGGCGTCGGTGAGTGTCTTGCCCTTGGCGCGGAGCTTGTCGGCCCGCTTCTTGGCGGCGATGAACAGCGCCTGCTTTGAGCTGGGCATGCCCCAGCGTGCGAAGCCCACCTCTTCGGCGCCGTCCGACCCCAGGCGCACGGTGGGCGCCCGGTAGTCCGGATAGACCTGCGGCTTCCAGGTGAGGTCGATGTTGGACGTGCCTTCGGCGGCACCAGCCGGCAGACGCAGGGCGCGGCCGAGGAACGTCTCGTGAGCCTCGGCCCAGCCGAAGATGTCGCCTTCGATGGTGTAGAGATTGCACATGCTCTGAAGATTGGCGCGGGGCCGGGGCGACCGTCAAATCCAGGCGCGGATCCTGCGCTTTTCGCCACACTTCCCGCAGGGGCCTAGGCGTTTCAAGTCGGCGGGACGGGCGCCCGCGCCAAGGCGCGCGAAGGCTTCCGCGCGGGTCCACTCGACACGGTGGCCGCACGCGACGCACTCGATCTTGAGGACGTCTGACGGCTCCATGGTCCGCCCGAGGGTCTGAAACATCTGCATTGCAGCGACGTTCCTTGCCTCGCCGCGGCTCCGTGCGTCAACTTTTTGTTCTTGCAATGTTCTCGCCCGCCGAGTTGCGCGGTACACTCCCCCAATGCCCGCGCGCGCCTACGCTGACACGCACCCGCAAGCCCGCCAGCAGATCCTCGACCGGGTGACGGCGGGGGAGAAGCTGTCGCGCATCTGCGCCGAGCCGGAGATGCCGTCCTATGCCAGCGTCCATGCCTGGACCCACGCCGACGCCAACTTCGCCACGGCGCTCGTCAACGCCCGGCTGAGGGGCGACCGGAGCCTCGCCTTCGATGAGGCCAAGGCCAAGGCGTTGCTGGCGCGGCTGGCGGCGGGGGAGGGGATCGTCTCCATCCTTCGCGACCCGGCCATGCCGTCGCGCCGGGCCTACCGGCATTGGCGGATGACCCAGGGGGAGTTCGGCGGGGAGGTCTGGCGGCTGAACCAGGTGAAGGTCGCCGAGCGCGCCCGGCGCTGCGCCGCCCGCTTCCGGCCCTTCGACCAGGCCCTGGCCGACAGGATCGTGGCGCGGGTCGCGCGCGGCGAGGATTTCCAGGCCATGCTCAACTCCGGCCACGGCCTGCCGTGCCGGGACGTGGTGATCCGCTGGCGCAAGGCGCAGCCGGAGTTCGACCAGGCCCTGAAGATCGCCCTGAAGGTGGCCCGCCGCCGCCGGGTCCAGGCCCGGGCGGCCTGCCCGGACTATCTGCTCGAGGCGATCTGCGAGGGGATCGCCGAGGGCGGCACGCTCAACACCCTCAGCCGCCTGCCGGACATGCCGTGCGCCGCCACCTTCTACGGCTGGATGCGGACCCGGCCCGACTTCGCCGAGGCGGTGGGGCGGGCGAAGGAGGCGCGGAAGGCGCGGCGGGCCTTGGATGCGGAATATGCGCGGTTGCGGCGGCGGGCCGGGGCGATCTCGGCCTAAGCCGCTCATCCCGGCCTTCGCCGGGATGAGCGGTGTTTGGGGTTAGCCGCAGGGGGTTGAAGCCCCCAACAAGAGTCAAAGTCCCCCTCAGTCGGCTGCGCCGACAGCTCCCCCAGGGGGGGAGCATCCATGGACTATGCGAACCTAGATCCTCCCCCAGCGCGCAGCGCGGTTTGGGGGAGGTGGCGCGTCGCCTCTATCGGCGACGTGACGGAGGGGGTTGAAGCGCACGAGAGTCAAAGTCCCCCAGGCGGGACCTAGCCCCAGGGGCCGCGTCGGGCGCTGGTGAGCGGGACGGCGGTCTCCGCCCGGCGGGACGGGGCGGCGAGGCGCATCAGGGCCTCGACCCGGTTCTGGGTCGCCGGGTGGGTGGAGAACAGGTTGTCGGCGCCGCGGCCCGAGAGCGGGTTGATGATGAACATCTGGCCGGTGGCGGGATTGCGCTCGGCGGTCAGGTTGACGATCCCGCGGGCATGGGCGTCGATCTTCTGAAGCGCGCTGGCGAGAGCTTGTGCGTCGCCGCTGATCTCCGCGCCGCCGGCGTCGGCCTGGTATTCGCGGCCGCGGCTGATGGCCATCTGGACCAGGGCCGCGGCCATGGGGGCCAGGATCATCAGGGCCAGGGTCCCGATGATGCCGCCCGGCCGCTCGCGATCATTGCCGCCGAAGAACAGGGCGAAGTTAGCCAGCGCCCCGATGGCGCCGGCGATGGTCGCCGTGACGGTCATGGTCAGGGTGTCGCGGTTCTTCACATGGGCCAGCTCGTGGGCCATGACCCCGCGGATCTCGCGGCGGTCCAGCATGCGCAGCAGGCCGACGGTGGCGGCCACGGCGGCGTGCTCGGGGTCGCGGCCGGTGGCGAAGGCGTTGGGCTGGTCGCTGTCGATGACATAGACCTTGGGCCGGGGCAGGCCCGCGCGCTGCGCCAGGTCATGGACGTCGGCGACGTAGTTCGCCAGCAGGGGCTCGGCGGTGGCGGGGTCGACCTCGCGCGCGGCGTACATCTTCAGCACGATCTTGTCGGCGTTCCAGTAGCTGACGAAGTTCATCGTCGCGCCCAGCAGGAAGGCCACGAGCATGCCGGTGGCGCCGCCGATCAGATAGCCGACGCCGACGAAGATGGCGGTGAGCGCCGCGAGCAGCACGAAGGTGCGAAGGTGGTTCTGCATGGGCCCCGATATGGGGATCTGCGGATTGGAGCGCTAGCGCCGCGCCCGCAGCGGGGTGGCCGGGGTCTCTTCGACCGGCGCGGCGCGGGGGCCGAGGTCGGCGGCCTGCTGGCGGATCAGGGCCTCGACCTGGTCGGCCGGCATGGGCCTGGCGAACAGGAAGCCCTGCATGCGGTCGCAGCCGGCGGCGCGCAGGAACAGGGCCTGGGCCTCGTCCTCCACGCCCTCGGCGACGATGCGGGCGTCCAGCGACTTGGCGGCGCCCAGCATGGCGCGGACCAGCTTGGAGACCCGGGGATCGCGGCCCACGTCGCCGATCAGCGACTGGTCCAGCTTCACCGTGTGGATGGGCAGCTGCAGCAGGGCGCGGAGGTTGGAATAGCCGGTGCCGAAGTCGTCCAGCGCGATGCGCACGCCCTTGGAGGCCAGGCGCTCGATGTGGCGCCGCGCCAGGCCCAGGTCCTGGACCAGGAAGGTCTCGGTGATCTCGACGGTGAGCGCGGTGGCCGGCAGGTCGGTGGCCTTCAGCCGGCGCAGCAGGGCGCGCGAGAAGGCCGGGTCCAGCAGCTCGCGCGGCGAGACGTTGCAGGAGATGGCGTCGATCAGGCCCTCGGCCACCCAGGGCGCGGCGGTGCGGCAGGCGCTGGCGAAGATGGCGGCGTCGAGGTCGGCGATCAGGCCCAGCTCCTCGGCCAGGGGCACGAAGACGCCGGGGGCCAGCAGGCCCTGCTCGGGGTGGTTCCAGCGGGCCAGGACCTCGACGGCGACGATGCGGCTGTCGGCGGCGTCGACCACCGGCTGGTACCAGGGGACGATCTCGCCGGCCGGGATGGCGCGGCGCAGCTCCGCCTCCAGGCTGTGGCGGGCCTCGCCGGCCTTGCGCAGGTCGGTGTCGAAGGCCGACCAGCGCCGGCCCCCGGCGCTCTTGGCGCGGTAGAGGGCCATGTCGGCGTAGCGCTGCAGGTCGACGGCGTCGGTGGCGTCGTCGGGATAGACCGCCACCCCCACCGAGGCGCCGGGCGAGACCACCCGGCCATAGATGGTGTGGCCCTGGCCGAGCAGCTGGGTCAGGGCCGCGGCCCTGCGGGCCACCTGGTCGCCCGAGGCGATCACCGCGAACTCGTCGCCGCCCAGGCGGCAGACCAGGTCGCCGGGCTTGGCCTCGGTCTTCAGGCGCCGGCCGATCTCGTTCAGCAGCTGGTCGCCGGCGTGGTGGCCGAGGCTGTCATTGAGGTGCTTGAAGCGGTCCAGGTCGATGACGAACAGGGCCAGGCGCTCGCCCGACGCTTGCGCGGCCTCCAGCCGGTCGATCAGGGCCGCGGTGAAGGCGCCTCGGTTCAGCAGGCCCGTCAGCCCGTCGGTGCGGGCCAGGTGCATGGTGAGCGCGCGCTCGGCTTCCAGCTCGTCGACGCGGGCGGCCAGGGCCTCGGAGATGCGGGCCACCTCCTCGCGCGCCATGCTTTCGGCCGCGTCGTCCCCCATGGCCCTGCAACCCCCTGCCGAAGGGCGGATGATCCCATGGCGGGCTGAGTCGACCGTTAACGCGGGACGGGAACGGGCTCGGCGCCCGAGGCGTCGGGGTCCTCGATCTGGTTCTCCCACTTGGCGACCACGGCGCTGGCGACCGAATTACCCAGGACGTTGGTGGCCGAGCGGCCCATGTCCAGCAGGTGGTCGACGCCGAGGATCAGCAGCAGGCCGGCCTCGGGAAGGTCGAAATAGGTGAGGGTGGCGGCAATGACCACCAGCGAGGCGCGGGGCACGCCGGCCATGCCCTTGGAGGTCACCATCAGCAGCAGCAGCATGGTGATCTGCTGGCCGATGGAGAGGTCGATGCCGTAGGCCTGGGCGATGAACATCACCGCGAAGGTGCAGTACATCATCGAGCCGTCGAGGTTGAACGAGTAGCCCAGCGGCAGGACGAAGCTGGCGATCCGACGCGAGATGCCGAACTTCTGCAGCTCCTCCAGGGTCCTGGGATAGGCGGCCTCCGACGAGGCCGTGGCGAAGGCCAGCAGGGCCGGGCTGCGGATCGCCGCCAGCAGCTTCGTCGCGCGGGCTCCCACCACCAGCAGCATCGCCGCGATCAGCAATCCCCAGAGCACGCCCAGCGACGCATAGAATCCAAGGACGAATTTCGCATAGTCTGCTAGAACACTAAGTCCCTGCGTAGCAATTGTCGCAGCAAGTGCGGCGAATATTGCCAGTGGCGCCGTCTTCATGACGTATCCGGTCACCTTCAGCATGATGTTGGCGATCTGATCGACCAGGACGACCACGGCCGGCGCCCTGTCGTCGAGCGATGCGACGGCGGTGCCGACGAAGATCGAGAACACCACGATCTGCAGGATCTCGTTGTTGGCCATGGCCTCGACGATGGATTTCGGCACCAGGTGGGTGACGAACTCCCTCAGGGTGAGCTTGGTGGCGTCCACCGTGCCCGCGGCGCCCGCCGCCTCGTCGATCAGGTCCATGCCGACGCCGGGCGCGATCAGGTGGACCATCACCAGGCCGATGGTGAGCGAGACCAGCGAGGCGCTGATGAACCAGGCCATGGTCTTGACGCCGACCCGGCCGATGCTGGCGGCGTCCTCCATGTGGGCGATGCCGGCCACCAGGGTCGCGAACACCAGGGGCGCGATGATCATCTTGATCAGGCGCAGGAAGACGTCGGTGATGATGGTCAGGTTGCCGGCGACCTCCTTGGCCTGCTCCGGACTCAGGCCCTGGTTCACCCCCCAGCCGACGGCGACGCCGAGCACCATGCCCGCCACGATGAAGGCGGTGAAAAGACGATTCATGAGGACTCCCCGGCGTTCGCGCCGGCCTTTGTCGCCGAGAATGGGGCCGTTCGTCCATAGCGCTGCGAAATGGAGGCAGGGACGTCTCGCAACCTTCACCGGAGCGGTCTAAACTGCCCCATGTCCATCGAGAAAGAAGCAGCCGCCATCGTCGAGCGGCTGGACGCCGAATACCGCGCCACCGTCGAAGCCCTCCGGGCCGCCCTGAAGATCTTCCTGGCCGGCGGACCGCCGCCGGATCCCGCCGCCCGCGCCCGCGGCGCCTTCGCCTATCCCGAGCTGCGCCTGACCTGGCCCCCCGGCGAGGTCTATCCGCGCCTGGGCCGCGCCTATGCCCGGCTGTCGCAGCCCGGCGACTATGCGGTGACGGTCACCCGCCCCGACCTCTATCGCGACTACCTGATCGAGCAGATCAGCCTGCTGATGACCGACTTCAACGTCACCATCGAGGTCGCCCGCTCCCGGCAGGAGATGCCCTTCCCCTATGTGCTGGACGGGGCGGTCGACATCGCCATGGCCGACATCGGCTCGGCCGACATCGCCCGGCACTTCCCGACCACGGAACTGGCCCATATCGGCGACGAGATCGCCGACGGCATGTGGAACGCCAGCCTGGAGCCGGCCCGGCCGCTGGCCCTGTTCGACGGCCTGCGCACCGACTTCTCGCTGGCGCGGTTGACGCACTACATGGGCACCCCGGCCGAGCACGTGCAGCAGTATGTGCTGTTCACCAACTACCACCGCTATGTGGACGAGTTCGTGCGCTGGGGCTGCTCGCAGCTCAAGACCGGCGGTCCCTACACCGCGCTCTCGGCCTCGGGCCAGGTGATGGTCACCGCCGAGACCGAGAACCCCGAACAGGCCATCGCCGACGGCCCCTGGCGGCGCCACCAGATGCCGGCCTACCACCTGATGGCGGAGGGGCGCACGGGCATCACCCTGGTCAATATCGGGGTCGGGCCCTCCAACGCCAAGACGGTCACCGACCACCTGGCGGTGATGCGGCCCCAGGCCTGGATCATGATCGGGCACTGCGGCGGGCTGCGCGGCTCCCAGACCATCGGCGACTATGTCCTGGCCCACGCCTATCTGCGCGACGACCACGTGCTGGACGACGTCCTGCCGCCGGAGATCCCGATCCCGCCCATCGCCGAGGTGCAGGTGGCGCTGGGCCGCGCCGCCGAGATGATCACCGGCGAGTCCGGCGAGATGCTGAAGCGCCGGCTGCGCACCGGCACGGTGGTCACCACCGACGACCGCAACTGGGAGCTCCGCTTCTCGTCCAGCTCCCTGCGCTTCAACCAGTCCCGCGCGGTGGCCATCGACATGGAGAGCGCCACCATCGCCGCCCAGGGCTACCGGTTCCGGGTGCCCTACGGGACGCTTCTCTGCGTCTCCGACAAGCCCCTGCACGGCGAGATCAAGCTGCCCGGCCAGGCCAACGCCTTCTATGAGCGCGCCATCGGCCAGCACCTGCAGATCGGCATCGCAACCATGGACCTGCTGCGCAAGGAAGGCCCCCGGCTCCACTCGCGCAAGCTGCGCAGCTTCGACGAGCCGCCGTTCCGCTAGGCGAAGGAACGGCGTTCTCCCTTCGGCGTTTCAGAACGCCGATAGAAGGAAGCTCGCCGTGAATCGCATCATCTATATTGTTGGCCTCGTGGTCGTCGTGCTCGCCGTCCTGTGGTTCTTCGGCTTCCGATAGGACCACCCGAGTAGCCCGTCGGTGCGCGCCGTTCGAGGCGTGTCGCCGATGGGCAGCGCGGCCCACGACGTTGTTGTGTCGACGAGGCCGCTCCAGATCAAAACACGAACGAGCCCCTCGCAATTCGCCCACCGTTTCGCTAAATCCACCTGCATGACGGCCAAGCACATCGAATTCGAAGGCATCGAGAACTTCCGCGACTTCGGGGGGTACGCCACCGCCTGCGGCCGGGGGCTGAAAGCTGGGCGGCTGTTCCGATCCGCCAACCACGCCTACGCCACCGACGAGGACCTGGCCAAGCTGCGCGACCTGGGCGTCACGCTGATCGTCGACCTGCGTCGGCGGCGCGAGCGCGAGCGCGAGGTGTCGCGCCGCTGGGACGGGTTCTCCGGCACGGTGATCGAGAACGACATCGACGGCACCTATGCCGACTGGCAGGAGGCCATGGCCCAGGCCGACAGCATCGACGCCGACTGGTTCTACAATGACAGCCTGGCCTATTACCGCCGCGCGCCGCACGAGCCGCGCCACGTGGACCTGTACGCGCGCTACTTCCAGGCCCTGGCGGAGACCGACGGCGCGCTGGTCGTCCACTGCGCGGCGGGCAAGGACCGCACGGGGCTGATCTGCGCCTTCACCCACCACATCGCCGGCGTCCATCGCGACGATACCCTGGCCGACTACCTCGCCACCAATGACGAGGCGCGGATGGCTCGGAAGACCAACTTCCTGGGGCCGTGGATCAAGGACCTCACCGGGCACAGCGTGGATGACGCGGGGTTGCGCCGGGCGGTCAGCGTCGACGAGGCCTATCTGGCCGAGGCGCTGGCGGTGATCGACAAGAACCACGGCTCGGTGGACCGTTACCTGGAAGAGGTGCTGGGGGTCGACGCCGAGCTGCGCGCCAAGATCGAGGCGCGGATCCTGGGTTAGGCTCGGCTCCAGGCCCTCTCGTTCTGGGGAGGGGACGGAAGCCTGCAAGCAAGAGTCAAAGTCCCCCTCAGTCAGCTTCGCTGACAGCTCCCCCAGGAGGGGAGCAACTAGGCTGTGACCAGTTCCTCCCCGAGCGCGCAGCGCGGATTGGGGGAGGTGGCGCGTCGCCCTCTTTGGCGACGTGACGGAGGGGGTTGAAGCCATCCGGCTGACAGCTGGCCCAGAGGGGGAGCATCCATGTATGGGCCTTCGCGGGCTGACAGGGGCCTCGCCATCGCCTAATCGTCCCCGCAACGAGAAGGGGACCACCATGCAGAGCTTCCAGCCGCCGCGGCGCATCCTGATGGGCCCGGGCCCCTCCGACGTCAGTCCCCGCGTGCTGGCGGCGCTCGGCCGTCCGACCATCGGTCACCTGGACCCGGCGTTCCAGGAGCTGATGGAGGAGATCAAGGGCGCCCTGTCGCGGCTGTTCAATGCGCCCGGCTATGCCTGCGTGCCGCTGCCGGCGCCCGGGACGGCGGGGATGGAAGCGGCGATCATGAACCTGCTCGAGCCGGGCGACCGGGCGGTGATCGCCGTCAACGGCGCCTTCGGCGGCCGCATGGTCGACATGGCCGACCGGGCCGGGGCCGAGGTGGTCAAGGTCGAGTTCGAGTGGGGCAAGCCGGTGGATCCGGCGGCGGTGGAAGAGGCCCTGAAGGCGGCGGGGAAGGTCAAGGTCCTGGCCTTTGTCCACGCCGAGACCTCCACCGGGGCGCGGTCCGACGCGGCGACCCTCTGCGCCCTGGCGCGCAAGTACGGCGCGCTCTCCATCGTCGACTGCGTGACCTCGCTGGGCGGGATCGTGGTGGACGCCGCGGCCTGGGACGCCGACGTGATCTATTCGGGGACCCAGAAGTGCCTGTCGGCGCCTCCGGGGCTGTCGCCGATCTGCCTGTCGCCGCGGGCCCAGGCGGCGATCGCGGCGCGGACCACCAAGGTCCGCAACTGGCTCTGCGATTTCAATCTGCTGATGAGCTACTGGGGCGGGGAGGGCGGCCGGACCTATCACCACACCGCCCCGATCAACGCGCTCTACGGCCTGCACGAGAGCCTGGTGGCGCTGTTCGAGGAGGGCCAGCAGGCGGTGCTGGTGCGCCATGCCCGGACCCATGAGGCGCTGGCCGCGGGGATCGAGGCGGCTGGGCTGAAGTACCTGGTGGATGAGCCGCACCGGCTGCCGCAGCTCAATGCGGTGATCGTGCCGGACGGCGTCGATGAGGCGGCGGTGCGGGCCTATGTCCTGGCGAAATGGGACCTGGAGCTGGGGGCCGGCCTGGGTCCGCTCAAGGGCAAGGTCTGGCGCATCGGGCTGATGGGCGCCTCGGCGACGCCGTGGCACGTGCGGCTGTGCCTGACGGCGCTTTGCGAGGCGCTCCAGGCCCAGGGCTTCGCCGCCGACGCCAAGGCGGCCCTGGCGGCGGCGGACAATAAGCTGGGCTGATCTTTTCACCGCTCATCCCGGCGAAGGCCGGGACCCAGGTGAACCTGCCAAGCGCTCCGGATGAATCTGGGTCCCGGCCTTCGCCGGGATGAGCGGTGGTGGTCGTGGTCAGTTTGTGACTCCCCATCGCCCTGCGAATGCGTACCTTGGCTTCGAAGGCCGACCGCGGCCGAGGAGACGCCATGCCCACCGTCGTCGAAGCCAGCGGGCCCGGGTCCATCGCCGACATTCCGATCGAGGCCGAGCTGATGGGGGACGGCAAGCTGTCGCGGGGGGCGGCGGCCTGGGCGGTCTTCGAGGGCGCGCGCATCCCCTATGTGATCCTCATCACCATCTACATCTTCATGCCCTACGTGGCGGCCGTCATGGTCGGCGACCCGGTGCGGGGCCAGGAGATCATCTCGCGGTGGAGCCAGTATTCCGGCTGGTTCATCATGGCCACGGCGCCGTTCCTGGGCGCGTCGATCGACAAGCTGGGGCGGCGCAAGACCTGGCTGGCCCTTATCACCGTCCTCATGATCCCGATGATGTGGGCGCTGTGGTGGGCCAAGCCCGACGGGTCGGGGATCTCGGTGATCACCGTCATGATCCTGACCACCCTGGTGGGGGTGCTCTATACCTACTCCGAGGTGCTCCATAACTCGCTGCTGGTGCGGGCGGCGGGGATCTCGGCGGCGCACAAGGCGTCCGGCCTGGCGCTGGCGCTCGGCAACGCCTTCGCCCTGCTGACACTCGGTTTCACGGCCTGGGCCTTCGCCCTGCCGGGGAGCGGCCTGCCCTTCGTGCCGGAGAAGCCGCTGTTCGGCCTCGAGCCGCTGCTGCATGAGCCGGAGCGCATCGTCGGGCCCATGGCGGCGATCACCTTCGCCATCGGGGCGATCCCGCTCTTCCTGTTCACCCCCGACGCCAAGCCGACCGGCGTCCCGGTCCTGCGCGCCCTGGGACAAGGGGCCGTCGACCTCTGGCGGATGGTCTCGGGGATGAAGCACTACAAGGACGCGGCGATCTTCCTGATCAGCCGGATGTTCTATGTCGACGGCATGACCGCCATCCTGATCTATGGCGGCATCTACGCCAGCGGGGTGATGGGTTGGGGCGCGCTGGAGATGCTGATGTACGGCATCATCCTGACCGTGCTGGCGGTGCTGGGCGGCTTCGTCGGGCGCTGGCTGGACGCGGGGCTCGGGCCGCGCCGGGCGGTGCAGGTGGAGATCTTCATGTCGCTGATCGGCACCATCGCCATCATCGGCATGGGCCCCGAGCAGATCCTCTATTTCTGGGCCCATGACCCGGCCGCCCACGCGCCGATGTGGAACGGGCCGTTCTTCCGCAGCCTGCCGGAGTGGATCTACCTGCTGATCGGCTTCTCCAACGCCATCTTCATCACCGCCCACTACGCCTCGAGCCGCACCCTGCTGGTGCGGCTGACGCCGCCGGAGCAGACTGGGGCCTTCTTCGGGGTCTATGCCCTGTCGGGCACGGCGACGATCTGGCTGGGCTCGTTCCTGGTCAATCTGGGCACCAATATCTTCCACAGCCAGCAGGGCGGCTTCGCCATGATCATCATCCTGCTGGCGATCGGATTCGTCGGCCTGCTGTTCGTGCGCGGAGGCGATCGCCGCATCTGACTTCCCCTCACGCCGCCTGAAGGCTAAGGCGCGGACCATGCAGTGCGTGGCCCAGCTCCGGACCTCCTGGCGCGATCCGCTCGAGGCGCTCTCGGCCTTCGCCGGGGAGCCCTGGGCGATCGGCTTCGTGTCCGGCGGCGGGGGACCGCGGGGCCGCTGGTCCTATGTGGCCCGCGCGCCCGAGGCGACCTTCGTGAGCGCTCCCGGCCAGGACCCCTTCGCGGCGCTGGGCGATCTGCTGGGGCCGGCAGGCCCGAGCCTCGCCGACGGACCGCCGTTCCAGGGCGGAGTGGCGGGCCTGGCCTGCTACGAGCTGGGCGACGTGGTCGAGCCGCTGGGGCTGAGCCGGACCGGATGGCCCGACCTGGCCGCCGCCCGCTATCTCGCCGTGCTGGCCTTCGACCATGAGCGCGGCGAGGTGGCGGCGGTGGGCCGCGGGGCCGACGCGGCGGCGGCGGAGGATGAGGCCGCACGCGCCCTGGCCTGGCTGGATCTTCCGCCCGCCGCGCCGGCCGCCGGCGCCCTTGTCCGGGGGCTCGGCGCCTCGGACCCGGACGACTATGAGGCCGCCGTGGCCGAGGTGGTGGCCCGCATCCATGCGGGGGAGATCTTCCAGGCCAATATCGCTCGCCGCTGGTCCGGGCGGCTGGCGGCGGGCGCCGCGCCCTTCGACCTGTTCGCGCGACTGGCGGGGCAGAGCGCCGCGCCGTTCGCGGCCTATCTGCGGCTGCCGGGCCTGGCGGTGGTCTCCAACTCTCCCGAGCGGTTCCTGCAGGCGCGGGGCGGCGTGGTCGAGACGCGGCCGATCAAGGGCACCCGGCCGCGCGGCCGCTGCCCCGACGAGGACGCGAGCCTGGCCCGGCAGCTCAGCGCCAGCGACAAGGATCGGGCCGAGAACCTGATGATCGTCGATCTGATGCGCAACGATCTGGCGCGGGTCTGCGTCCCCGGCAGCGTGCGGGTCCCGGAGCTGTTCGCCGTGGAGAGCTTCGCCAATGTCCATCACCTGGTCTCGACGGTGACCGGGCGGCTGGCGGCGGGGCAGGGCGCGGTCGACCTGCTGCGCGCGGCCTTCCCGCCGGGCTCGATCACCGGGGCGCCAAAGGTCCAGGCCATGAAGGTGATCGCCGGGCTGGAGACCCCGCGCGGCCCCTATTGCGGCTCGCTGTTCTGGGCGGGTTTCGACGGGGCGCTGGATTCCAGCGTGCTGATCCGCACCGCCGGCTTCGTGCAGGACGCCGAGGGCTGGAGCGTCGAGGCCCGGGCGGGGGCTGGGATCGTCGCCGACTCCGATCCCCGCGCCGAACGCCTGGAGACCGAGGCCAAGATCTCCGCCCTGCTTGCCGCCCTGGAGGGGAGCGCATGATCCCGGCTGACGCCATTCCAGCCGATGACAGGGGGCTGCTGCTGGGCGATGGCCTGTTCGAAACCCTGCTGGCGATGAATGGGGCGCTGAGGGACCTCGAGGCCCATCTCGACCGGATGTCCGCCGGCTGCGCCACTCTGGGCCTGCCCGCGCTCGACCGCGCGGAGGCCGAGCGGCTGATGCGTCAAGCCCTCGCCGGGGTGGACGCTCCGCGCGCGGCGGTGCGGCTGACCCTGACGGCGGGCTCGGGCGGCCGGGGACTGGACCGGCCTAGCGAGACTGTCCCGCGCCTGTTCGCCACCGCCGCGCCCTCGGCGGTTCCGGACGGTCCGGCCCGGCTGACCCTGAGCGCGGTGCGGCGCAATGAGGGTTCGCCGGCCTCGCGCCTGAAGACCCTGGCCTATCTCGACAACGTCCTGGCCCGCCAGGAGGCCCGCGCCCGCGGCGCCGACGAGGCGGTGATGCTCAACAACCGCGGCGAGGTCGCCTGCGCGGCGGCCGCGAACCTGTTCTGGGTGCGGGAAGGGCGGCTGTTCACGCCTGCGCTCGCCTGCGGCGTGCTGGCCGGCGTCGTGCGGAGCCGGGTGATCGCCGTCGCGGCCGAGCTGGGTGTCGGGGTCGTGGAGACCGCGGCCGGTCCTTGCGAACTCGACGCCGCCGAGGCGGTGTTCCTCACCAACAGCCTGACGGGATTGCGAGAGGTCGCGGGGTTGGACGCCGTCGCCTACGGGCCGAGCCGGCTCGCCGAGCGCCTGGCGCGCGCGCTCGCCTAGTTGGGGCGAAGCACCGCCACGTAGCCGCGCGGCCGGATGTACATGGTGTGGGACATCTGGATGGGCTCGGGCATCATCTGCTGGAGCGGTGAATTGTAGGTGTAGTTGGTGTCGACCCGGATCACCCCGCTGCCCGGCACGACCCATGGCGTCGGGACCGAGGTGAGCGTGCCCGACAAGCCGGTCATCGATCCCTTGGCCTGGGACCAGACCACGGTCTGTTGGCTGTTGGCCTCGATCCGGATGCTGGTGACGCGGATGCTGAGCGTGTCGGTCGGCAGCGGCCGGAAAATGGCGCTGGCGATCAGAAAGATGTCCTCGACTTCCTCGGTCGAGGTCTGGCCGGCCTGGGCGACGATGTCGCCCACGGCCGTGGCCACGTGGCCGGCGCGCCGGTTGGCCAGCATGCCTTGGCTGGACTCCACCAGGGCGTAGTAGAACAGGATCGCGACCGGCGCGATGAAGGCGAACTCGACGGCGGCCGAGCCACGCCGGTTGCGGATCAGACGTCTCAGCATTGTGCGCCTACCGGGTCCTGGTTCGGGTCATAGGGCTCGTTGCGGAAGGCCGAGGCGGATACGATCAGTCGCTTGCCGCCGCCCATGTTCTCGAGCGCGGGGGTCAGAACCGGGGTGATCAGGTCCCACTGGTAGTAGACCCGCATCAGCACGATGTCCTGGGGGCCGCCCACCGACCAGCAGCGGTTGCCCTCCGGATCGAAGGTGGCCGGGGCCGCCGACAGCGAGGCGCCGGCGGCGGCGTAGTTGGTGAAGGTTTGGGACTCGA
The DNA here is from genome assembly GCF_024298925.1 of Phenylobacterium sp. LH3H17. Classification (NCBI taxonomy): domain Bacteria; kingdom Pseudomonadati; phylum Pseudomonadota; class Alphaproteobacteria; order Caulobacterales; family Caulobacteraceae; genus Phenylobacterium; species Phenylobacterium sp. LH3H17. Next base: position 3,795,009 of record NZ_CP101283.1, on the reverse strand, counting down.
CGAGGATCCGGCTGGTGCAGCTGCCCTGGAGCCACGTCATGTTGCGGCAGACCAAGGCCTTGAAGTCGTCCTTGCTGACCGCGCCGGCGCTCTGGAACTCGCCGGTGCGGACATTGCGCGAGGCGAACTCAACGGCGGTGTCGAGGGTGGCGGAGATCAGCAGCACCATGCCGATCTCGACCACGCCGAACAGCAGGGCCATGAAGGGGATGGCGATGATCGCGAATTCCACGGCGGTCGAGCCGCGCTTTTCGCGCGCCAGCCGCCTGAGGGCCGCGAAGGATTTGCTGACAAGGCGCGACATGACGTCCCCAGGTCTCCGAACCGGGGCAGTCTAGCGAAGTCTGGCTAACCGGAGGTTTAAGGGGAGGGCGGAGCCGCCGCTTTTGCCTTGCCGTCCTCGGGCGGCTCTTTTTCGCAGGCCCCGGCGCAGGCGTAGCTGTCGACCTGGCCGCCGCGAATGACCGAGACCCGGCCGCTGCTCGGACCCGAGACCACGACCTGTCGCTCAAGCACCGTGCGGCCCAGGGCGTCGATGACCAGCAGGTTGGTGACGCCATAGCCCTTGCCCAGGACCACCACGCTGCGTCCGTCGATGACATTGACGTTGGCGATGTTGGGATTGCCGATCATCACATCGCGCGCCCCGGCGGGCAGCAGGAGGCGGGCGCTCTGGTGGATCGGCACCGAGAGGCTCGGGGCATCGGCCTGCGAAGAGGTCGCCAGAAGCGCCAGGCCGGCGGTCAGGCTGAGCAGAAGACGTCGCATGGGATCGCTGTCCGAAAAAAAATCGCAGGCCGAGGCTGGGCGCGAATGGTCAAGAAAGACTGAATTTCCGCCCCTACGTGCGCGCGCGAGAATCATTAAGTCAAAACGCCGATTCCGGCCCGTTTTGGACCTCATGGTTAACGCTTGATAACAGTAAACACAAGTAAACCATAGAAAGTTCTCTGCGAATACTCCGATGTTTACTCGCAATTAAGCGCGGTGAGCCAAATTGTCCCTGCGTTTCGGGGCGAGCAGGCCAATCGGGCTTGATCCCTCACCAATCTGCTCGCAGCAACAAAGGAGATCGAGCATGTCTAAGTTTGTCACCCGCTTCCTGAAGGACGAATCCGGCGCCACGGCCATCGAGTATGGTCTGATCGCCGCCCTCATCGCCGTGGTGCTCGTGAGCGCCATGGGCATGGTCTCCGGCTCGCTGGACACCCTGCTGAAGGGCATCAGCGGCGACCTGGACGCCGCCGCCGCCTAAGGCGGTCTAGGCACCAAACACGCGCCGCGGCGGCGAAAGCCGCCGCGGTTGCGTTTTGGCCTAGGGGCTCCCCTGAGCCAACCTCGATCCCGCCGTGGAGTGCGTCATGGCCTTCCTTCATCGGTTCATCAAAGACCAGTCGGGCTCGAACGCCGTGGAATACGGCATAATCGCCGCCTTGATCACCGTGACCTTGATCGGCGGCATGATGGCCATCAGCGCCAGCCTCACCGACGTCTTCGGCCAGGTGATCGGTGCGATGCCGCAGGACTGAAGCCAGGCGAAACGGACGGCGAAACCTCGCCCTTCCCACCCGCAGCCGCGTCGCGAAAGCGCCGCGGCTTTTTGCATTTCAACGCTCCGTTCATCCGATTGGCGGACTCTGCGGGCTGTCCTTCGCCGCCCGGGTTCCTCGCGATGCCGCCGATCGTCCAAGCCGTCCTGCTGCTCGTCTTCCCGGCCCTGGTCATCGTGGGCGCCCTGCGGGACATCACAAGCTACACCATCCCCAACTGGATCTCGGGCGGGCTGATCCTCGCCTTCGTCCCGGCCGCCCTGGCGCTGGGCCTGCCGCTGGAGACCATCGGCCTGCAGTTCGCCGTCGGCGCCGCGGCCCTGGTCGCCGCCATGGCCATGTTCGCCCTGGGCTGGATCGGCGGCGGCGACGCCAAGCTGTTCGCGGCCGCGGCGCTCTGGATGGGTTGGCCGGCCGCCGCCAGCTTCATCTTCGTCACCGGTCTCGGCGGCGGCCTCCTGGCCCTGGGCCTGCTCGGCCTGCGCTCGCAGAGGGTGCGGGGCCTGGCGTCCATCGGGCCGGCCTGGCTCGGACGCCTGGCGACGCCGGGCGAGAGCGTGCCGTACGGCGTGGCCATCGCCGTGGGCGCCCTGGTCGCCTTTCCGGAGACCGCCCTGCTGAAGTCGTTCCCAGGTCTGGGATGAGTTACGGCCCTTAGCCCAACGTTAACCATGGCGGGCCAATAGACGTGTAGCCGGCAGAAGGTCGGACATTCGAATCGCGAGCCTGGGCGAAACGCCGGGGCCGCGTCGGTCGCCCGCCTTGCGGGAGTTTCGGGTAGTCGCACATGGGCGCCGTCCGCATCGGTATCCTCGCCGTCGCCGCGATCGCAGCGATCGCGCTCGCCTTCCTGGTGCGAGGGATGCTCGTTCCAAAGACTCCCCCCGCGCCGGTGATCGCCGCCGCGGCCCCCGCCAAGCCCATGGCCCAGGTGCTGGTGGCCAAGCGCGATCTGCCCGTGGGCGCCCGCCTGGCCGTCGCCGACATGAGCTGGCAGGCCTGGCCGGCCGACGCCATCAATCCCGCCTATGTGACCGACGGCGCGGCGCCCGCGCTGCCCGCCCAGGGCGCCGACAAGGCGGTCAAGACCGCCGCCAAGGTGACCACCGACCTGATCCTCACCCAGGAGCCGATGCAGGCCTTCTCGGGCGCCATCGTCAAGGAAGTCATCCTCAAGGGCGAACCGATCATGGCCCGCAAGGTCGTTCGCGCCGGACAGAGCGGCTACCTGGCCGTGGTCGTGGCGCCGGGCATGCGCGCCATGTCGGTCCCGATCAACGCCGAGACCGCCGCCGGCGGCTTCATCCTGCCCGGCGACCGGGTCGACGTCCTGCAGAGCCGCAAGGCCGCCGAGGGCGACGGATTCGTCACCGAGGTGCTGATGCGCAACCTGCGCGTCCTGGCCATCGACCAGGCCACCGCCCCCGGCAAGGATTCCAAGACCATCGTCGGGGCCGTGGCCACGCTCGAGCTGCCCGCCTCCGACGTGGAGGTCCTGGCCCGCGGCAAGGCCCAGGGCGAGATGCAGCTGGCGCTGCGCTCCTATGCCGACGCGGGCGGCGGGCCAGGTCGCGGCGGCCCCAGCCGGACCGGCGACGGGCTGCGAGTCTATCGCGGCGGTGAAGTCACGGAGGTTGTCGCGCAATGAGCCCGTCCCGAATCCTGCGGGCCCTGGCCCTGGCGGCCGCCACGATCCTGGCGCCGCTGTCGCCCGCCTCGGCCCAGTCCGACAACAGCCCCGCCTTCGCCGCGGGCCTGGCGACGTCGGCGGCCGTGATGCGGGTCGACCTCGCCGGCCGTGGCAACAGCCAATCGCTCAGCCTGCCGGTCGGCAAATCCGCCGTGGTCGAGCTGCCGGTCGATGCGCGCGACGTGCTGGTGACCAATCCGGGCGTCGCCGACGCCATGCTGCGCACCCCGCGCCGCATTTTCATCCTGGGACTCAAGACGGGCACTACCGACGCGGTGTTCTTCGACACGGCCGGCCGCCGCATCCTCAGCCTGGACATCCGGGTCGATCAGGATCCGAGCGCGGTCGCCCAGACCATCAACCGCCTGGTGCCAGGCTCCCATGTGCGCGTCGACGCCATGAACAGCAGCCTGATCCTGTCGGGACAGGTCGCCAATCTGTCCGACGCCGACAAGGCCGTGCAGATCGCCCGCGCCTCGGTGGATAAGCCGGAATTGGTGCTGAACATGCTCAGCATCGCCGGCAAGGACCAGGTGATGCTCAAGGTCCGCATCGTCGAGATGCAGCGCAACGTCATTAAACAGCTCGGGTTCAATCTCGATGCGATCATCGGCGAGCTTGGCGACGCGCAGTTCCTGTTCAGCAAGTCGGCGACTTTCGGGGTGAGTGGATCGCTCCTTGGCGGCGGGGCCGCGAGCGTCCGAGAAGTGGGCGGCAAGGTGCAAGGCGACGCCACGATACGCGCTTTCGAGCGCGTCGGCCTGGTCCGCACCCTGGCGGAGCCTAACCTGACCGCCGTCTCCGGCGAGTCGGCCCGGTTCCTGGCCGGCGGCGAGTTCCCGGTGCCGGTGGCGCAGGACGACACCGGCGCGGTGACCATCGAGTTCAAGCCGTTCGGCGTGGGGCTGGGTTTCACGCCGGTGGTGCTGTCCTCCGGCCGTATCGCCATCAAGCTCTCGACCGAGGTCTCCGAGCTGACCACCGAGGGCGCCTTCTCGTTGTCGACGGCCGGCGCCTCGGCCAGCCTGACCATCCCGGCCCTCACGGTCCGCCGCGCCGAGACCTCCGTGGAGCTGCCCTCCGGCGGCTCGATGATGATCGCCGGCCTGCTGCAGGAGAAGACACGCCAGAACATCGACGCCCTGCCGGGCATGACCACCCTGCCGGTGCTGGGCGCCCTGTTCCGCTCCCGCGACTACCTGGCCGGCGAGACCGAGCTGGTGATCATCGTCACGCCCTACATCGTCGACGCCACCAGCGCCGACCGCCTGCAGACCCCCGTCGACGGCATGCGCACAGCCGACGACGGCTCGACCCTGCTGATGGGCGCACTGACCAAGGCCTACAAGGCCAAGCCGCAGGCCACCGCCGGCCGCACCTATCAGGGGCCCTATGGGTACGTGATCGAATGAGGTTCGCCCCGATGCATCGCTTCGCCGTCCTGGCCTCGTTCGCGGCCCTCTCGGCCTGCGCCAGCCTTCCGCTGCAGGAGCCGAGCGTGGCGTCCCAGTCGCGCACGCCCACCGAGCTGTGGAAGACGGAGATCACCTCCCAGCCGCACGAGATCGCCCTGGCGGTCCATGCCGCGGGCCTTTCGCCGACCCAGGCCGACGCGCTCGCCGCCTTCGTCGGCGAGTGGCGCGAAGGCGACGGCGGCGCCATCACCCTGCAGTCGCCCAGCGGCGGCCCCGACAGTTCGGCGGCCTTCCGCACCGCCGAGGGCGCGCGCAGCTTCCTGATCGGCCAGGGTGTTCGCGCCGAGCAGGTCCGTGTCGTCGGCTACGACGCCAAGGGCGAGGCCCGGGCGCCGCTGCTGGTGGGCTATCTGCGCCACGCGGCGAGCATTCCCGATTGCGGCCGCGCATGGACCAACATTTCCCACAGCATGCTGAACGAGGTGCAGCCCAATTTCGGATGCGCCACCGTGGCCAACATGGCGGCCCAGATCGCCAATCCGGCGGATCTGCAGGGTCCCCGCGCCACGACGCCGCCGGACGCCGCGCGCCGGGCCGACGTGCTGGCCAAGTACCGCAAGGGTGAGAACACCTCCACTCAGACGGACAAGCAGGCGACCGGTGTTGTCGCTCAGGCGGTGAAGTGATGCGGGGCCAGGTCTGATGAACCCGAAGTCGAGCCAAGACCCCTTCGACCTGGACTACGAAGCCGAGGACGAGTTCGCCGCCGCGCCGACCGACGCCTGGCGAGAGCCGCCTCTGGCGGCCGCCGACGAGGAGACCGATCCCCTCGCGACCGCCCCGCCGCCTGCTGCGGCCCCGAGCCCTTCGCCGGTCGAAGCCGTCGAACCGGCGCGCCCGGCGGTCCCCAACCCCGTACACGAGATGCTGGCCGGCGCCGAGGCGGCCTTCGGCGAGACCCTGCTGCCGCGCATCACCATCCACATCTTCGCCGCCGCGCCCGAAACCGCCGAACTCGCCGACCGAGCCGCGGAAGACCGCCGGATGGAGCGGACCAGCGTCGTGACCCGCATGGGCGGCCTGGCCGCGGCCGTCGACTGCTACCAGAACCAGGCCACGCCTTCCCTGGTGATGGTCGAGTGCCTGGACTCCGCCCCCGAGTTGCTGGGTCTGCTGGATCGGCTGGCCCAGGTCTGCGATCCCGGCACCAAGGTCGTGCTGATCGGCTCGGCCAACGACATCGCCCTCTATCGCGAGCTGATGCGCCGCGGGGTGTCGGAATACCTGGTGCCGCCGCTCAGCCCGCTGCAGATGGTCCGCACGGTGGCCGGGCTCTATGCCGATCCCTCGGCGCCCTTCGTGGGCCGCCAGATCGCCTTTTGCGGCGCCAAGGGCGGGGCCGGGACCTCGACCCTGGCCCACAACGTCGCCTATTCGATCACCGAGCGCCTCCAGACCGGCGCTGTCCTGGTCGACCTGGACCTGGCCTTCGGCACAGCCGGCCTCGATTTCAACCAGGACCCGATCCAGGGGATCGTCGACGCCCTGTCCCAGCCGGATCGCCTGGATCCCGTCCTGATGGACCGGATGATGGCCCGCTGCACCGAGCGGCTCTCGCTGTTCGCCGCCCCGGCCACGCTGGAGACCGACTACGAGATCGGTCCCGAGGCCTTCGAGGAGGTCACCCAGAAGATCCGCGGCGCGGCGCCCTTCGTGGTGCTGGACCTGCCTCACGTCTGGACGGCCTGGAAGCGCAAGATCCTGCTGACGTCCGATGACCTGGTGATCGTGGCCACGCCGGACCTGGCCTCGCTGCGCAACGCCAAGAACATGGTCGACCTGGTCCGCCGCGCGCGGCCCAACGACGCTCCCCCGCGCCTGGTGCTGAACCAGGTCGGGGTGCCGGGCCGCCCGGAGATCCCGGTCAAGGACTTCGGCGAGGCGCTCGGCCTGACGCCCACCCTCTGCCTGCCGTTCGACCCCAAGCTGTTCGGCCAGGCGGCCAACAACGGCCAGATGGTCAGCGAGGTGGGGCCCAAGTCGCGCTCGGCCGAAGGCATCGACCACCTGGCCCAGCAGATCGCCCGCCGCGACCCGCCGGCGGTCCAGAAGACCTCGCTGCTCTCCAACCTGCTCAAGCGGAAGTAGCATGTTCGGCAAGCGTCCCACCGACGGCGTAGCGCCGCGGCCCCGGCCGACCCCCCCGCCGCCCGCGGCAGGCGAGGGCGCGCCGATCGCCACGCGGCCGCAACGCATCGAGCCCACGGCCGGGCCAGCTCCGGCCCAGGCGGCCGCGCAGCCGGCTCCGATCCCGATTCCCACCAAGGCCGAGCGCGCCGCCCAGGGCGCCGGTCCGAAGTCGACCCTGGCCTTCGAACAGCTCCGCGCCGCCCAGGGCCCCGCGCCGGCCACCCAGGTGGTCCGCGAGCAGTCCGACTATTACCACGCCACCAAGACCACGATCTTCAACGCCCTGATCAACACCATCGACCTGGCCCAGCTGGCTCAGCTGGACGTCAAGCAGGCCGGGGAGGAGATCCGCGACATCGTCGCCGAGCTGGTGGCGATCAAGAACGTCTCCATGTCGGTGGTCGAGCAGGACCAGCTCGTCCAGGACATCATCAACGACGTGCTGGGCTATGGGCCGCTGGAGCCGCTGCTGGCCCGCGACGACATCGCCGACATCATGGTCAACGGCGCCAGCCGGGTGTTCATCGAGGTCGCCGGCAAGGTCCAGCTGACCAATGTGCGGTTCCGCGACAACGCCCAGCTGATGAACATCTGCCAGCGGATCGTCAGCCAGGTCGGCCGCCGGGTCGACGAAAGCTCGCCGATCTGCGACGCGCGCCTGCCCGACGGCTCGCGTGTGAACGTGATCTCGCCGCCCTTGTCGCTGGATGGGCCGACGCTCACCATCCGGAAGTTCAAAAAAGACAAGCTGACCATGAAGAACCTGGTGGAGTTCGCCTCCATCAGCCCGGAAGGGGCGCGGGTCCTGGGGGTGATCGGCGCCTGCCGATGCAATCTGATCATCTCCGGCGGGACGGGCTCGGGGAAGACTACCCTGCTCAACACGCTCACCGCCTTCATCGACCCCACCGAGCGGGTGGTGACCTGCGAGGACGCCGCCGAACTGCAGCTGCAGCAGCCGCACGTGGTGCGCCTGGAGACCCGGCCGCCGAACCTGGAAGGCCAGGGCCAGATCACCATGCGCGACCTGGTGAAGAACTGCCTGCGGATGCGTCCGGAACGGATCATCGTCGGCGAAGTCCGCGGCCCCGAAGCCTTCGACCTGCTGCAGGCGATGAACACCGGCCACGACGGCTCCATGGGCACCCTGCACGCCAACAGCCCGCGCGAGGCCATCAGCCGGATGGAATCGATGATCACCATGGGCGGTTACGGCCTGCCCTCGCGGACCATCCGCGAGATGATCGTGGGTTCGGTGGACGTGATTATCCAGGCCGCCCGCCTGCGCGACGGCTCGCGCCGGATCACCCACATCACCGAGGTGGTGGGGCTGGAAGGCGAGGTGATCATCACCCAGGATCTGTTCGTCTACGAGATCACGGGCGACGACGCCGATGGCAGGGTCGTCGGCCGCCATCGTTCCACCGGCATCGCCCGGCCGCGGTTTTGGGACCGGGCCCGTTACTACGGCCTGGAGCGTGAGCTCGCCGAAGCCCTCGACGCGTCGGAATAGGGCATGGGATCGACCCTCGCCACCCTGCTGATCGCCGTCCTCGGCTTCATCATGGTCGCGGGCCTGGGCTTCGCCCTGGCCGGCGGCGACAACGGCCAGGCCAAGACGGTCAAGCGGGCCCAGGCCCTGGTCGGCGCCGAAGGCCGCCCGGGCGGCCGGCGGCGACCGGCCGTGAGCGCCCAGGACCAGCGCCGCCGCCAGATCCTCAAGACCCTCCGCGACCAGGACCGCCAGCAGAAGAAGGCGACGCTCAGCATCAGCGCCAAGATGCAGCAGGCCGGGCTCGGCGATAACGTCCGCAACTTCTGGATCGCCAGCGGCGTGGTCGGGGTGGTGGTGCTGCTGGTGGTCCTGCTGCTGCGCCAGTCGCCGTTCATCGGGCTGGGGCTGGGCTTCGCGGCCGGCTTCGGCCTGCCGCGCTGGGTGCTGGGGTTCCTGGCCGCCCGGCGCGTCAAGAAATTCACCGAGGCGTTCCCCGACGCCATGGACATCATCGTGCGCGGCATCCGCTCGGGCCTGCCCGTACACGACAGCCTGCGGGTCATCGCGCGCGAGACGGCCGAGCCCATGGCCGGCCAGTTCAACCGCCTGGTCGAGGGCATCGGCATGGGGGTCTCGATGGACCAGGCCCTGGAGAAAATGTTCGAGCAGATGCCGACGCCGGAGGTGCGGTTCTTCGCGATCGTCCTGGCCATCCAGGCCAAGACCGGCGGCAACCTGGCCGAGGCGCTGGGCAACCTCTCCACCGTGATCCGCGCCCGCAAGCTGATGCGCGAGAAGATCAAGGCGCTGTCGGGTGAGGCCGTGGCCTCAGCCTTCATCATCGGCTCGCTGCCGCCCGGCGTTATGGCCCTGATCAGCATGACCGCGCCGGAATACATGAAGCCGCTGTTCACCGACCCACGCGGCCACATGATGCTGCTGGCCGGCGCCGTCTGGATGTCGATCGGCATCTTCGCGATGCGCAAGATGATCAACTTCAGGATCTAGGGGGCGAGCGTGGACCTGGTCAGCACCATCGTCGATCCCGACAACCTGCTGGCGGCCTTCGTCGCCGTCGTCTGCTTCGCGACGATCGTCACCATCGCCATGCCGATGATGACCCGCAACAGCCTGGAGACCCGGCTGAAGTCGGTCTCGAGCCGGCGCGAGGAACTGCGGCGCAAATCCCGCGAGGCGCTGGCCTCAAAGAACAACACCGGCCAGAGCAGCCTGCGGCACATCGACGAGGGCCTTTACAAGAAGGTGGTGGAGCGCCTGCAGCTCTCGCGCCTGCTGGAAGACCCCCAGGTGGTCGACAAGCTGGCCCAGGCCGGCTACCGCGGCCCCCGGCCGGTCTCGACCTTCTACTTCTTCCGCTTCGTGCTGCCCTTCGTGTTCGCCGCGGCCATCGGGTTCTACCTGTTCGTGATCAAGGATTTCGGCCTGCCGACCCTGACCCGGGCGGCCTTCTCGATCGGCGGCCTGACGCTCGGCTACTACGCGCCCAACGTCTACATCAGCAACGTCGCGACCAAGCGCCGCGAGTCCATCGTCGGCGCCTTCCCGGACGCGCTCGACCTGCTGCTGATCTGCGTGGAGAGCGGCATGTCCATCGAGGCGGCGATCCAGAAGGTAGCCGCCGAGATCGGCTCGACCTCCATCGAGCTGGCCGAGGAGCTGACCCTGCTGACGGCGGAGATCTCCTACCTGCCCGAGCGGCGGATGGCCTATGAGGGCCTGGCCAAGCGAACCAACCATCCCGGCATCCGATCGGTGACCACGGCGATGATCCAGGCCGAACGCTACGGCACGCCGCTGGGCGCGGCGCTGCGGGTCATGGCCAAGGAGAACCGCGACATGCGCCTGGCCGCCGCCGAGAAGAAGGCCGCCCAGCTGCCGGCCAAGCTGACCGTGCCGATGATCGTGTTCTTCCTGCCAGTGCTGTTCGTGGTCATCCTCGGCCCGGCGGTGATGAAGGTCACCGACATGATGGGCGAGAACCCCAACCTGTCCCAGCCCCATCCGTAGGGCGAGGCGTCCTGTGCTGGAGCCGATTGCGCGCGACCGGCCCCATGCACGGAGGGTCCGCGTTGGGTCGCGACGGGAGGCGACCCTGAGCTTCTATGAACGTGCGGGGTTCCAGCGGGGCGGGAAGACCTATTTTGAGATTCGCCGATCCTAGGACCGCTTCAGCTCGAAGCAGCCCCACCCTCGCGGGCGTTCGCAGCTCCTACTGCGACCGGCCGACATCCTGCCAGGAACGGCCAGCCGGGGCGGTGGCGGTGGCCGCACGCAGCCAGGCCATGTTGTTGGCCACCAGCTCCGGGGGCAGGTCCTGGCGGGCCAGCTTCTCGGCCTCGTCCAGCCGGCCTTGCAGGCCGAGCACGAGGGCCAGGTTCTGGCGCACGGCCATGGGGGCGCCGGGCCTGGCGATCGCCTTGCGCAGCAGGGCCTCGGCCTCCGCCGGTTGGCCGTGGCTGGCCTGGAAGAGGGCGAGGTTCGAGATGGCCGAAGGATTGTCCGGGGCGAGGCTGAGCGCCAGGCGATGAGCCGCCAGGGCCTCCTCGTCGCGCTGGGCCTGCTCATAGGCCACGCCCAGCAGGGACGGCGGGCGCCAATCGCGGGGCGCCAGCTGCTGCGCACGCCGCGCGGGGTCGATGGCGTAGAAGCCCTGGCCCCGGCCGACATGCGACTTGGCGAGCTCCATCAGGGCTTCGACATTGTCGGGCTGGGCGGCCAGGGTCCGGCCGATCGCGGCGACGGCGTCGTCGTAGCTGCCCATGGTTCGCAGGGCCATCGAGAGCTGGACCCCCGCCTCGGCGTCGGCGGGATCGACATCCAGCTCGCGCGCCCAGAAGGCGGCGCGGGCCAGGGGGTCCATCCGCGCGACGGCGGCGCGCTCGGCCGGGGTGGCCTTGCGGCGCGGGGCGGTGGCGGTGGGCGCATCGCCCTTCGCGGCGGCGACGGGAGCAGCCGCGGGCTTGGTCTTGGACCAGGGCAGGGCGCTGGCCTGCGATCCGGAGGCAAGGGCCAGGGCCACGGCGGTTGCGGCGAGCGCCGACATGCGACACATGATTTCACGGGCTCCGGATGACTGGCCGCCAGTCTCCCCTGCCCGCTTAAAGGAAGCGTTAAGCATAAGCGCGCCCGGCGCCGGGCGCCGGAGAGCGTCATGACCGAAGTCGTCGTCGAGCACACTCAGGGCGCGGCCGTTCCCGTCCACGCGCTTTATGAGAAGGACCTGGAAGGGTTCCTCGACGGCCGCCAGGCCTTCGTGAAGGCCTATGCCGCGCTCTCCGAATTCAAGGCCAAGGCGGGCCAGGCCCTGGTGGTGCCCAATACCGAGGGCGGCCTGGACCGGGTGCTGTTCGGCCTGGGCGCGTCCACCGACCCCATGACCTTCCGCGCCCTGCCGGCCCGGCTGCCGGCCGGCGATTTCCGCATCGCCTCGGCCCCGCCGGAGTTCGCCCCCGACCTGATCGCGCTCGCCTTCGCCCTGGGGAGCTACCGCTTCGACCGGTACAAGAAGAAGGCTTCGCCGCAGCCGCGCCTGGTGGTCGAAGGCGTCGACGTGGCCGAGGTCCGCAGCATCTCCCACGCCTGCGCCCTGGCTCGCGACATGGTCAACACCCCGCCCAACGACCTCGGTCCGCTGCAGATCGAGACCATTGCCCGGGAGATCGCCGAACAGCACGGGGCGGGGATCACGGTGATCTCCGGCGAAGGCCTGCTGGAGGCCAACTATCCCGCCGTCCACGCCGTCGGCCGCGCGGCGGTGGACGCGCGCTGCCCGCGGATGATCGAAATCGACTGGGGCGAGGCCGACAAGCCTCTGATCGCCCTGGTGGGCAAGGGCGTGGTGTTCGACACCGGGGGGCTCGACATCAAGCCGTCGGCCGGCATGCGCAACATGAAGAAGGACATGGGCGGGGCGGCCCACGTCCTGGCCCTGGCCCGGATGATCATGGCCGCCAGGCTGCCGGTGCGGCTGGCGGTGCTGATTCCGGCGGTGGAGAACGCCATTTCCGGCGACGCCATGCGGCCGGGCGACATCCTGGACAGCCGCAAGGGCCTGACCATCGAGGTGGGCAACACCGACGCCGAGGGCCGGCTGATCCTGGCCGACGCGCTGACCCGCGCCGCCGAGCTGGAGCCGGCGCTCACCCTCGACCTCGCCACCCTGACCGGTGCGGCGCGCGCGGCGCTCGGCCCGCAACTGCCGCCCTTCTACACCGACGACGACGAGCTGGCCGGCCAGATCGAGGCCGCCATGGCGCAGGTCTCCGACCCCATGTGGCGCATGCCCCTGTGGAAGGGCTATGTGGACGCCCTGGACAGCGACGTGGCCGACATCAAGAACGATCCGGACGGTTGGGCCCAGGCGGGCTCGGTGACCGCCGCCCTCTTCCTGCAGCGGTTCGCGCCTACCGGTCCGTGGGCTCATTTCGACATCTTCGCCTGGAATCCCCGCGGCCGACCCGGCTTCAGCTCGGGCGGCGAGGCCCAGGCGATCCGCGCCCTCTACCGCATGATCCGGGATCGCTTCGCGTGAGCCTGGATCCGCGCGTGACCCCGGCTCGCGGCGATCTCGCCAGCCGCGCCCTGGAGGGCGTGGTCCCGGCCAAGACCTATGCCGATCCCCGGGCCATGACGGCGATCGTCCCGGCCGCGGCCCTGCGGCGCGCCGCCGACCCGTGGTCCGAGCAGCTCGACCAGGTCCTGTTCGGCGAGGTGTTCGAGGTGCTGGAGGAGGCCGAGGGCTACGCCTGGGGCCAGGCGCGGCGCGACGGCTATGTGGGCTTCGTGGAGACCGCCGCCCTGGCCCCGGCCGGACCGCCGGCCACCCACCGGGTCGCCGCGATCCGCACCTACGCCTTCGCCGAGCCGAGCATCAAGTCCCGGGCGCTCGGCCCCTATTCGATCAATAGCCTGGTCGCCGTCGAGGCCCGCGAGGGCCGGTTCGCCAAGGCGGCCAATTGCGGCTGGTTCATCGAGGCGCACCTGGCGCCGATCGGGATGTTCGAGACCGACCCGGCGGCGGTGGCCGAACGGTTCCTGGGCGCGCCCTACCTGTGGGGCGGGCGCGAGAGCCTGGGGGTCGACTGTTCGGGCCTGGTGCAGCAGGCCCTGCTGGCCTGCGGCAAGGCCTTCCCGCGCGACACCGACCAGCAGGAGGCCGTCGGCGAGGCGGTGGAGGTCCTGGCCCGCGGCGACCTGGTGTTCTGGAACAGCCATGTGGCGATGATGCTGGACGCGACGCGGATCATCCACGCCAACGCCTTCCACATGGCCACGGCCATCGAGCCCCTGGTCCAGACCCGCGCGCGCTACCTGGCGAACGGGGTGGGCGATCCGACGGCTTATCGGAGGCCGTGAGGGGGTTCTAGATCCTCCCCCAGCGCGGAGCGCGATTTGGGGGAGGTGGATCGTCGCCTCTTGGCGGCGAGACGGAGGGGGCTTCATCCACGCGCATGGAGTCAAAGTCCCCCTCAGTCGGCCAATAGGCCGACAGCTCCCCCAGAGGGGGAGCAACTTCGAAGAGAGAACCGCGCCCTAGTGGACGAGTTCTCCGCCCTTCTTGGCGGGGGCGGCGGCGGGAGGAGCCACAGCCGCCGCAGGCGCCGGGACGGCGGCGGCGTTGGCCGGGGCGCCGGCGGGAGCCGCGGTCGGAGCGCCAGCCTCGGCCGGAGCCGCGGCGCCTTCGGCGGCGGGCGCGGCGGCGGCCACCGGGTTCGGCGCCGGGATCGGCAGGTTCGAGCCCTGGGCGTTCAGATAGGCGATGAGGTTGATGCGTTCCTCGGGCTTCTTCAGGCCCACGAAGGTCATCTTGGTGCCGGCGATGTGCTTCTGCGGCGCCTTCAGGAACTCGGAGATATCGGCGAACTGCCAGGTCCCCACCGCGGCGCCGTGCTCGACCATGCCGGCCGAATAGGCAAAGCCCGCGTGGGCGCCCGGCTTCTTGCCCAGGATGCCGTGCAGGTTCGGGCCGGTGCCGTTCGGGCCGCCGGCCTCGATGGTGTGGCAGGACTTGCACTTGGCGAACACAGCCTCGCCGGCCTTGACGTCGGCGGTCGGCAGGACCGTGCCCCAGTCGATCGGCGCTTCGGCCGTCGCGCCGCCGCCGCCGGTGTCTTCCACCACGGCGATCGCGTAGCCGGGCTTCTCCAGCTCGTGGGCGGCGAACACGCCGGTGGAAATTTCGCGAAGGCCGACAATGGCCAGACCGGTCGCCAGCACAGCGCCGGCGACTTTGTTGAACGTTAGGTCGCTCATAGTCCTGAAATCGGCCCTCTTATCGGCCGGCCCGAAGGCCGACGTAAGCGCGGGAATCCCCGCCCCTTATTGCGCCCGGCTCTCTTACACGCTACCGCCGCCCGCGCAACCGGCCAGTTGGTCGCTCATGGACGCACATGAACCCGATCGTCCTGATCCCCGCGCGGATGGCGGCCACCCGACTGCCCGGCAAGCCCTTGGCGGATATCGAAGGCGTGCCGATGATCGTCCGTGTGCTGCGCCAGGCGCAGGCCGCCGGCGTTGGCCCCGTGGCCATCGCCGCTGGAGACGCCGAAATCGTCGAGGCCGTCCGCGCGGCGGGCGGGGAGGCGGTGCTGACCGACCCGGACCTGCCCTCGGGCTCGGACCGAATCATCGCCGCCCTGAACGTGCTGGACCCGCAGGGCCGCCATGACGTGGTGATCAACCTGCAGGGCGACATCCCCTTCCTGGCGCCGACGGTGGTCGAGGCGGCGGCGCGGCTGCTGGCCGAACGGCCCGACTGCGACATCTCCACCGTCATGGTGGCGGAAGCCGACCCGGCCGAGCGCAGCAATCCAGACATCCCGAAGGTCGTGGCGGCCATGGCGCCCGACGGGCGCAGCGGCCGGGCGCTCTACTTCACCCGCTCGGTGCTCTATGGCGACGGCCCGGTCTGGCTGCACCACGGCGTCTACGGCTATCGGCGCGAGGCGCTGGAGCGGTTCACGGCGAGCCCGCCCTCGCCGCTGGAGCTGCGCGAGCGGCTGGAGCAGCTGCGCGCCCTGGAGTTGGGCATGACCATCTGGGCGGCGGTCATCGACGAGGCCCCGATCTCGGTGGATAACCCGGCCGACCTCGAACGGGCGCGCCAGTATGCAAGGCTGAACGCAAGGATGAACCCATGACCAAGGGACGGATCGCCTTCCAGGGCGAGCTCGGCGCCAACAGCCATGAGGCCTGCGTCGCGGCCTTTCCCGAAATGGAGCCGGTCCCGCACGCCACCTTCGAGGAGGCCTTCGAGGCGGTGAAGAGCGGCGACTGCCAGCTGGGCATGATCCCGGTGGAGAACTCCATCGCCGGGCGGGTGGCCGACGTGCACCACCTGCTGCCGTCGGCGGGGCTGAAGATCATCGGCGAGCGGTTCAAGCCGATCCACTTCCAGCTGATGGCCAATCCCGGCGTGAAGCTGGAGGACCTCAAGACCGTGGCCTCCATGCCGATCGCGCTGGTCCAGTGCCGCAAGACGATCCGCCGGCTGAAGCTGAAGACCGAGGCCGTGGGTGATACGGCGCTGGCCGCCAAGCTGCTGGCCGCCCAGCCCGATCCGACCCGGGCGGCGATCTCGCCGGCGCTCGCCGCCGAGCTCTACGGCCTGGAAATCCTGGCCCGCGACATCGAGGACGAGCACCACAACACCACCCGCTTCCTGGTGTTGACCGCCGACAAGAACCCGCCGCCGCCACCGTTCACCACCCCCTGCGTGACCAGCTTCGTGTTCCGGGTCCGCAACCTGCCCGCGGCGCTGTACAAGGCCATGGGTGGTTTCGCGACCAACGGGGTCAATATGACCAAGCTGGAGAGCTACATGGAGAACGGCGCTTTCACGGCGACCTTCTTCTACGCCGAGGTCGATGGGCGTCCGGAGGACCGCGGCCTGGCCCTGGCCTTCGAGGAACTGCAGTTCTTCTCCGAGCAGTTCGCGATCATGGGCGTCTATCCGGCCGACCCGTTCCGGTCACGCGGCTAGATGAAGATCATCGCGATCGACGCCGCGGACTGCCCGACCGTCACGGCCTTCACGACGCAGCTGAAGGACGCCATCCAGGCCCTGCCGGGCCATGGCGCCAGCATCCCGGCCTTTGTCGATTCGATGATCTGGGGGACCGGGGTGAGCGATCTCGTCCCGCCCTACACGATCAAGGTCACGGGCAAGCTCGACCGCGAGGTCGGCCGCTTCGCCCGCGAGCTCTCCGACGCCCTGGAGGCCGCCCGCACCGACCGGCGCACCCGCAAGGGCGAGGACATCCCGGTGGTGCTGGAGATCGGGCGGCGCTAGGCGCCGTCGCATTTGAGCCCGATCAAGGCCGCCCGGGCCTGGATCGACCAGCGTCGCGCCCAGGTGAGACCCCGGGTCTCTTCGCGTGAGGCGACCGAATGGCCGACATCGTCCTGCACACCGACGTGCTCAGTCCCTATGGCTGGGCGGCTCGGCACGTCGCGGCGGAAAAGGGGGTGTCCTGGCGGCTGAAGCCGGTGAACGTCGCCTTGCCCGCGCATTGGAAACTGCACCCCTTCGGCAAAATGCCCGTGCTCGAGCATCGCGGCGTCGTCGTCTACGAGACCCTGGCCATCGTCCACTACATCGATCGCGCCTTTCCCGGGCCGGCGCTGCAGCCCGCCGAGGCCGTGGCCCAGGCGGAGATGCTGCAATGGATGAGCATCGTGAACGGCTACATGTTCCCGGTCATGAACGGGCTCATCAAGGAGCGGACCTCGGCCATGTGGCGGGCGGAGGGGCCCGATGAAGAGGTGCTGGCGGGCTTCAAGGGGCCGCTGGAGCGGCAGGTGCAGTACATCGACCGCGCGGTGGCGGCGCATGACTTCCTGGTGGACGGCGCGATCACCCTGGCCGACAGCTTCCTGTTGCCCCACCTGCACTTCGTCTCCGCGACGCCCGAAGGCGAACAGGCGCTTGAGCGGGCGCCGGCGGCTCAGGCCTGGCTCGACCGAATGCGCGAGCGCCCCAGCTTCGCGGCCACCACGCCCTTCGGCGCCTAGGGTTCCTCGGCCCAGGCCTTCAGCAACTGGTGGGCGATGGCCATGCCGCCGGGCGCATTGACCCCGTCGCCCTTGCCGGCCAGGACGTCGCGCGCCTCGGCCTTGGTGAACCAGCGGACCTCGGAGAGCTCGGTCTGGTCGGGCGTGGCGTCGTCGTCCGCCACCTGCGCGATCAGGCCGATCATCAGCGAGGACGGATAGGGCCAGGGCTGGGTGGAGTGGTAGCGGACGCTGAGCGTCTTCAACCCCGCCTCCTCGTGCAGCTCGCGGGCGCAGGCCTCCTCGATGCTCTCGCCGGGCTCCAGGAAGCCGGCCAGGGCCGAGAACATGCCCTTGGGCCAGATCTCCTGGCGGCCCAGCATGCAGCGGTCGCCGTGGACGGCCAGCATGATCACCACCGGATCGGTGCGAGGGAAGTGCTCGGCCTTGCAGGCGGGGCAGGCCCGCTTCCAGCCGCCCTCGACCACGTCGCTCGGCTCGCCGCAGGCCGAGCAGTGGCGATGGCGGCGGCGCCACTCGAACATCTGCTTGGAGGTGGCCATGATCGCCGCGTCCGTCGGCGGCAGGCGCAGGGCCACGGCGCGCAGGTCCTCGAATCGCCCCAGGCCCGACAACGGGCCGTCGGCGGGGTCGGCCCCGCCTTCCAGGTCGACGGCGAAGACGGCGGTCTCCTGCCATAGTCCCAGGAAAAGCAGCCGCTCGGGGCCGCCCGACAGCTCCTCGGCCATCCTGGCCGGCAGGTAGGCGATCTGCAGGCCGCCGTCCTTGGTGGTCTCCACGAAGGGCTTCCCGTTCCAGATCGCCACGGCGAGCGATTCGTCGGAACGGAGTTGTTCGGTCAGCCAGGCGACATCGGTTCGCTTCTCGCTGGCGCGGTTCAGCGGGTTGCCGGCGAAGGTGTTTTGGAAGGCGGAAAGAGGCATGCGCGGAGTTGTAGCTGCGCCAGCGCTTGCGCGCGACCCTCAAGGCCGCGATATAGGGGGTGGAGATCGGCGACGGGCGGACGCCTCGCCAACCCGGTCAGGTCCGGAAGGAAGCAGCCGCAACGAGTTTCGCTCCGGGTCGTCGTTCGGTCTCCACCCAAAGCTTTACCCTCGGGCGCCAATGGCCGACGAAGACGAACCCGAGACAGTCGAACGCGATCCCGACACGAGCGATATGTTCGGCGCGCCCGGGGCTCCGAAGCCCGCGCCCGCCGCCGAGCCCTCGGCCGCCTATACCGTCATCGCCCGCAAGTACCGGCCCAGGACCTTCGAGGACCTGTTCGGCCAGGAGGCGATGGTGCGCACCCTGCGCAACGCCTTCGCCACCGGCCGCATCGCCCACGCCTTCATGCTCACCGGCGTCCGGGGGGTCGGCAAGACCACCACCGCGCGGCTGCTGGCCCGGGCGCTGAACTACGAAAGCGACACGATCCACGCGCCGACCCTCGACCTCTCCGTCGACGGCCGCCACTGCAAGGCGATCATCGAGGGGCGGCACATGGACGTTCTGGAGCTGGACGCCGCCAGCCGCACCAAGGTCGACGAGATGCGCGAGCTGCTGGACGGGGTGCGCTACGCCCCCGTCGAAGCGCGATACAAAGTGTATGTGATCGACGAGGTTCACATGCTGTCGACAGCGGCGTTCAACGCCCTGCTGAAGACGCTGGAAGAGCCGCCGCCCCACGCCAAGTTCATCTTCGCCACCACCGAGATCCGCAAGGTGCCGGTGACCATCCTCTCCCGCTGCCAGCGCTTCGACCTGCGCCGGGTGGAGCCGGAGGTGATCGTGAAGAACCTGGAGATGATCGCCGCCAACGAGGGCTCGCGCGTCGAGGCCGAGGGCCTGCTGCTGATCGCCCGCGCCGCCGAGGGTTCGGTGCGCGACGCCCAGTCGATGCTGGACCAGGCCATCGTCCAGGCCGAGGCCGGAGAGACGGTCACCGCCGCCTCGATCCGCGACATGCTGGGCCTGGCCGACCGGGCCCAGACCATCACCCTGTTCGAACAGGCCATGCGCGGCGAGGCCGGGCCGGCCATCGAGACCTTCCGCACCCTCTACGGCTTCGGCGCCGATCCGGGCCAGGTGATGCTGGACCTGCTGGACCACGCCCACGGGGCGGCGGTGGCCAAGGCCATCGGGCCCCAGGCCCTGATCATGCCCAAGGAGCAGGCCGGACGACTGGCCGCCATCGGGGCGGCGGTCTCGGCCGGAACCCTGTCGCGGGTCTGGCAGATGCTGCTGCGCAGCCACGAGGAGGTGCGCCGCGCGCCCGACGCCGCGGCGGCCTGCGACATGGCCCTGATCCGCCTGGCCTATGCCGCCGACCTTCCGGGGCCCGAGGAGGCCCTGAAGCGGCTGCAGTCGGGCGAACCCCAGCCCAGCGGCGGACCTGCGCCCGCCCCTTCGGGCGGCGGCGGCGGCGGGATGTCGGCGGCCGGCATCGGCGGCTCGGTCAACGCCCAGGCGCGGATGGTGGCCCGGGATCCCGAGGCCAACGAGCCCGCACCCACCCTGCAGTCTTTCGCCGACGTCATCGCGCTGATCGAGAAGAAGCGTGACATCGCGTTGCGCCTGGATGTCGAACGCTATGTCCGGCCGATCAGCTTCCGGCCCGGCGCCCTGGAATACGAGCCCGCCCCCGGCGCGCCGGTGAACCTGGCCCAGCGCCTGGTGGGCCGCCTGAAGGAATGGACCGGCCAGCCCTGGCTGATCGCCGCCCAGGGCGGCGGCGGGGCCGAGAGCGCCTGGGAACGCCAGAAGCGCGAGGAGCGCGAGGTGCGCGTCCAGATCGAGGCCGACCCCTTCATCGTGGCGGTGATGGACGCCTTCCCTGGCGCCGAGATCGTCAGCGTGCGCAACCTGCCCGTTCCGGAAGCGTCGCCGATGACCGACGCGCCGGACGAGGATGAGGACGAATAGGAGACCAACGGATGAAAGACCTTGGCGGCCTGATGAAGCAGGCCCAGGCCATGCAGCAGAAACTGGCGGACGCCCAGGCGCGGCTGGCCGAAATCGTGGTCGAGGGCACCTCCGGCGGCGGCATGGTCAGGCTGACCCTGAAGGGCACCGGCGAGCTCACCGCCGTCGATCTGGACGAGAGCCTGCTCCAACCCGGCGAGGGGGAGGTGATCTCCGACCTGCTGGTGGCGGCCCACGCCGACGCCAAGCGCAAGCTGGACGCCCAGCAGTCCGAACTGATGCGCGAGGCCGCCGGCCCGCTGGCCGGCCTGGGCATTCCCGGCATGCCGAAGTTCTAGCTTGGCCGCTTCCGCCGGACCCGAGATCGAGCGGCTTATCTCGCTGCTGTCCAAGCTGCCCGGGCTAGGCCCCCGGTCGGCCCGTCGCGCCGCCTTGGCCCTGCTCAAGCGCCGCGACCAGCTGCTGGTCCCGCTCAACGAGGCCCTGACCCTGGCCGCCGAACGGGTGCGCACCTGTTCGGTCTGCGGCTCGCTGGACACCCAGGACCCCTGCGCCATCTGTTCCGACCAGAACCGCGACGCCTCGCTGATCTGCGTGGTGGAGGAGGTAGGCGCGCTCTGGGCCATGGAGCGCGCGGTGGCCTTCCGAGGCCGCTATCACGTGCTGGGAGGTCTGCTCTCGGCCCTGGACGGGGTGGGCCCCGACGCGCTGAAGATCGGGCCGCTTGTCAGCCGCGCCCAGTCCGAGGCCATCCACGAGGTGATCCTCGCCCTGCCGGCCACGGTCGATGGCCAGACCACCGCCCACTACCTGGCCGAACGGCTGGCCGGCGCCGGGGTCTCGGTGACCATGCTGGCCCGCGGCGTGCCGGTGGGCGGCGAGCTAGACTGGCTGGACGACGGGACCATCAACCAGGCCATGCGGGCGCGACGGCCCGCCTAGGTCCCTTCGGTCGCATTTCCGACAGTTGAACACGCGGAGGATTTCTCAAGGAACCTTCCTGCTCCCGGAGGCTTGCTTCTGCACAGCACCGGAGATTGACCGAAATGATGCGAATACTGTTGAGCGCCGCGGCCGCCGCGACGCTCCTGGCGGCCTGTGGCGACAAGTCCTCGACCGAAGCCGACCGTACCGAAGGCCCCGCGGTATCCGCCTCGGAAGCGCCGCGCAACGAGGCCGTCGACACTACCCCGACCACCGGGGAGACGACCCAAACCCCGGGCGCCAACTCGTTCACCGAGGCCCAGGCGCGGGGCGCGATCGAGTCGGCCGGCTATGCCGAGGTCAGCGCCCTGACCCAGAACGAACAGGGCCTCTGGCAGGGCACGGCCAAGAAGGGCGGCGCCCAAAAGGCGGTGTCCGTCGACTACAAGGGCGCGGTCACCGCCCAATAGACGTCCTCAATTTCCTCCAAGAACGCAATATCGGGAGATGACACTATGACGAGAACCGTAACTCGGCTGTTCGACAGCCACACCGAAGCGCTAAACGCCGTCGAGGACCTGGAACGCGCCCGGATCGACCCCGACAAGATCAGCCTGGTCTCCAACAACGCCAACAACTGGCACGCTGGCCACACCCATCCCGGCGGCGCGCCCGGCGCGGGCGGACCGTTGGGCGACGCCAATGGCGATGGCGAGAACGACGTGGCGGACGGCGCCGGAAAGGGCGCGGTGACCGGCGGCCTGCTGGGCGGCGGCGCCGGTCTGCTGGCCGGTTTGGGCGTCCTGGCCATCCCCGGCCTCGGACCGGTGGTCGCCGCGGGTTGGTTGATCTCCACCGCTGTGGGGGCCGCCATTGGCGCGGCCGCCGGCGGCGCCACGGGCGGCCTGCTGGGCGCGCTCAAGGAGGCCGGCCATACGGACGAAGAGGCGAATGTCTACGCAGAGGGCGTGCGCCGCGGCGGCACCCTGGTCAGCGTGAAGGCCGATGACGCCGACGCCGATGAGGTGGAGCGAATCCTCCACGGCCGTAGCGGCGTCGACGCGGGCACGCGGGGCGACGTCTATCGGCAATCGGGTTGGGCGCGCTTCGACGCGACCGCGGCGCCCTACACCGCCGAGGAGGTCGAACAGGCCCGCCAACTTAATCAGGAGGACCGTTCCTTCCTGCGGGCCGACGAAGCTGCGAGCCAGGACGCGGCCGTCGACCGCGACGCCGATCGTGGAATCTCGACCGCGAGCCCGACTGCCCCCCGCACGTTCTAATCCGAGCGTTCCTGGATGAGAGAGCCCCGGCCGCGAGGCCGGGGCTTTTTCTTTGACCGCTCGCCCGGACGTAGAGGGTGCGTCGCGCTCCGACTCCGGCTAAAGAACGGAGCATGAACTTCGAGACCTTGCTGCTGATCCTCGTCGCCGTGCTGCTCGTCGGCCTGCCGTTGCTGGCTTGGGCGCTGATGGAGCGCGGGCGGGCCAATCGGGCGGAGGCCCGCGCCTGGCAGTTCCAGGACGCCGCCACTCGGGTGAAGGTGATCGAGGAAATGGGCGCGAAGAACGCCGCCCTGCTGCAGGGCGAGGCGGCCAACGCCATCGCCGAACAGGTGCTGAAGCGCGCCGATGAGACGTTCCACAACCGCGAGCAACTGGCCCAGGCCAGGCTGGAGGCGCAGCTCAAGCCGGTGGCCGAGAGCCTGGCCAAGTTCCAGGAGCAGGTGGTCGCCGTGGAGAAAAGCCGGGCCGAGGAGAGCGGCGGGCTGAAGGCCCAGATCGCCGCCCTGATGCAGGCCTCGGTGGACACCCAGTCGGAGGCGCGCAAGCTCTCGGCCGCCCTGCGCCGCGGGGCCGGCGTCCAGGGCCGCTGGGGCGAGCAGACCCTGCGCAACGTGCTGGAGGCCGCGGGCCTGCACAATCGCTACGACTTCGACGAACAGACCTCCACCGACACCGAAGAGGGCCGCCGCCGGCCCGACGTCACCGTGCGCCTGCCGGGCGGGGCGGTGTTCGTGATCGACGCCAAGTGCTCGCTGAACGCCTTCCTGGATGCCCAGGACGCGGTGGACGAGACGGTGCGCGAGTCAGCCTATGTCCGCCACGCCCAGAGCGTGCGGGCCCACATGCACGGCCTGTCGGCGAAGACCTACTGGGACCAGTTTAACCAGGGCTCCCCCGACTTCGTGGCCATGTTCATCCCCGGCGACAGCTTCCTGGCCGCGGCCTTGGAACGGGCTCCCGAACTGATGAGCGAGGCCATGGACCGCCGCGTGCTGGTGGTGACGCCGACCACCCTGTTCGCCCTGTGCAAGGCCGTCGTCTACGGCTGGCGGGTGGAGGAGCAGGCCGCCAACGCCCAGGAAATCTCCAAGCTGGGTCGCGAACTCTACAAGCGCCTGTCGGTGATGGGCGGCCACGCCGCCTCGGTGGGCAAGGCGCTGGAGGCCGCCGTCGGGCGCTACAACTCGTTCGTGGGCTCGCTGGAAACCCAGGTCATGACCCAGGCCCGCCGATTCGAGGATCTGAAGGTCGACCATGAGGGCCGCGAGCTGCCCGAACTGACCCCCGTCGACGGGGGCATCCGCGCCCTCACCAAGCTGGCGACCGACCTGGATGAGGCCGAGCCCGGGCAAGTCGCCGCCTTGACGGCCAAGGGTCGCTGACCTACCTGCGGTCTCATGGCCTTGCGCGAAATCCTCGTTGTCCCCGATCCGGTCCTGAAGCAGGTCTCCCAGCCTGTCGACAAGGTCGACGACGACCTGCGCGCGCTCATGGATGACATGCTCGAGACCATGTACGACGCCCCCGGCATCGGCCTGGCCGCGATCCAGGTCGGGGTGGCCAAGCGGGTCATCGTCATGGACCTCGCCGGACCCGACGAGGAAAAGGCGCCGCGCTATTTCGTGAACCCCGAGATCCTCTGGGCGTCGGAAGAGACCCTGCCCTATGAGGAGGGCTGCCTGTCGGTCCCCGAGATCTTCGACGAGGTCGAACGTCCCAGCCAGGTCAAGCTGAAGTACCTGAACTATCAGGGCGAGGAAGTGATCGAGGATGCCGAGGGCCTGTTCGCCGTCTGCATCCAGCACGAGATGGACCACCTCGAGGGCGTGCTGTTCATCGACTATCTCTCGCGCCTGAAGCGGGACCGGGCCGTGGCCAAGGTCAAGAAACAGGCCCGCGCCGCCTAGGCGCCGATCATCTCGAAATGGTCGACGGTCTCCGGCGGATCGACCAGGAAGTCGGCGTCGAAGTCGTAGTACTTCGCCCGCGCGACATCAGCCCCGGCGAAAGCCCGGATCGCGTCAATGTCGCGCCAGAAGGTCAGCATCCGAACCTCGACGAGGTCGCCGAGATCGCGTGACAGGCGCCATGCGCCCCGATTGCCGTCGATGGCGCGATAGTCGGGAAGCGCGACCTCCTCCATCAGCTGGAGGTAACGGGCCGCCTTCTCCTTGGGGACGAGGCCGGTCCAGAGTCGTGCGAACATGCTTCGTCCATCCAAGGCCCGAGAAGGGCGTCGCCGGTGGAAATGCGCGGTGGCTACTTCCTGGCGGCTTCGCGCGCCTCGTCGGCGGGTGAGGGCGCGGTGGCCTCGTGGATCGCCTGCTTGGCTTCGCCGGCCGCGTCCTTGGCGGCTTCCTTGGCCATGGTCCCCGCGTCCTTGGCCGCGTCCTTGATCTCGGTCCCCGCCGCCTTCACCTCGGGGCTGTTGGCGAAGTCCTTGGTCTCGGCGGCCACGGTGCTGGCGGCTTCCTTGGTTTCGGCGGCGACCTTGTCGGCGGCGGCCTGGGCTTCGGCCTTCTCGGACGGCGAGCAGGCGGCAAGGCCGAGGATCGCGACGACGGCGGCGGCGGTCAGTAGCGTGCGCATGACGTATGGATTCCCTATCCCAGCACTGAACGGAACGGCCAAGCTTGCACCTGGTTCCTAAAACACCGCCACGCCGCTAAACGAGCGTCAATGCGTATCGCTTTTCTTGGAACCCCCGATTTCGCCGTCGCCGCCCTGGCCGCCCTCGTGGAGGCCGGGCATCAGGTGGCCTGCGTCTATTCCCAGCCCCCGGCGCCGCGCGGCCGCGGCCAGGACCTGAAGCCCTCGCCGGTCCACGCCTACGCGCAGGCGCACGGTATTGCGGTCCGCACGCCGGCCTCCATGCGCGACCCCGCGGAGATCGAGGCCTTCGCCGCGCTGAAGCTGGACGCCGGCGTGGTGGTGGCCTTCGGCCAGATCCTGCCGCGCGAGGTGCTCGACGCGCCGCGCCTGGGCTGTTTCAACCTGCACGCCTCGCTGCTGCCTCGCTGGCGCGGCGCGGCCCCGATCCAGAGGGCGATCATGGCCGGCGACAAGCTCACCGGGGTCGAGGTCATGCAGATGACCGAGGGCCTGGACGAGGGCCCGGTCCTCGCCTCGGAGACGCTGCGCATCGACGCCCTGGAGACCGCCGGGACCTTGCATGACCGGCTGGCCGAGGTGGGTTCCGCCCTGCTGGCCCGCACCATGACCGCGGTCGAACGCGGCGAGGCCCGGGCGACGCCGCAGCCCGACGAGGGCGAGACCTACGCCAAGAAGATCCGCCCCAAGGAGGCCCGGCTCCGCTGGACCCGGCCCGCCGCCGAGGTCGACCGCAAGATCCGCGGCCTGTCGCCCTTTCCCGGCGCCTGGTTCGAGCTGCCCTCCGAGCGCGGCCCGGTGCGGGTGAAGGCCCTGCTGTCCCAGGCGGAAGAGGCCGACGGCGCGCCGGGGACCGTGCTGGACGACGCCCTGCTGGTGGCCTGCGGCGAGGGCGCGGTGCGCCTGCTGCGCGTCCAGCGCGAGGGCAAGGGGCCGCAGGACGCGGCGACCTTCCTGCGCGGCCTGGCCGTGCCGGCCGGGACGGTGCTGGGCTGATGCCCCGCTACCGCCTCATCATCGAATATGACGGCCGGCCCTATCGCGGCTTTCAGGCGCAGGACGGCCTGCCTTCGGTGCAGGTCTCCATCGAGCGCGCGGTCGAGGCCTTCTGCGGCGAGACGCTGCGCGTCCACGCGGCCGGACGCACCGACACGGGGGTCCACGCCACGGGGCAGGTGATCCACGTCGACCTGGCCAAGGCTTGGCGGCCGGAGGTGGTGCGCGACGCGCTGAACGCCCACCTGCGCCCCCAGCCGATCGTGGTGCTGGACGCCCAGGCCGCGCCGGACGACTGGCATGCGCGGTTCTCGGCGACCGGCCGACGCTATCTTTACCGGATCCTCAACCGCCGCGCGCCGCCGGCGCTCGACCAGGGCCGGGTCTGGCACGTGGCCAAGCCGCTGGACGCCAAGGCGATGCACGAAGCCGCTCAGGCCCTCGTCGGACACCACGATTTCACGACGTTCCGCCACATCCACTGCCAGGCGAAGTCGCCGGAGAAGACCCTCGACGTGGTCCGGGTGAGCCGGGAGCGCGACGAGGTCGCGCTGGTCTTCGAGGCGAGATCCTTTCTGCACCGCCAAGTCCGGTCCCTGACCGGCTCCATCGTCGAGGTGGGGATCGGGCGTTGGACGGCCGGCGACCTGAAGGCGGCCCTGGAGGCCCGCGACCGCGCCGCCTGCGGACCCGTCGCTCCGGCCGACGGGCTCTATCTGACCGGCGTGGACTACGCCCCGAACGCCTCGAAATAGCGCGCGATCAGGCGTTCATAGACCGCCTGCAGCTTGTGGATCTCCGCGACGGGCGCGCGCTCGTCGACCGCGTGCATGGTGGTCCCCACCAGGCCGAGCTCCACCACGGGACAGAGGTCGCGGATGAAGCGGGCGTCGGAGGTGCCGCCGGTGGTGGAGAGCTCGGGCGCCTGGCCGGCCACGTCGGCGACGGCGGCGCTGACCAGGTCGGTGAACGGCCCGGGCGCGGTGAGGAAGGCCTCGCCGCTGATCACCGGTTCGACCTTGATGGTCCCGGCGAAGTCGATGTCCAGGGCGGCGGCCTCCCGGGCGATCCAGGCGGCGAGGTCGGCGCCCTTGTGGGCCGGGTTGAAGCGGATGTTCAGCCGCGCCTTCGCCTGGGCCGGGATGACATTGGTCGCGCCATTGCCGACGTCGAACGTGGTGACCTCCAGGTTGGACGGCTGGAAGCCGGTATAGCCCTCGTCGAGCACATGGTTCTGCAGCCGCGCCAGCAGCTCGATCAGCACCGGGATCGGATTGGCCGCGCGTTGCGGATAGGCCACGTGGCCCTGCTTGCCATCGACGGTGATCCAGGTGTTGATCGAGCCGCGCCGGCCGATCTTGATCATGTCGCCGAAGGTCTCGGCGCTGGAGGGCTCGCCCACCACGCAGTGGTCCAGCACCTCACCTTCAGCCTTCAGGGCCTCGACCACCATCCGGGTGCCGTGGGTGGCCACACCCTCCTCGTCGCCGGTGATCAGGAAGGACAGCGAGCCGGTCACCTGGCCCGCGGCGATGGCCCTGGCGGCGGCGGCGGCGAAGGCGGCCACGGCGCTCTTCATGTCCACGGCCCCGCGGCCGATCAGTATGCCGTCGACGATCTCGGCGGCGAAGGCCTCGCGGCTCCAGGCCTCGGCGTCGCCCACCGGCACCACGTCGGTGTGGCCGGCGAAACAGAGGTTCGGCCGGGCCGTTCCCCAGCGGGCGTAGAGGTTCTCGATCTCGCCGAACTTCATCCGCCGGCAGGCGAAGCCCAGGCCCTCCAGGGTACGCTGGACGATGTCCATTGCGCCTTCATCGGCGGGCGTAACCGACGGGCGGCGGATCAATTCCTGGGTGAGGGCGACGGGATCGATGGCGAGCGACATGGGCGCGCTTTACGGTTCCGGCCGTCCAATCGCAAATGGAACCTGTGAATGCCGAAGATCGACATCGCCGCCGCGCCCTCCAGATTCGGCTCGGGCTACCCGCCGCCGTTCGACGCGCAATGCCAGGGCCGCCAGCGCTGGATGCTGGGGGACGCGGTGGGGCTCAGCCAGTTCGGGGTCAATCTGCTGCGCCTGCCGCCCGGCCAGTGGTCGAGCCAGCGGCACTGGCACACCGCCGAGGACGAGTTCGTCCAGGTGCTGGAAGGCGAGGTGGTGCTGGTCACCGAAGCGGGCGAGGAGATCCTGCGGGCCGGAGACTGCGCCGGCTTCCCGGCGGGGGTCGCTGACGGCCACCACCTGCAGAACCGGTCGGACCGCGAGGCCGTGTTGCTGGAGGTGGGCTCGCGCCGCCCGCAGGACGACGCCTGCGCCTATCCCGACATCGACCTGGCGGCCCCGGCGGAGCTGGACGGCTACGTCCACAAGGACGGGACGCCGTATTGAGGCGAACTGGATCCTCCCCCAGCGCGCGGCGCGGTTTGGGGGAGGTGGATCGGAGCGAAGCGGAGAGACGGAGGGGGTTGAAGTGCTCGAAAGCGAGTCAAGGTCTTCCTCAGCCGGCTTCGCCGACAGCTCCCCCAGAGGGGGAGCAGCTGAATCTGGGTGGAATCAATCCCGCAGCAGCTCGTTGATGCTGGTCTTGGAGCGCGTGCGGGCGTCGACCGTCTTCATGATCACGGCGCAGTAGGTGGACGGCATGCCCTCGTGCGGGCTGGGGCGGCTGCCCGACATGATCACCGAATAGGGCGGCACCTCGCCGGTGAACACTTCGCCGGTGCGGCGGTCGATGATCGGGGTGGTGGAGGTCAGGTAGACGCCCATGGACAGCACGCTGCCCTCGCGGACGATCACGCCCTCGGCCACCTCGGAGCGGGCGCCGATGAAGCAGTTGTCCTCGATGATGGTCGGATTGGCCTGCAGGGGCTCCAGCACCCCGCCGATGCCGGCGCCGCCCGAGAGGTGCACGTTCTTGCCGATCTGGGCGCAGGAGCCGACCGTGGCCCAGGTGTCGACCATGGTCCCCTCGTCCACATAGGCGCCGATGTTCACGAAGGACGGGGTCAGGACCACGTTCTTCGCCAGGAAGGCGCCGCGGCGGACCACGCAGCCGGGCACCGCGCGGAAGCCGGAGGCCTCGAAGCGGGCGGCGTCCCAGCCGGTGAACTTGGACGGCACCTTGTCCCAGTAGGGGCCGGGCGCGTCGGCCTCGATCAGCTTGTTGGCGAAGAGGCGGAAGGACAGCAGGATCGCCTGCTTGGCCCACTGGTGGGTGGTCCAGACGCCGTCGTCGCCGCGGGTGGCCACGCGCAGGGTCCCGGCGTCGAGCTGGTTCAGCGTCTCCTCGACGGCCTCGCGCACCGGCCCTTGCGTGGAGGTGTTGACCCCGTCGCGGGCCTCCCAGGCGGCTTCGATCACGGACTTCAAATCGGCGGACATCAGGCGGCTTCCTTCAGGCGCGCCCCGGTGAGGAAGGGCGCGAGCTTGGCGGTGCGATGGTGGACGAATTCGGCGCTTGAGGCGCCGGCGCGAGGGCCGACCAGGACCGTGGTCATGCCAAGGTCCGCGGCGGGCTTCAGGTTGCGCTCGGAATCCTCGAAGAAGGCTGTGGCCCGCGGGCCGATGCCGTGGGCGTCGATCATCCGCTGGAAGCCCAGGGGGTCGGGCTTGGGCGCGAAGCCGAACGAGTGGATGTGGAACACATCGTCGAACAGGTCGTCCAGGCCCAGGTGGGCCATGACGCGCTCGGCGTGCAGGTCGTCGGCGTTGGTGAAGATGAACCGGCGTCCGGGAAGGGCGGCGAGGGCGGCGAGCAGGTCCTCGTCCCGCGCCAGGACCTCGAGGGACAGGTCGTGGAACAGGGCGTGGAAATCGGCCGGGTCGACGCCATGGTTCAGCATCAGGCCCTTCAGGGTCAGGCCATGCTCGGCCAGGTACTTCTTCTGCAGGACATAGGCCTGGTCGCGGGGCAGGCCCGAGACCTTGGCCACGAAGTCGGTCATCCGCCCCTCGACGGCCCCCATGAACCCGGACTCCTCGGGATAGAGGGTGTTGTCCAGGTCGAAGAGCCAGGTGTCGATGTGGCGGAGGTCGGCGGTCATGCGCAGATCAGCGTCCCGGAGCCGTGCTCGGTGAACAGCTCGACCAGCATCGCGTGAGGCCGCCGGCCGTCCAGGATGACCACGGCCTCGACGCCCGACTCCACCGCGGCGATGGCGGTCTCCAGCTTGGGAATCATGCCGCCGGTGGCGACGCCGCTGTCGATGGCCGCGCGGGCCTCGGCGACGCTCATCTGGCGGATCAGCTCGCCCTTGGCGTCCAGCACCCCGCGCACGTCGGTGAGCAGGAGCATGCGCTTGGCGGTGAGCGCCCCGGCCAGGGCCCCGGCCACGGTGTCGGCGTTGATGTTGTAGGTCTGGCCTTCCACCGACACCCCGATGGGGGCGACCACCGGGACATAGTCCTCGTCGGCATAGATCAGGGCCTCGATCAGCTTGGGATCGATGACCGTGGGTTCGCCCACGAAGCCCAGGTCGACGGCCTGTTCGATCTGGCTGTCGGGGTCCTTCTTGGTGCGGACCGCCTTCTCCACGGTGATCAGCCGGGCGTCCTTGCCCGACAGGCCCACGCCGCGCACATCGGCCTCGGCGCCCGCGAGGGTGATCCAGTTGGCGATCTCCTTGTTGATGGCGCCCGACAGCACCATCTCGGCGACTTCCATGGTGGCCTCGTCGGTGACCCGCAGGCCGTCCACGAAGCTCGACTTCACTCCGGCCTTGTCCAGCATCCGCGAGATCTGCGGCCCGCCGCCATGGACGACCACGGGATGGCAGCCCAACATCTTCAGCAGGACGGCGTCGGCGGCGAACAGGCGCGCCACGCTCTCCTCGCCCATGGCGTGGCCGCCGTATTTGATCACCACGACCTCGCGGTCATAGATCTGGATGTAGGGCAGGGCCGTGGCCAGGGTCTTCGCGGTGGCCCAGCCCTGTTCTTCGACGTCGTCGGTCAAGGTCGCGGCCCTCCTGCAGGAGCGCTCCGATAGCCGACGCGGAGCCGCGTGTCACCGCCTCGACGCACGCCCGGGCCGTGCTAGCTTCGCCGCGCTTTCCGAACTCAGAGGGATTTCATGCGCTCCATTGCTCTCGCCGCCGCGCTCGCGGCGCTTTCCGTCGGCGTCGCGGAGGCCAAGACCGTGGCGGTCAGCGCCGAGCGGCTGGTCGACGTCGTCAACGGCAAGGTGACCGAGAAGCCGCTGGTGATCATCACCGACGGGCGGATCACGGCCGTGGGCCGACAGGGCGACGCGATCCCCGCCGGCGCTGAGCAGGTCAGCCTGCCGGGGGTGACCCTGCTGCCCGGCCTGATCGACATGCATGTCCACCTAACGTCCTCGCCGCTCTATGGCGGCTACACCTCCCTGCAGTTCTCCGACGCGTTCGGGACGGTGATCTCCACCCGCCACGCGAAGGACACCCTGGAGGCGGGCTTCACCACGGTGCGCAATGTCGGCTCGGAGTTCTACGGCGACGTCGGCCTGAAGGAGGCGATCGAGGCCGGCTTCGTGCCCGGGCCGCGGGTGATCCCGGCCGCCTATTCCTTCGGGGCCACCGGCGGGCACTGCGATTCCACCTACTTCCCGCCGTCCATGCAGCAGCAGGCGCCCTACGTCGCCAACGGCCGCGACCAGGCCCGCGAGGCGGTGCGCCGGGTGCGCAAGTACGGCGCCGAGGTGATCAAGATCTGCGCCACCGGCGGGGTCTTCTCGCGCCGCACTTCGCCGGGGGCCCAGCAGCTCACCCTCGACGAGATGAGCGTGGTGGTCGAGGAGGCGCACATGGCCGGCATGAAGGTCGCCGCCCACGCCCACGGCGCGCCCGGCATCACCGCGGCGATCAAGGCCGGGGTCGACACCATCGAGCACGCCAGCCTGGTGGACGACGAGGGGATCAAGCTCGCCGCCCAGAAGGGCGCCTGGTTCGGCATGGATATCTACAACACCGACTACACCCAGGCCGAGGGCAAGAAGAACGGCGTGCTGGAGGAGAACCTGCAGAAGGACCGCGATATCGGCGAGATCCAGCGGCAGAACTTCCGCAAGTCGCTCAAGGCCGGGGTGCGACACATCTATTCCACCGACGCCGGAATCTTCCCGCACGGCGAAAACGCCAAACAGTTCGCGGTCATGGTGCGCTACGGCGCGACGCCCCTGCAGGCGATCCAGACCGCCACGGTCAACGCCGCCCAGGCGCTCGGCTGGGAGAAGGACGTCGGCCAGGTGGCGGTGGGCCGCTACGGCGACCTGGTGGGGGTGGTCGGCGATCCGCTCGGCGACGTGACGGTGCTGGAGAGGCCGGTGTTCGTCATGAAGGGCGGCGCGGTGGTGAAGCGGCCGTAGGTGTGGCAGCGCCAGATGCTCCCCCTCTGGGGGAGCTGTCAGCGAAGCTGACTGAGGGGGACTTTGACTCATCCTGCCGTGGATGAAGCCCCCTCCGTCTCGTCGCGAAGAGGCGACGATCCACCTCCCCCAAACCGCGCTGCGCGCTGGGGGAGGATCTGGCCGCTACAGCGTCACCTCGGGCAGCAGATTGGCGAAGTGCTCCTCCACCGCGGCGTAGCACTCGCAGGCCTGGCGCTCGAGGCCGCGGCGGTCGACCACCTCGACCCTGCCCCGGTGGCGGCGGATCAGGCCGCGTTCTTCCAGCGCGTGGACCACGGCGGTGACCGTGGTGCGCTGGACGCCCAGCATCTCGGCCAGGGATTCCTGGGTCAGGTGGATGATCGCCTCGCCGGCGCGGTCGTGGGTGGCCAGCAGCCAGCGGCTGGCGCGGGCCTCGACGGAATGGAGCGCGTTGCAGGCCACCGACTGCATCAGCTGGGCCAGCAGGGCGTCGGCATAGCGGGAGAAGAGGTCGGCGAAGGCCGGAGAAGCGGCCTTCAGGGTTTCCAGGGCGGCGGTGGGAACCGCCAGGGCCGAGCCCGGGATCGTGACCACCGCGCGGCCATAGGCCGGCTTGTTCCCGGCGCTGACGATGCCGCCCACCGCGCCCTCGCGCCCGATGGTGGCGGCCTCGACCTCCCGGCCATCGCGGGTGACGATTAGCAGCGAGACCATGGTGCGCGAGCCGGGGAAATAGGTGGTCACCACGTCGTCGCCGGGTTCGAACAGGACCTGACCCTTGGCCAGATCGACGGACGCCAGATGCGGCTCGATCAGGTCGAAGTCCCGGCGGCCGATCGCGGCCAACAGGCGGTTGGCCGACCGCGCGTAGGGCGTTTTGTGATCGGTCGCCGGAGGGGCCGCGTCCAGGGTCATGAGGTGGCCTTTCGCCCAGAATAGCGCCTAACGGGCGCCAGACATACGTCGGTCATCCTAGCTTGGCTGTCGGATACCCAACGGACAGCCTAGATCGTGCGGGCCACGACTTCCTTCATGATTTCCGAGGTGCCGCCATAGATGCGCTGGACCCGCGCGTCGCGCCATAGGCGGGCGATGGGATACTCGTTCATGTAGCCGGCCCCGCCGTGGAGCTGTAGGGCCGTGTCGCAGGCTTCCCACTGCAGTTCGGTGTGGAACAGCTTGGCGGCGGAGGCCTCGGCGGCGGTGAGTTCGCCGGCCACGTGGCGCTTGATCGCCCAGTCCAGGTGCGCCCAGCCGACCTGCAGCTTCGTCTTCAGCGCCGCCAGGGTGAATCGGGTGTTCTGGAAGTCGAAGATCGACTGGCCGAAGGCCTTGCGGTCCTTGGTGAACTTCACCGCCTCGTCGAAGGCGCGCTGGGCGCCGGCCTGACCGCCCACGGCGATCTGCAGGCGCTCCTGCGGCAGTTGGCCCATCAGGTGGGCGAAGCCCCGGCCTTCCTCGCCGAGGCAGTTGGTGATCGGCACCCGAACGTCATTGAAGAACAGCTCCGAGGTGTCGGCCGAGTGCTGGCCGATCTTGTCGAGGTTGCGGCCCCGCGCGAAGCCTTCGCGGTCGCGTTCCACCAGCACCAGGGAGATGCCCTTGGAACCCAGGGCCGGGTCTGTCTTGGCCACCACGATGACCAGGTCGGCGTTCTGGCCGTTGGTGATGTAGGTCTTCGAGCCGTTGACGACATAGTGGTTGCCGTCCCGCTTGGCGGTGGTCTTGACCCCCTGGAGGTCCGACCCGGTTCCGGGCTCGGTCATGGCGATGGCGGTGATCACCTCGCCCGAGACCATGCCCGGCAGCCACCGGGCCTTCTGCTCCTCTGAGCCGTAGTTGATGAGGTAGTCGACGGTGATGTCCGACTGCAGGGTGACGCCGGCCGAACAGCCCGCATAGGCGAGTTCCTCGCCGATGATGGCGTTGTAGCGGTAGTCGAGGCCCAGACCGCCATATTCGGCCGGAACCTGCGGGCAGAGCAGGCCCGCCTCGCCATAGGCCAGCCAGAAGTCGCGATCGACGATGCCCTCCTCCTCCCAGCGGTCGAGGTGAGGGTGGAGGATCTTGTCGAACACCTTGCGGACCTGGTCGCGGAAGGAGTCGAGATCGGCGTCATAGGCCGTGCGGCCGGCGGTGGTGAGCATGGTGGCGGGCCCTGGTTGGTTTCAGGCCCATCTTCCACGGTGACGTAGGGTAGGGAAAGCCTGCCGCTAGGTGAGCGTGATCCCGCAGGCGGCCATGATCTCGGCGCGCAGCTCGGGCAGGCCCGTGCCCTTTTCCGACGACGTGGCCAGGACCCGCGGGAAGGCGGCGGGGCGCTTGGCGATCGCCGCCTGGGTCTTGGCGACCATGGCCTCGACCTCGGACGGTTTGATCTTGTCGGCCTTGGTCAGGATGATCTGGTAGGAGACGGCCGCCTTGTCGAAGGCGTCCATGGGCTCCTTGTCGACCTCCTTCAGCCCGTGGCGCGCGTCGATCAGCAGATAGGCGCGCTTCAGGTTCGGGCGGCCGCGCAGATAGTCGCGGCCCATGTTCTGGAACTTCTTCACCGTCGCCTTCGAGGCCTTGGCCCAGCCGTAGCCGGGCAGGTCGACCAGGCGCAGGCGGTCGTCCAGGACGAAGAAGTTCACCTCGCGGGTGCGGCCGGGCTCGTTGGAGGCGCGCGCCAGCTTCTTGTGGCCCACCAGGCCGTTGATCAGCGACGATTTGCCCACATTGGAGCGGCCGGCGAAGGCGACTTCCGGGAGATCGGGCGCGGGCAGGCCGTCGATGGCCACGGCGCCCATCAGGAAGCTGGCCTCGCGGGCGAACAGCACCCGGCCGGCTTCCAGTTCGTCCTCGTCGAAGTCTCCGGTGTCGGTCACCCGGCGGCCTTTGCTTTCCCGGTCAGCTTGCCGATGATCTGGTCGATGGGATTGTCCACCTTGAAGCGGCGCATGATCACGTACTGCTGCAGCACGGTCAGCACGTTCGACCAGCACCAGTACAGCAGGAGGCCCACCGCGAAGGGCGCCATGATGAAGGTGAACATGATGGGCATGAACTGGAAGATCTTCTGCTGCACGGGGTCGGGCGCGGGCGGGTTCATGGCGGTGGAGAACCACATGGTCACGCCATAGAGCAGGGCCAGCGGGCCCAGGTGCAGGAAGTCGGAGTTCAGGATGCCGCCGATCAGGGGCAGGGTCGCCGGATCGTAGGGGAACAGGCCGAACAGGTTCCAGATGGTCAGGGGATCCTTGGCCGACAGGTCCTGGATCCATCCGACGAACGGCGCGTGCCGCATCTCGATGGTGACCGTCAGCACCTTGTAGAGCCCGTAGAAGACCGGGATCTGGACCAGCATGGGCAGGCAGCCGGTCAGCGGGTTGATCTTCTCGGTCTGATAGAGGGCCATCAGCTCCTGTTGCTGCTTGGCCGGGTCATCCTTGTATTTCGTGCGCAGCGCCTCGATCTGCGGCTGCACCTTCTTCATCTTGGTGATCGACTCGTAGCTCTTATTGGCCAGCGGGAAGAAGACGATCTTCACCGCGACGGTCAGCAGCAGGATGGCGATGCCGAAGTTCCCGACCTGGCGGAAGATGAAGTCGAGGAAGGCGAACATATAGCGGGTGATGAACCAGAAGTTCCCCCAGTCCACCGCCCAGTCGAAGCGCGGCACGCCCAGCTTGGCCTCGTAGTCCTTCAGGACCGGCACGGTCTTGGCGCCGGCGAACAGGCGGGTGGTCTCGCTGATCTGGCGGCCCGGCGCGATGACGTGCGGCTGGCCCACATAGTTGGCCTCGAAGATGTCCAGGCCGCCCGCGGCCTTGGTCACCCGGTATTGGGTCTGCACCTTCTCGGTCTGGTCGGGAATGAGCGCCGCCAGCCAGTACTTGTCGGTGATGCCGGTCCAGCCGCCGGTGGAGGTGAGCGACGGCCCCCCCTCCTTCAGCCACTTGCCGTACTTCACCTGCTGCAGCTTGCCGTCCAGCATGCCGATGGCGCCCTCGTGGACGATCTGGTTCTTGCCCAGGTCTTCCGGCACGCCCTGGCGCTGCACCGAGGCGTAAGGCGCCAGAACCACCGAACCCGCGCCGAGATTGGCCACGGTGTCGGTGACGGTGAACATGAACCGGTCGTCGACCTCGATCTTTCGGGTGAAGGTCAGGCCCGCCCCGTTTGAGGTGCGAAGCACCAGCGGCTTGCCGGGCGCCAGGGTGGCCCCCTCGACCAGCTGCCAGACGGTGCCCGCATTTGGCAGGCCCGGCAGGTTGGCGCCGGTCCAGCCGAACTCGGCGAAGAAGGCGTGGCGCGCGCCCTCGGGGCGCAGCAGCTCCACCGGCGGCGAGGTCTTCTCGATGCTGACGCGGTAGTCCTTCAGGAACAGGTCGTCGATCCGCGCCCCGCGCAGAGAGATCGAACCGGAGAGGGCCGGGCTGTCGATCGGCGCCCGGGCGCTGGCGGCGGCGGCTTCCTGGCGCGACACGACCACGGTTCCCGGAGCGGCGCTCGGCAGGGCGCCCGGCTTGGCGGCGACGTCGGCGACCTGGGCCGCGGCGGCCTTCTGTCTCCCCAGTTCGGCGCTACGGCGCTTGGACGCCGGATCCAGCACGAAGATCTGGTAGACGATCAGAATAATGACCGCGCTGACCACGAAGATGATCGTGTTGCGGTTGTTGTTGTCTTGCATAAGGACGCGCGCTCAGGCGGAAGGGGAGGGGGCGCGCTTATCAGCGCGGGACGGGACGTCGCTTTCGGCCGCGAGGCTTATCAGCGCGCTTTTCACATCGTCAAGCAAACGCAACCAGGGACGGCTCGGCGCGCCGCCGCGGGCGATCAATACGTAGTCGTGGCCGGGTTTGGCGAGCTGCGGCAAAAGCACCCGCGCGGCCTCGCGCATCCGCCGCTTGGCCCGGTTGCGGACCACGGCGCCGCCGACCTTGCGGGTCGCGGTGAAGCCAACACGGATGAGCGGAGTTTCATCGGCCCGGTCGCGGGCCTGCAGCACCACCGCGCCGCGGGCGCAGGAGGGCGCGCGCGCGGCGGCGAGGAAATCGGCGCGCTTTTTCAGGCGTTCGATGGGCGGGGCGGCGCCGGTCATGCCGACACCTTATCCTAAAGACCGATGAGTCTTAGGCGGTCAGGCGCTTGCGGCCCTTGGCGCGGCGACGAGCCACGATCTTGGCGCCGTTCTTCGTGGCCATCCGCGAACGGAAACCGTGACGGCGAGCGCGCACCAGTCGGGACGGTTGGAAAGTCCGCTTCACGTGAATAGCTCCGGGGTCGAAAACGAGCGGCGGTCCTTAAGGGCCATAGGCAGGCCTGTCAACCACTTTGGACCGCCGTGACGCCCCGCCCTAACCCTCCCAGCGCTTGAAAAGCACGCTGGCGTTGACCCCGCCGAAGCCGAAGCCGTTGGAGAGAACATAGTCGAGATCGGCCTTGCGGGCGGTGAGCGCCACCAGGTCGAGGCCCTCGGCCGCCTCATCGGGGTTTTCGAGATTGAGAGTCGGGGGGATGACGCCATCGCGCAGGGCGAGGATGGCGAACACCGCCTCCAGCCCGCCCGCCGCGCCCAGCAGGTGACCGGTGGCCGACTTGGTGGAGCTGATCGCCGGACCCTTGCCGGTCCCGAACACCGCCTTGACCGCGGCGAGTTCGCCCTTGTCGCCCACGGGAGTGGAGGTGGCGTGCGCATTGAGGTGGCCGACGGCTGAGGGTTCGACCCCGGCCTGTTTCAGGGCCGTGCGCATGGCGCGGGCCGCGCCCTCGCCGTCCTCGGGGCCGGCGGTCAGGTGGAAGGCGTCGGCGCTGGTGCCGTAGCCGACCAGCTCGACGATGGGCGTGGCGCCGCGCGCCAGGGCGTGCTGCAGCTCCTCGATCACCAGGATGCCGGCGCCCTCGCCCATGATGAAGCCGTCGCGGGCCTGGTCGAACGGGCGCGAGGCTTTCTCCGGCGTGTCGTTGAAGGCCGAGCCCAGGGCGCGGGCGGCGGCGAAGGCGCCCAGGCTGACCCGGTCGATGGTGGCCTCGGCCCCGCCGCAGATGGCGATGTCGGCCTCGCCGGCGCGGATCATCCGGGCGGCGTCGCCGATCGCCTGGACTCCGGCGGCGCAGGCCGTGACCGGCGCCCCCAGCGGCCCCTTGAACCCATGGCGGATGGAAACCCAGCCCGAGGCGAGGTTGGCCAGGAAGGAGGGAACGGTGAAGGGCGACAGCCGCCGCACGCCGCGCGCATCGGTGATGCGAACCGCCTCGGCGATGGCGGGGAAGCCGCCGATGCCGGTGGCGATCACCGTGGCGGTGGCTTCCTGCTCGGCGGCGGTGGCCGGCGCCCAGGCGGCCTGGGCGATGGCTTCGTCGGCGGCGGCCAGGGCGAACTGAATGAACCGGTCCATCTTCTTCTGGTCCTTGCCCGGGACCGCGGCGTCCAGGTCGAATCCGCCCTCGGGGTCGGCCGCCTTGTCCCTGACCTGCCCGGCCACCTGGGCGGGGACGTCGGGGGCGAGATCCTCCGGGATACGCGACAGGCCCGAGCGTCCGGCGATCAGCCGGCTCCAGGCGATCTCGGTTCCGGTTCCCAGGGGCGAGACCACGCCCAGTCCGGTCACGACGATTCTACGCATCACTCTACCTTTCGAGTTTGGCCATGGCCTGGGCGGCCTGTTCCAGGTCGGCCAGGGCGGCGTGGGTCTGGGCGGCGGTTCCGTGGAGCGCGCGCGCGAGGTCGGCCTGGGCGTCCACCCAGAGGGGCACGCCGGCGGTGATCAGGTCGAGGCCCGATTGGGTGATCGAGAAGCGGCGGCCCTTGCGCCCGCGTCCGCCCTCGCTCTCGATCAGGCCGCGCTGCTCCAGGAGCCGGAGGTTCCGCAGCAGGGCGGAGGCCTCGACGTCGACATAGTCGGCCATGGCCGCGATGGACTGGTCCTGCCCCCTGGCGATGGCGCCCAGCAGGATGAACTGGGTGATCTGCAGGTTAAGCGGTCGCAGGCGCAGGTTGAACGCCCGCGTCACGGCGCGGGCGGCGCGGCGGCTGCGATGGCCGAAACAGAGCCGGCCCATCTCGGTCGTGGAGAGCATCATTCTGTATATACAGCTATTCTAATCCGGTATCTACCGGATAAACGGTCAACCGGCGCGCAGACGGGCCAGGGCCTCGGGAAATCGGCGCGACAGAGGGGCCTCGACCGGCCCCAGGGCCACGCAATAGTCGCCGGATTTCTCGGGCCGCAACTCTGTGACGCGGGCGACATTGACCAGCCAGGAACGGTGGGTGCGCACGAAGCCCCGGGGGCCGAGCTCGGCCTCGACCGCCGAGAGCGACGAGCGCATCAGCGGCTTGCGGCCGTCGGCGAGCGCGAACTCGACATAGTTGCCGGCCGACGACACCGCGAGGATATCGGCCAGGGCGACCCGGATCACCCTGGCGCCGTCGCGAATGTCGAACGTCGCGGGCGAGGCGGGGGTCGGCGGCGCCTGGCCGTAGAGTCGGGTCATCCCCCAGAAGGCCGCCGTGCCGACCACGTAGCCGAAGGCGTCCTTGCGCAGTTCGTAGATGAATCGGCCCGCCAGGTCGTAGCCGTAGGGCAGGTCCAGCAGGCGAAAGATCGCCATGCGCAGCAGATAGAAGCCCATCACGTGGAAGGCCGAGAAGGCCACCAGGCCCGCCGCATGCACGACCAGGACACGCCAGCGCGGCCGGCTGTCGACCGGAGCCGTGCGATAGGCCAGCCAGGGGATCCACATGGACGCTACGGCGGTGATCGCACTCGTCCCCTGGCCCACCGCGAAGTAGATCCAAGGCGTTTCGGGATCGTCGTGGATCGAGGTGAAGGTGTTTATGATGTTCAGCGCGACGATGGCGGCGGCGAACAGCGGCACGGCGCGCCAGAAGATCCCGTCCGTCCCGGATTGATCGCCGTTCGTCACCTGTCCGCTCCGCCGGTCACCCGCCCGGCGCCGTACGCCCCGAGGCGCCTTCCATGAGCAATCCCGCCCGCCGATGGTCGAACATCGAACTTCCGCATAGGGTGATGCCGTGTCCCCGTCCGTCTCTTCAGAGCGCCGTCCCGACCTCGACTGGATCCGCGTCGGCGCGTTCTTCCTGCTGATTCTCTACCACGTGGGCATGTTCTACGTGCCCTGGGACTTCCACGTGAAATCGCCCCATCCGGTGGAGTGGCTGCAGCCCCTGATGTGGCTGACCAATCCCTGGCGCCTGACCCTGCTGTTCCTGGTGTCCGGAGCCGCCACGCGGTTCATGGCCGACAAGCTGAGCGCGGGCGGCTTGGCCAGGGCGCGAACCGCGCGCCTGCTGCCGCCCATCCTGCTGGCCGTGTTCGTGATCGTGCCGCCGCAGACCTATTACGAGATCGTCGAGAAGCTGGCCTATGCCGGCTCGTTCGCCGAGTTCTACGGCAAATACGTCACGGCCAGCGGCCACTGGCGGCCGGGCGGCGAGCCGCTGATCACGCCGACCTACAATCACATGTGGTTCGTGGTCTATCTGTTCCTCTACAGCCTGATCCTGGCGGCGGCGCTGAAGTGGGGCCGCGGTCTCGTGGCCACCCTCGACCGCGGTGTCGAGAGAGCCCTGGACGGCTGGGGCCTGCTGGTCTGGCCGGTCCTGGCCCTGGTCGTCCTGCGCGCCACCCTGTTCCCGATGTTCGAGGTGACCCACGCCCTGATCGACGACTGGTATAACCACGCGGTCTCATTCGGCGTGTTCCTGCTGGGCTTCCTGATCGCCAAGTCCGAGGTCCTCAAGTCTCGGTTCATCGCCCTGCGCTGGCCGGCCCTGCTGCTGGCGATCGCAAGCTACGGCGCCTATGCCGCCCTGAGCTGGTTCCTGCCGGACACCAATGAGGTCAGCCCGGGCGAGATCGCCCGCCAGACCGCCTTCGCCCTGGACCAGTGGTTCGCCATCGCCGCGGTGCTGGGCTTCGGCGGCAAGCACCTGACCCGCGGCGGGCCGGTCCTCACCTATCTGACGCTCGGCGTGTTCCCGTTCTACATCGTCCACCAGACCTTCATCGTGGTGGCAGGCCATTACCTGGCCCAGTTGGGCATGAACCAGGCACTGGAGGCCGCGATCCTGATCGCCGGCACCTTCGCCGCCTGCTTCGCCACCTATGAGATCGTCCGGCGGGTGAACGTGCTGCGGCCCCTGTTCGGGCTGAAGCCCCTGGCCGCGGCGGAACACGTGGATCGCGCCGACCCCGCCCCGGTCAACCGCGGGGCGGTCTAGGGCCAGGCCCAGGTTCACCACCGGGCCCAGGCGGGCCGCCAGCGCCACTGTGACGAGCCCCCGGACTCGGAGTCATTGCGCAGGAACGAAGCACAGGCCAATTATTCACGGGCCAGGCGAACCTGGCTGACACGTTCTGGGGAGTTCGTCCTTGTCCAAACTCAGCAATCGCTTCGCACGCCTGGCCCTGCTGGTGCTGGCGCCAGTCCTGATCGCCGGTTGCGGCGTCAACACGATCCCGACCAAGGACGAACGGGCCAAGGCCCAGTGGGCCGAGGTCCAGAACCAGTACCAGCGCCGCAGCGACCTGATCCCCAACCTGGTGGAGACGGTGAAGGGCTACGCCGCCCAGGAGAAGTCGGTCCTGGTC
The DNA here is from genome assembly GCF_024298925.1 of Phenylobacterium sp. LH3H17. Classification (NCBI taxonomy): domain Bacteria; kingdom Pseudomonadati; phylum Pseudomonadota; class Alphaproteobacteria; order Caulobacterales; family Caulobacteraceae; genus Phenylobacterium; species Phenylobacterium sp. LH3H17. The sequence continues at coordinate 3,752,973 of NZ_CP101283.1, read as the reverse complement.
GAGGTCACCGAGGCCCGCGCCTCGGCCACCCAGGTCAAGGTCGACGCCTCGACCATCACCGATCCGGCGGCCTTCCAGGCCTATGCCGAGGCTCAGGACCGCCTGTCGGGCGTGCTGGGGCGGCTGATGATGATCCAGGAGGCCTATCCGGACCTGAAGTCGAACCAGAACTTCATGGCCCTGCAGAGCCAGCTGGAAGGCACGGAGAACCGCATCACCATAGCGCGGCGCGACTACAACGAGGCGGTCCGCGACTACAACACCGAGATCCGCACCTTCCCCGGCGCCCTATGGGCCGGGACCGTGCATCGCTGGGCCAAGCCGATGGAGACCTTCAAGGCCAGTCCCGCGGCCCAGACCGCGCCCAGCGTCAACTTCGGGACCAACGCCGCCCCGGCCGCCCCGGCGCCGGCGCCCGCGCCGGCCCAATGACCCTGATGAAGGGACCGCGGGCCTTCTTCGCGGTCCTGGGCGCGCTCGCGCTCCTGGTGGTCTCGGCGGGCGCGGTTTCGGCCGCGCCCAAGTTCCCGCCGCTGACCGGCCGGGTGGTCGACGGCGCCAACCTGTTGTCACCCAGCGCCGAGCAGCAGCTCACGGCCGAGCTCGCCGACCTGGAGGCCAAGACCGGCCGCCAGCTGGTGGTGGCCACCGTCCCCGACCTGCAGGGCTATGAGATCGAGGACTACGGCTACCAGTTGCTGCGCACCTGGGGGATCGGCGACAAGGCGCGGGACGACGGGACGATCCTGGTCGTCGCGCCCACCGCCCGGAAGGTCCGCATCGAGGTCGGCTACGGCCTGGAGCCGGTGCTGACCGATGCGCTCGCCAGCCTGATCATCCAGCAACGCATCCTGCCGGCCTTCAAGAGCGGCAAGATGGAGGAGGGCGTGGTCGACGGGACGCGCGCCATCATGCAGCAGCTGTCCCTGCCCGACGACGAGGCCAAGGCCGCCGTGGCGGCGGCGGCGCCGGCCAGGCAGGAGGCGGGCGGCTCCGGCGGCCCGCCGCTGATCTTCATCCTGTTCATCCTGTTCTGGGTGCTGGGCGGTGTCTTCGGACTGTTCGGCCGTCGCCAGCGGCGCAGCGGCGGGCTCTGGTGGCTGCTGCCATTGATCCTGTCCAACAGCAGCCGGGGCGGCGGCGGTTGGAGCGGGGGCGGCTCGAGCGGCGGCTTCGGCGGCGGCGGTTTCTCCGGCGGCGGCGGTTCGGGCGGCGGCGGCGGCGCGTCGGGGAGTTGGTGAGATGCTGAACGAGACCGACCGGGCCCGCATCCAGGCGGCCGTCCGCCAGGGAGAGGCCCGCACCTCGGGCGAAATCTACTGCGTGGTGGCGCAGGAGAGCTCGGAATATCTGGAAGTTCCCCTGGCCTGGGCGGCGGTGGCCGCCCTGGTCGCCCCGGCCCTGCTGCTGGCGGCGGGAGTCCAGGTCGCCGCGCCGGAGCTCGGTCAGGGCTGGACGGCGGCTCAGATGTCCGACATCGCGACGACCGCCGTACGCTCGGCGCTCACCGGAGCCATCCTGCTGCAGGGCGTCCTGTTCGTGGTGGTCGCGATCCTGGCGGCCCTGCCGCCGGTGCGCCGCCTGCTGACGCCCCGGGCGCTAAAGCGCCACCGGGTGCGGCGTCGGGCCAGCGAGCAGTTCCTGGCCAAGAGCCTGCAATCCACCCGCGAGCGGACCGGGGTGCTGATCTATGTCTCCATCGACGAGCACATGGCCGAGCTGATCGCCGATGACGGCATCGCCGCCAAGGTCGACCGCCAGGTCTGGGACGCGGCGATGGCGCGGCTGATGGAGGGCTTCAAGGCCGACCGTCGGGCCGAAGGTTTCGAGGCCGCGATAAGCCTATGCGTCGACATCCTGGCGCAGCACTTCCCGGCCCGGGCGGGGGACAATCCGAACGAGTTGCCGGACCACGTGGTGCTGCTGCCCTAAACGTCTTCGCGCCGCAGTTCCGCCTGCTGCATCCGCTCCCGCAGGGAGTCGAATGGGACATAGGCCGCCAGGCCGTGGATCAGCACGCCCGTCCCCCAGCCCATGACGGTCCATTGGAGCGTCATGCGATCGGGCCAGAGGAGCAGCTCCATAGCGGCCTGGCCGGCCAAGAAGACCACGAAGCAGGCCAGATGGATGAGGAAGCTCAGCTTGGCGTCGGCCCGGCGCAGGGCGCGTTGGCGGCGGCTATCGGTGTCGGACATGGGGTGTCTCCTTCGACAGGAAGCCTAACCGCGCCGCGATCCTCGAATTAGTGAATTCGCTGCATTGGTGAATCCGGAAATTCCAAATTCACGCCGATCTTCACGAAAGACGTGTTCCATGAAACCCACCGGCGATTGCGGCGCTCATTAGCTGTGGAAGGTCAAAATGGAGGTGTCGCGGCGAGAGCCGGGACCTCGAAGCAGATGCGGGATCGGACAATGCGGAAGCGGCCGAGACGCTGGATCGTCGGCGTCGGATGCGCTGGAGCGGCCCTTCTGGGCGCGACCACGGTCGATGCCCAGACCGCGCAACCGCGCACGTCGGACGAGGCCAGCCAGGCCAGCCTGCAGGGCGCGTTGCTGGCGCCTCTGCGCGACGTCAACCTCATGCGGGACGAGGTGCCCAAGTCCCTGACCGGGGCGCAGGAAGCGCCCTATCTCGATCCGCAGAAGGCGAGCTGCGCCGAGCTGGCGGCGATGATCGCCCCGCTGGAGGCCGCGCTGGGCCCGGACCGCGGAGACGGCGCGGCGCCGCCGAAGTCGGGCGGCCGCACGTTGGTGCTGGGCGCCCTGGCCGACGTCACCCGCGACGTCATCCCGTTCCGCGGCGTGGTGCGCCGGCTGACCGGGGCGTCGCGACAGGACCAGAAGGTGCGCGAGGCCCGCGAGGCCGGCCAGCTTCGCCGGGCCTATCTGAAGGGCTTCGCCTCGGCCAACGGCTGCTACGGGCCGCCGCAGCAGATGGCGGAACGCAGCGATCCGCCGCCGCCGCCCGTCCAGGTGGCGCAGGCCGCGCCGGTCGCGGTGACCCCCATTTCCGCGCCAGCAGAGACACTTCCAGAGCCCCCTAAGCCTGCGGTGCGCTTCAACCTGCCCGAAAGCTGGCGGGCCCAGATGGCCCCCGACCCCTCCTAGACCATCCGGCGCACGCGCTCGCGGAAGCGCGCCGGGGGATCGACCGCGCCCCAGTCGGCGATCTGGCTCTCCAGGCTCTCGTTGGCGGCGGCCTGATGCTTCACCAGTTCGCGCCATTCCGTCGGACGGCTGCGGACCGCCGCCTCGATGATGGCGCGCCGCACCAGGGTGGCCGCCAGGGGATGGCGGGCCTCGAGCGCCTGGGCCGCACGCTCCATGGCTTCGACCCGGCCACCGTCCAACGTCGCCGAACGCGCGAACACGAGCTGCGCCGCCAGGTTCACGGCGGGCCAGACGGTCAGGAAGTCCAGCGCCTGGGTGGCGTCGGGGAATTCGATGGCCAGGGCGAGGGCGCGATCCTCGGCGACCACGTCGTCGAAGTCGGACAGCCGCTTCAGATAGGCCCGCAGGTGCGGCGCGGAGAGCGCGGTCTCGAACGCCGCCCAGCGCAGGGCCTGGGCGTCGTCCTTGCGGCCGGTTGCCTCCAGTCCGGCCTCATAGGCGGCCATCCACTCGGGACCGCCGGGGAGGCGGAGCAGGGGCGGCAGGCCTTTGCCGTAGGGCGGCTCGAGAGCCAAGTTCGACGGCGCGCCCGCCTCGAGGACCGCAAGGGCCTCCTCCGGACGGCCGACCGTGAGCAGGCGGCTTCCGATCTGGGCCGCGCCCCAGGGGGTCGCCGTCTCGCGAGGCGAGAGGGTCGCTGCATATCCGGCCACGTCGCCGGCCGCGTCGGCCAGCATCTGGCTGGCCAGGCGCAGGTGGGTGCGCGCGCTCGGACCACGAGGGTCAAGCTCGGCCACCGCCTGGCGCAGCCACGTGACCGCTGCGGGATCGAGCCCCTGGATCACGCCGGCGAGCACGGCCACAGCCAGGCGTGGCTCAAGGTCGCCTAGGGCCTTCAGCGCGAACTGGGCCAGGGCCGGTGGCGCGATTCCGGCGTTTGGAATGAGGTCGCCCAGGTCGCGGGCCGCGACGGCGAACACCTTGGCCACTTCTCCCCGCGCGTCCTTCACCCGGTCCAGGACATCCTCGGCGATCGCGAGAAAACGCCCCAGCAGGTCGAAGGCGAGCGCCGGCGACTCCTTGGCCAGCTGACCGGCGATCAGGCGGCGCTGCAGGTCAAGGTCGAGGACCAGAGCCTTGTACTTGCGCCACGGCACCCGGCCGCGGCGGCTGGCCATGGTCGCCAGGGTCTTGTCGATCTCGGCGGCCAGGACGTCGGGGCCGGCGGCGGCGGCCAGCTCCAGGCGCAGGCGGCGCTTCACCACCGGCTGTTCGTCCGCCAGCTCGAGAGCGAGATCGGCCAGCCGCTCGGCGCCGAGCGCGACCAGGTTGGCGTGGGTCAGGGTCCGGCGCGAGCCGCGCGGCTTCGGGCGGGGTGCGGCGGTCACCCCTTGAAGCTGTCCTTGGCGGCGCGGACGGCGGCGAAGGCCTCGTGCTCGGGTACGCCGGGACGCAGCAGGGGCGCGCGCAGGAAGGGGTTGGTGGCCTTTTCCAGGCCGATGGTGGTGGGCACGGTCCACTCCCCCCGCTCGCGAGCGGCGAAGATCTCCGCGGCCCGGGCCTTCAACGCCGGATCGTCATCCACCGAGAGGGCGAAGCGAGCGTTGGAGGCGGTGTATTCGTGGGCGCAATAGACGGTGGTGTCATCGGGCAGGTTCGCCAGGCGCTGGAGGCTGGCCCACATCTGCTGCGGCGTGCCCTCGAACAGCCGTCCGCAGCCGAGCGCGAACAGGGTGTCGCCGACGAAGGCCACGTGGTCGGCCGAGTCGAAATAGGCGATGTGACCCAGGGTGTGGCCGCCGGAATCCAGCACCTGGAACGCGGTCTCGCCCAGCTTGACCACGTCGCCATGCGCAACCTCGCGGTCGGGAGCCTTGCCGATCCGCTCCACCTCCTTGGGGCCGACGACGGTCGCGCCGGTGGCCGCCACGATGTCGGCGTTGCCGCCGGCATGGTCGGGATGCCAGTGGGTGTTGAGGATCAGGTCGAGCTTCCAGCCGACCTTGTCCAGCTCGCGCAGGATGGCGGCCGCGTCGGGGGTGTCGACGCAGGCGGCCAGGCCCGTGGCGTCGTCGCGGACCAGGAAGCCGTAGTTGTCCGAGAGGCAGGGGAATTGATGCACGGTGATCGTCATGGCGGCCTCTCGAAAGACTTCGTGTACGGGTCCCTGGCATTTAGGGTCGGGCGACCCGCAAGTCGAGCATAGGCCCCATGCGCCGCGACGTCCTGGAACTGCGCGAATTCTACGCCACGCCGCTGGGCCGCGCGGCGCGCGAGATGGTGGGCCGCAAGGTGCTGGAGACCTGGGACGACGCCCAGGGCCTGGACCTGCTGGGCCTGGGCTACGCCATCCCGTTCCTGGGCGGCGCCCGCGCGGCGGCGCGCCGGGTGGTGGCGGCCATGCCCGCCCAGCAGGGCGTCGAGATCTGGCCGGCGGACGCCGCCAACCTGGCCTGCCTGACCGATGAGGACAGCTTGCCGTTCCCCAACGCCTTCTTCGACCGCATCCTGGCGGTCCACGCCCTGGAGGAGAGCCCCGATCCGCTGGCCCTGATGCGCGAGGTGTGGCGGGTGCTGGCGCCTTCAGGCCGGGTGATCGTGGTCACCGCCGCGCGCAACGGCCTGTGGGCCAACGCCGAGAAGACCCCCTTCGGCCACGGCCGCCCCTATACCCGCGGCCAGCTGGCCGATCTGTTGCGTGAGGCTGAACTGGAGCCCACGGGCTGGACCCGGGCGCTCTATGTGCCGCCGGTCCCCTGGATGTCCGGCTGGGCCGAGGCCTTCGAGCAGGCCGGCTCCCGGCTTTGGCCGCGGTTCGCGGGCCTGGTGCTCACCGAGGCGGTCAAGCAGACCTTTGCGGTCAAGGCCAAGCCCGCCCGGGCGCGGGCTCGGGTGGCGCGCCCCGCCCTGGCCCCGCTGCCCGCCAACCGGGCGCCTGCTTCCCGGGCGCCTCGGCGCGATCCTTAGCTCAGGCCTTGGAGCCTGCCGCGCGGCGCCCTAGCTTCGAAGCCACAGTCGCTTCGCGGAGCCAGCGCCATGAAAATGATCGTCGCGGTTATCAAGCCCAGCCGCCTGGACGCGGTCCTCGAGGCCGTCACCGAGGCCGGAGCCTCGGGCCTGACCGTCACCGAGGTCCGCGGCTACGGGCGCCAGCGCGGCAAGACCGAGGTCTATCGCGGCGCCGAATACGAGGTGAAGCTGCTGCCCAAGGTGAAGCTTGAGATCGCCGTGCCCACCGACATCCTCGACACGGTGATGGAGGCGGTGGCCCGGACGGCCAATACCGGCAAGATCGGCGACGGCAAGATCTTCGTCCTCGACCTGGAACAGGCCCTGCGCATCCGCACCGGCGACCGAGACGCCGCCGCCATCGCGGGATAGGGCTCAGCGCGCCGGACGCTGCACCATTGCCGTGCCGACGCCGTGGCGCTTGCCTTCGCTCACCGCCGTGACGGCGCCGTCGGGATGGAACACGATGGCGCTGGCCGCGCCGATCTCCTCGGGCCTGTCCTCCCACCTGTGGCCGAATTGCTCCAAGGCCTTCGCCCGTGCGCCCTGCGCGAAACCCGGCTCGACCGAGATCGCCGTCCCGTTCCGCTCGCTCATGCGCGGCGCGTCGATCGCCTGCTCCATGGGCATGCCAAGGTCGATGTGGTTGACGATGGACTGGAGCACCGTGGTGATGATGGTCGCGCCACCGGGGCTGCCGATCGTGAAGGCCGGTTTGCCGTCCTTGAGCGCGATCGTCGGAGCCATGCTGGAGCGGGGCCGCTTGCCCGCCTCCGGCACGTTCGGCCGCGGACCGGTGAAGTCGAAGTCCGTCATCTCGTTGTTCAGCAGGAAGCCGTAGCCCGGCACCACGATGCCGCTGCCGCCCCAGGATTCGATCGTGAAGGTGTAGGCGACCACATTTCCGTCCTTGTCGGACACGGTCAGGTGCGTCGTGTGCGCGCTTTCCACGGGCTGTCGCGCGCCCGGCGGGCGCAGCGGGATGCTCTGGTCGCTCTGGAACGCGTAGGGGTCGCCGGGGGCGACATCCTTCGCCGCCGAGCGCGGATCGATGAGAGCGGCGCGCTGCCTGGCATAGGCCTTGGAGAGCAGGCCCTGGACGGGCGCGTCCACGTATTCGGGATCAGCCAGGTAGGCATTGCGGTCGGCGAAGGCCAGACGGCTCGCCTCGAGGTAGACATGCTCCGCACTGGCGCGGTCCATGGATTTCAGATCGAAGGTCTCGAGGATGTTCAGGGCCTCGGCGACGGTTACGCCGCCGCTGCTGGGCAGGGGCATGCCGTAGAGGTCGTAGCCGCGATAGGTGCTGTGCACCGGCTGGCGGATGCGGGCTTCATAGTTGGCGAGATCGGCCAGCGTCATCGCTCCAGGGCGGACCGATTTGCCGGCGGCGAGGGGCGGGCGGTTGACCGCGTCGACGATCGCCTGCGCCATCGGCCCCCGGTAGAATGCGTCGAGACCATCGGCTGCGATTGCGCGATACGCCCTGGCGAGGTCGGGATTGCGCAGGATGGCGCCCGCCGGGATCGCCCTGCCGTTCCTCAGATAGAGGGCGCTGGTCGTCGAGAAGTTCTGAAACTTCGCCTCGTTTTCGGCCACCAGCCGGTGGAACGTCGGCGTGACCTGAAAGCCCGCGGTCGCCACCTGGATGGCCGGCGCGAGGACCTGGTCGAACGACATGACGCCGTAGCGTTCCAGCGCCTCGTGCCAGCCGCGCACCGTGCCCGGCACGCCCACCGAGGCGCCGCTGGCGACCGCCGTGTCGAAGTCGATCGGCGCGCCGTTCGCCTGGAACACAGCCGGCGTGAAGGCGGCTGGAGCCATTTCACGGTGATCGATGGTGATCACGCGGTTTTCCTTGGCGAGGTAGATGACCATGAAGCCACCCCCGCCGATCCCACAGCTGAAGGGATCGGTGACGCCCAGCGTGGCCGCCGCGGCCACGGCGGCGTCGATGGCGTTGCCGCCCTTGTTCAGGATGATCATCGCCGAGCGCGAAGCCTGTTCGCTGATCGTTGCGGCCGCGCCGCCAGAGCCGGTGGCGACGGGTGGCTTCGCGTGGGCGGGGGAAAGGCTCAGGCCGAGGGACAGGATCAGCCCGCAAGCGAGGGCCTTGGCGGCGTGGATCATGGGTCGGCCTGGGGCGTGGGAAACCGGCGGCCGCTTGATCGGCCCTCGGTCGGCAACCTAGTCGGCGACTCGATCGGGGGTCAATTCGTCCGGCGAGGCTCGGGTGCGCCGCCGGGCCTGAGGCGCTGGGGGTCTATCCGGTGAAGTCGCCGGGGGGCGGCGGCCGGACGGCATAGAGGCTGGAGGCCGAGAGCTCGCCGTGCCATCCGCCTTCGGGGGGCTTTGCCGCTTCAGGCGGCGCCGATCCGCCGGGTCGGCCCAGCATCAGGTGGCCGTCGGCGACGCCGTCGCCGTTCAGATCGACATCGACCCGCAGGCCCGGCAGGGGCAAGGTCGCCGTGGCGCCGAAGAAGCCGTTCACATCGCCCAGGATATTGGCCTCCTGGTGTTCACCCACCACCGTGTAGGTCCGCCCGCCGCTGAAGGCGATGCGGTCGCCCTGGGCCTGGGCGAAGTCGAGCACGACGCCCAGCAGGCCGTTGGCGTCGGCCTGACCCGAGAAGACGAAGGTGTCGGCGCCCCCGCCGCCGGTCGCCACCGCGTCGGGGCCCAGGAAGATCTGGTCGTCGCCGTCCCCGCCGTCGAGCTGGTCGAACTGTCCCGGATCCGCGCCACCGCCCTGCAGGGTGTCGTTCCCGTCGCCGCCGTGCAGGGTGTCGGCGCCGCCGCCGCCGTTCAGGCTGTCGTCGCCGGCGCCGCCGAAGATCTCGTCGCGGCCCTCGCCGCCCTGCAGGGTGTCGGCGCCCGCGCTCCCGCGCAGCACCTGGACATCTTCCTCGGGCGCGGCGGGAGTATCGAGCCGTCCCGGATCTTCCAGGCTGGTCGCCAGGGTTGCGGATTCCACCGCGGTGGTGGCCGGAGGCGCGTCGGGCGCGGCCGGGGCCGCCGCCAGGTCGGCGGGTTGGCCGGCGCTGGTTTCGGCGTTGTCCTGGGCGCCCAGCAGTTCGTGGCGCAGGTCGTCGGCGGGTTGGGCCTGGGCGGCCAGCGGGGCCAGGGCCGCCGCCGCGCCCAGGGCGACGGGCGTCGCGGGCGGGCTGGGCACGGTCGCGGCCTCGGCGTGGTCGACCTCGTGGATGAAGGTGGCGGCCATCACCAGGGCGACGACGATCTGGGCGTGGCGTCCGCTCAGCGAGACCACGACATCGCCGCGATGCTCGCGCCAGTCGGGACCCAGCAGGCGGTCGCAGGCGCTCCACAGGGTGTCGCCTTCCTGGATCGCGTCGGCGGCGGCGTCGTGGATCACGAACTGGCCGTCGATCCGGGCGATGTGGACCAGGATCTCCTCGTTCTCGTCCTTGATGACGCACCAGGGATCGCCGTCGTCGCTGACGCCGTAGACGGCCTCGACCTTGCCGCCGCCCGCCGAGAGCCGGTCGGCCAGGTCGGCCAGCCGTTCGCGTTCGGAAGCGGTCCACCCCCCGCCCGCGCTGGCGCGCGGCGTGAACGGCACGACGTTGCTCATGGCGCCCGCGGTTCCCTAAGCCCGATTGGCCAGACGCGCGCTGGGCGCATCCTCGGCCGCATCCCCGAACAGAAGCCGGAAGAGCTCCGGCTCATAGTAGCGCAGCAAGGTGCGGGCAAATTCGGCGGGATCAAGGCCGACCGCCTCCGCCCATGCCCCCTGGGTCTCGATGGGAACTCGGCCCAGGCCGCTCTCCACCTGGGAGACGAAGGTGTAGTACCGCAGACCCACCCGCACGGCGAGTTCGGCCTGGGTCAGGCCGGCGGCTTCGCGCGCGGCCTTCAGCCAGCGCCCCGCCTCCTGGCGCAGGATCTTGGTCGCCGCAGCCCGCGCCGGATCAACCGCGCTTCTTGGCATCTGTCTCAACTCCATGACCGCGGGCGCCGACGGCCCGCTCAGCCATCTTGCAACACCCGGGCGGGCTATGTACAGTAATTACGAAACGTATTTCTACGCCACGTATAACGCCTTGTCGCAGCCATAACATGGTTCCGGAGGCGTCCGCCACCTTCCGGAGACTCCATGCCCCTGCGCCACGTCCTGCTCGCCGCTGCTTCTCCCCTGTGCCTGCTGGCGGGCGCGGCCCACGCCGAAACGACGGTGACCAACGAACGGACCACCGCGATCGCCACGGCCACGGCGGCGAGCGGCTCGCCCGACAGCATCAAGGTGACGAGCGCGGGCTCCGTGAAGCTCACCTCCGGCACGGCCATCACCGTGAACAGCAACCACGCCGTCACCCACGAGGGTTCGATCATCATCCAGAACGCCGACGACGCCACCGGCTTACTGGTGCAGGGCGGGACCACGTCGGAGGTGAAGATCGCGGGCTCCATCCAGGTCGACGAGACCACGGAGATCAAGGACGCCGACGCCGATGGCGACAATGACGGCGCGTTCGCCACCGGCAATCGGCGGTTCGGCGTGCGCGTCACCGGCGCGCAGCCCTTCCACGGCCAGATCATCATGACCGGCGGCTCCATCGCCGTGGAAGGCAATGGTTCGGCGGGGATCTCGGTGGAGACCGCCATCGACGGCTCGGTGCGCACCGCAGGCGCCATCACCGTCAGCGGCGACCGGATCTATGGTGTCCACACCGTCGGCACGGTGGGCGGCGACGTGGCGATCCTCTCCTCGGTCCTGGTCCAGGGCAAGGACGCCGTGGGCGTCGCGGTCGACCAGGGGGTCGGCGGCAAGCTGGTCCTGGGCGCCACCATCACCGCCACGGGCTATCGGTACACCACCCGCCCGGCCGACGCGGCCCTGGCCAAGCTGGATGCCGACGACCTGCTGATCGGAGGCCCGGCGGTGCGGGTGCGCGGCGACGTGATCGGCGGCATCGTGGTCGATGCGCCCCCGGCGAACCTGGACGCCAACGACACCGACGAGGACGACGACGGCATCGCCGACGCCTCGGAGACCACCGGCACGATCAGCTCGGTCGGCACGGCCCCGGCGATCCTGGTGGGCGACGTGGCCGGGCACGACATCCGCCTGGGCCTGGGGGGGACCGGGGTCAACGCCCACGGCCTCAACATCAAGGGCACGGCGCAGAGCGCGGGCGTCTATGACGGCGCGGCGTCCACAGCGATCCAGCTAGGCGGCCTCGGCGGCAAGGTCGCCATCGATGGCGGCGTGCGCGTCTCGGGCTCGGTCACCGCCAATACGGCCAAGGCCAACGCCACCGCCTTGCGCCTAGGCTCCGGGGCGACCACGCCTCTGATCCGCAACGAGGGCGGGACGATCAAGGCCACGACGGCCTCGACCGACGCCGTCGACGTCCGCGCCATCCAGATCGATGCAGGCGCCTCAGCCGGCTATCTCGGCAATTCGGGCACGATCAGCGCGGGAATCACCGGGACCAAGGGCGCGGCCACCGCCATCCTCGATTCCGCCGGCTCCCTGCGGCTGATCGAGAACATCCACACCATCTCGGCGACCATCACCCCCAGCGATTCCGCGGCGGTGACCGGCAGCGCGACGGCGCTCGACCTGCGGGCCAATACGGCGGGCGTCACGGTGCGCCAGGCCGCCAACGCCAGCACCACCATCACCCCCACCATCACCGGCGACCTGCTGTTCGGCTCGGGCGCGGCGCGGCTGGAACTGCTGGCCGGGGTGCTGAACGGCAAGGTGGCTTTCGGCTCCGGCGCCGACACCCTGGTGATCGACGGCGGGGCCAGGATGACCGGCGACCTGACCGACGCCGGCGGCGGACTGACCATGAACATCGTCAAGGGCCGGCTGACCGCCACCAACACGGAAACCCTGAACCTCACCAGCCTGAGCCTGGGCGCCACCGGCGAACTGGTGCTGACCGCCGATCCGGTGGGCGGCAAGTCGACCACGCTCAAAGTGTCGGGGGCGGCCAATGTGGCCACAGGCGCCAAGCTCGGCCTGAGGTTCGCCACCAAGCTGACCTCGCCCGCCAGTTTCAGCCTGATCAAGGCCGGCGCGCTCACCGTCGGAACCCTGGATCAGAGCCTGCTGAGCTCCACGCCCTGGCTCTACAAAGCCGACCTGCGGGTCGACGCCGCCCAGAACACCATCTTCGCCGACGTCCGTCGCCGCACCGCGGCCGAGGCGGGGCTGAACGCCGCCGAGGCTTCGGCCTACGATGCGGTGTTCGCCAATTTCGACCGCGACACCGGCGTCCGCGACGCCCTGCTGGCCAAAACCGACGAGGGGACCTTCGCCGGCCTCTACGACCAGTTCCTGCCCGACTATTCGGGCGGCCTGTTCAACGTGCTGTCGACCGCCTCGGACGCCACCAACCGTGCGATCGAGGAGGAGCAGCCGATGATGTCGCGCGACGGCCTGCGGCTGTGGACGCAGGAGATCGCCTTCCTGGTCAAGCGCGACATCGACCGGACCTCCAGCTACGAGGCCGACGGCTTCGGGCTGGCCGGCGGGATCGAGGCGCCCGACACCACGGTCGGGACGCTGGGCCTGATGACCAGCTTCGTGAACGTCGACGTCGAGGACGAGGGCTCCAACACCGCCGAGACCCTGGGCGGCCAGGTCTATTCGGCCGGGGTCTATTGGCGCGACACGGCGGGCGGCCTGACCGTCAACCTGGGCGCGACCGGCGGTTACGCCCGGCTGAAGAGCAAGCGGGTGCTGTCCGACGCGGCGAGCGGCCTGTCGCGGAACACGAAATCCGACTGGAACGGCGGGACCTTCGCGGTCCACGCCAACGCCAGCTACCTGTTCGAGGCCGGCGACTTCTTCGCCAGGCCTCAGGTCAGCGCCGACTACTTCCTACTGAAGGAAGACAGTCGGACCGAGAGCGGCGGCGGCGCGGCGATGGATCTGGCCATCGATAAACGTTCGAGTTCACAGCTTGGCGCCTTCGCGGGCGTCACCTTCGGGGCGCGTCTGGGCGAGGAGAGCGCCTTCGTCTGGGTTCCGGAAGTGACGGCTGGCTGGCGTCAGGTCTCCGGCGACGGGGTGGATGTCACGACCGCCCGCTTCGTCGCCGGAGGCCCTTCCTTCAGCCTCGCCGCCCCGGAACTTTCCGGCGGTGGCCCGGTTCTGCGCTTGGCCCTTCGCGGCCAAGCCGAATATTTCGACTTCGCGATCGAGGCCGGGGGCGAATTGCGAGACGATTACGAAGCCTATGATGGCCGCGTGGTCGCGAGATTCCTGTTCTAGCGTAAGGACTTAGGTATGACGCTCTTGGTCGGGGGACTCTTGGCGGTGGCCGCGGTGCTGGTGAGCCTCGCCAGAAGGACCGCGGGACGCCCCCCGCTCTGGCGTTCGAAAGTCGCCTTCATCGGCGCCTGCGGCTGTTTGTCACTGGCCGTGCTGCTGGTGATCGCCGATCCGATGGCGCTGGTCGAGACTCCGGTGCTGTTGGTGGCCGCCTACTGCCTGTTCGAAGGCGGCATGGCCCTGATCAGCCTGCGCGCCGCGGCGGGCCGGCCGGCCCCGGCCTGGCTGCTCTAGGCTCGTCTAGCCGAACAGGTCCGATTTGGTCGGCGGAACCGGCGTGGGCTCCGGCTCTGGCTTGCGGCTAAGCAGGAAGAGGGCGGTCTCGGCCCGCCAGTTCTCGATCGGGCGCGCGGCGTCGATCTGGCGGGGCGGTTTTCCCGGCGCCAGGGAGACGCAGGCGTCGATCCGCAGGTTCAGATCCGCGCATAGCGAGGTGAAGTCGCGCAGGGTGCAGAGGTGGATATTGGGGGTCGACCACCAGGGCTCGGGCAGGGCCTTGGTCTCGGGCATCCGCCCCGTGGTGATCAGCGCCATCCGCACTCGCCAGTGGCCGAAGTTCGGCACCGAGACCACGGCCCGCTCGGCGATCCGCAACAGTTCGGAGAGCACGTGCTTGGGATCGCGCACCTGCTGCAGGGTCTTGGACAGGATGGCGTAGTCGAAGGCCTTGGTCGGAAAGTGGTCGAGGTCGCGATCGGCGTCGCCCTGCACCACCGCCAGCCCACGCGCCAGGCAGGCGCCGACGCCCTCGGAAGACAGCTCCAGCCCCTGGCCGTCGACGTTCTTCTCGCGCGTCAGCAACTCCAGCAGCTCGCCCTCGCCGCAGCCGACGTCCAGCACCCGAGCGTCGGGCCGCACCAGCCGCAGGATCTCGCGGAAGTCGTCGCGCAGGGGACCGCTCACGCCAGGCCCCGCTTCTCGGCGTTGGACTCAAGGAAGCCGCGCAGGGCCGAGTCGAGCGCCGGCTCGTCGAGGAAGAAGGCGTCGTGGCCCTTGTCGGTCTCGATCTCGGCGAAGCTCGCCCGGCACCCGGCAGCGTTCAGCGCGCGCACGATGTCGCGGCTCTCGGCCGTGGAATAGAGCCAGTCCGAGGAGAAAGACAGCACGCAGAACCGAACGGCGCGGGCCCGGCGGAACGCCTCGGCCAGCACGCCGCCGTGGTTCCCGGCCAGGTCGAAATAGTCGAGCGCCCGGGTGATGTAGAGGTAGGAGTTGGCGTCGAAGCGGTCGACGAAGCTCGCCCCCTGGTGACGCAGATAGCTCTCCACCTGGAAATCGGCGTCGAAGCCCCAGGAAAGGCCGTCGCGCTGCAATTCGCGGCCGAACTTCCGCTGCAGGGCGGTCTCCGACAGATAGGTGATGTGGGCGGCCATGCGGGCCACGGCCAGACCCTTCTCCGGGCGCACGCCCGCGACCTGGTAGGAGCCGCCGCGCCAGTCCGGATCGGCCATGATCGCCTGGCGGCCGACCTCGTGGAAGGCGATGTTCTGGGCCGAATGGCGCGCCGCCGCGGCGATGCAGATAGCCGAATAGAGCCGGTCCGGATAGTCGGCCGCCCACTGCAGGACCTGCATCCCGCCCATGGAGCCGCCGACCACCGCGAACAGGGTCTCGATGCCAAGGGCTTCCACCAGCATGGCCTGGGCGCGAACCATGTCGGCGATGGTGATCATCGGGAAGGTGAGCGCGTAGGGCTTGCCGGTGGTGGGATCGATGGAGCCGGGCCCCGTCGAGCCCATGCAGCCGCCCACCACATTGGTGCTGATGATGAAATAGCGGCCAGGGTCGAGGGGCAGGCCCGGGCCGATCACCCGCTCCCACCAGCCGGGCTTTCCGGTAACCGGATGGACGGAGGCCGCGTGCTGGTCGCCGGTCAGGGCATGGCAGACCAGGACGGCGTTGGACTTGTCGGCGTTCAGGGCGCCGTAGGTCTTGTAGCCGATCTCCAGCGGGGTCAGCAGGGCGCCGCTATCCAGGCGCAACGGCTTGTCGGCGGGAAAACGATGCGTCCCGCCGCCGGTCTCGCCTGTCGGGATCGCAACAGCGGTCATCGGGGCCTTGAAGACCGTTTCACTCATTCGCTGTCAACCGCTTCGCGTCAGGCGAAGACGCCGCTATGAGACTTTTGTGAGCGGCGCGTTTGGGGGCGTTCGCAAGTAGGGGGGCGCGGCGAAGCGTTCATGGACCGGCTTATCCTCTTGCGGCACGGCAAGGCCGAGCGCGACTCCGCCAGCGGCGACGACTTCGACCGCCGGCTCGACGGCCGCGGCGCCGTCGAATCCGCCGCCATGGCCGAGCGCCTGGCCGATCTCGGCCTGATCCCCGACCTGGTGCTGGTCTCGCCCTCGGCCCGGACCCGGGAAACCTGGGCCGCGGTGGCGCCGGCCTTCCCGAACGCCGACTTCCGGGTGGAGCGCGCGCTCTATCACGCCGAGGAATCCACGGTCCGCGAGATGGCCGAGGCGGCGGGCGAGACCTCCGGCACGGTGATGATCGTCGGCCACAATCCGGGCCTGCAGGACCTGGCCATCCGCCTTCTGGCCGAGGGCTCGGCGCCCCAGACCCTGGTCGCCCGCGCCCACGGAGCCTTCCCGCCCTCGGCGGCGGCGGTGTTCCTGTTCGATGCGGCGGGCCGCCCGTCCTATGACGGCCTCTTCTTACCCAAGGACTGAGCGTGGGCCGAATCTACAAGATCCTGACGCGCCTCGAGTGGGACCAGGCCCGGGCGGCTGGCCTGTTCACGGGCTCGGCGGTCGACCGGGCCGACGGCTTCATCCACTTCTCCACCGGAGTCCAAGCGGCGGAGACGGCGCGGCGACACTTCGCCGGACAGCCCGACCTCTTGGTCCTCGAGATTGAACCAGGTGACCTGGGCGGGGCCCTGCGCTGGGAGCCCTCGCGCGGCGGCGACCTCTTTCCGCACCTCTACGGGCCTCTGGCGGTCTCGCAGGTCCTGGCCGTGACGGAGGCGCCGCTGGACGCAGACGGAGTTCCGATGCTGGGAGCCCTGGCGTGACCGTTCACGACCTCGCCGCCCGCGTCCTGCACGTGCTCGACCCGGAGGACGCCCACGGCGTCACCATACGCGCCCTGCAGGCGGGGCTGGGCCCCCGCGCCGGCGTCGACGATCCGATCCTGGCGACGGAGGTCGCCGGGCTCGCCCTGCCCAACTGCGTCGGCCTGGCGCCCGGGTTCGACAAGAACGCCCAGGTATTCGGTCCCATGCTGCGGGCCGGCTTCGGCTTCGTGGAGTGCGGCACGGTCACCCCCCTGGCCCAGGCCGGCAATCCGCGCCCGCGCCTGTTCCGGCTGAGTGAGGATCGGGCGGTGATCAACCGCATGGGATTCAACAATGAGGGGCTGGAGCCCTTCGCCGCGCGCCTGGCGCGGCGGGGTCCCGGGATCGTCGGGGCCAATATCGGCGCCAACAAGGACGCTCAGGACCGCATTGGCGACTATGTCACGGGCCTGACCCGGCTCTGGGGCCTAGCCTCCTATTTCACCATCAACATCTCCTCGCCCAACACGCCGGGCCTGCGCGCCCTGCAGACCAAGGCTGCGCTGGAGGAACTGCTGGGCCGCCTCGCCGCCGCCCGTGACAGCCTGCCGGCGGAAGGCCTTGTTCCGATGTTCCTGAAGGTCGCGCCCGACCTCGAGGACGGCGAGGTCGAGGCCATCGTCGAGACCGTGGTCGCCAACGGCGTGTCGGGGATCATCGTCTCCAACACCACCATCACCCGGCCGCCGCTCGCCTCGCGCCACGCAGGCGAAGCCGGCGGGCTCTCGGGCGCGCCGCTGACGGAACTTTCGACCCGGATGCTGGCGCGGTTCGGTGACGCCGCGCGCGGCCGCGTCGCCTTGATCGGAGCCGGCGGAATCGGCTCGGGAGCCGACGCCTACGCGAGAATCCGGGCTGGGGCCCAGGCCGTTCAGCTCTATTCCGCCATGGTGTTCGAGGGTCCGGGGCTGGTGACGCGGATCAAGCGCGACCTGGCCGCGCGCCTGCGCGCCGACGGGTTCGCCTCGGTCGCCCAGGCGGTGGGCGCCGGTTAAGCTTCGCTCCCGCCCCGGGCGCGTTTCGTTGCCGAACCGTTCTCAGTGAAGTAACGGGGGAGTCGTCATGGCGGACGCCCCCATTCCCCAGCCGCCCATCAGGTCGCCCGGGCGCCGCTTCTTCTGGCCGGGCGGACTCTCGGCGCGTCTGCTGATCCTCACCATCCTGTTCGTGGCGGGCGCCGGCGCCATGGCCGTACCCGCGGCCCTGGCGGCCTTCGAGGAGCAGTGGCTGCTGGACCGGGTCCGGGCCGCCGAACTGGCCTCCCTGGCCACCGATGTCGACCCCGACCAGGTGATGAGCGAGGCCCTGGCCTCCAAGCTCCGCGCGGGGGCCGGAGTCCAGACCGTCGCCATCCTCGACAATGACGGCAACCGCTTCCTGAAGGTGCCGGGGCCGCGGTTGGCGCGGACGCCGTACCTGGTCGACTTGCGCGACCGGGCGCTGGGCTCCTGGCTGTCGGCGCCGTTCCAGACTCTGTCCGGGGGCGGCGAGGGCCGCATGGTCCGGGTGATCGCCGAGCCGCGCTTCTACGACGCCCAGTTCATCGAGGTGGTCGCGCCCGACGCGGCCCTGAAGGCGGAGCTGACAAAATACCTCTGGCGGCTCCTGGCGGTCATGGCCTTCGTCTCGGCGTTCGCCGGCGGGCTGGTCTATCTGTCGCTGAACTTCTTCCTGGTGCGGCCCATGCAGCGGATCACCCGCTCGATGGAGCGTTTCGCCGCCGACCCCGAGGACGCCTCCGCCCGCATCGCGCCCTCCGGTCGCCGCGACGAGATCGGCCGCGCCGAGGTGGAGCTGGGCCGGATGCAAGGCGAACTGCACACTGCGCTCGCCTCCCGCGCCCGGCTGGCGGCGCTGGGCGAGGCGGTGGCCAAGATCAATCACGACCTGCGCAACATGCTGACCAGCGCCCAGATCGCCTCGGAGCGGCTGGCCGCGCTCAAGGATCCCAAGGTCACCCAGGCCCTGCCGCGCCTGGAGCGGGCCCTGGACCGCGCCGTGACTCTGGCTTCCGACGTGCTGACCTATGGCAAGACCCAGGAGGTCGCGCCCGACGCCCGGCCCCTGCTGCTGGCGCCGGCCCTGGAGATCGCCGCCGAGGAGGCGCGGTTCTCCGACCGCATGCGACTGGTGACGAGCGTCGGCCCCGCCGACCAGGTCATCGCCGATCCGGACCAGCTACATCGGATTCTGGTCAACCTGCTGCGCAACGCCCGCGAGGCCGTGGAGCAGCAGGAGGGGCGCACGGCGCCTGGCCAGGTGCAGGTCTCCCTGGCCCAGGAGGACGGGTCGAGCCTGATCTATCTGGCCGACAACGGGCCCGGCGTCTCGGAGCGCGCTCGCGACCGGCTGTTCCAGCCCTTCGCCGGTTCAACGCGGCCCGGCGGGGCGGGCCTGGGCCTCGCCATTGCACGTGAGCTGGCCACGGGTCACGGCGGAGATCTTACCCTGGCCCAGACGGGGCCGGACGGCTCGGTGTTCGAACTGCGCCTGCCCGGCGTCCCGCCGCGCTTCAGGGCCGCGAAGAAGCGCCGCGCCCCGAGCTCCGAGGTCTAGAACCCCTTGGCCACGCCCTCGCGGCGGGGATCGGCGGCGCCTTCCAGGCCGTTCGGAGTCATCACCACCCCGTGCAGGCCCGAGCCCTCGCCGCCGAAGCCGGTGAATTTCACCCCCTTGGCCGCCAGGGCCTCGACCACGCCCGGCGCATACTTGGCCGGCTCGGAGGCGTAGCTGTCGCCGCGGGCGATCAGATTCGGCAGGTCGAAGGCGGCCTGGATCGGCATCTTCCAGTCCAGCACCCCCACCAGGGCCTTCAGATTGTAGGCCAGGATCGAGTTGCCGCCCGGCGAGCCGAAAGCCGCCACGAAGCGGCCCTGGCGATCCAGGACCACGGTGGGCGCCATCGACGAGCGCGGCCGCTTGCCCGGCGCCACGGCGTTGGCCGCCGGGGACTTGTCGGGATTGATCGGCGAGAACGAGAAGTCGGTGAGCTGGTTGTTCAGGAAGAAGCCGCCGACCATCCGCCCCGTGCCGAAGATGCTCTCAACCGTGGTGGTCATGGAGACCACGTTGCCGGCCGCATCCACGACGACGAAGTGGGAGGTGCCGGCCGGCTCGCGGGTGGCGTCGGGCGCGCGCGCGCCCGCGCCGCGGGGCTTGCCGGGGGCTGGCGCGGGGCCGGCGGTCTCGCCGATGAGCCTGGCGCGTTCGCTCACATAGCCGGGGTCCAGCAGGCCCTGCAGCGGCACCTCCACGAAGTCGGAGTCACCGAAGTACCGGTCGCGGTCGGCGTACATCAGGCGGCTGGCCTGGGCGAACAAATACCAGGCCTGGGGATCGGCCGGGCCGCGCGAGGCGATGTCGGTCTGTTCCAGAATTCCGAGCGCCTCCAGCAGGGCCGCCCCGCTCGAGGGCGGTGCGGGCACGCAGACCACATAGACGCGGTAGGGGCGGCAGACGGCGGGAGCGGCCTTGGGCCTGTAGGTCTTGAGGTCGGTGAGGCTGAGCGTCCCTGGCCGGGGACCCTCGGCCACCTTGGCGACAATGGCCTGCGCGATCGAGCCTTCCAGGATGGCCTTGGGGCCTTCAGCGGCGATCTTGCGCACCGTGGCGGCGTAGGCCGGGTTCCTCAGGACGTCGCCGGACTTGTACTTCTCGCCGTCGGGCTTTGTGAAATAGGCCTTGGCGTCGGGGGTCGCGCCCTGGGGGAAGGGCCCCGCGATCATGCCGCCCAGTCGGGGGCTGACCACGAAGCCCTGATCGGCCAGGCGCTCGGCGTCGGCGAACAGCTGGTTCCAGGCCAGCCTGCCATGCGCCGATTGCGCCATGGCCAGCATGGCCACGGCGCCTGGTGTTCCCGTCGCCCGTCCGCTGACCACCGCGTCGCGGAAGCCGATGGGCTTGGCCGCCTCGTCCAGGAACAGTTCCGGCGTGGCCCCGGCCGGCGCGGTCTCGCGGCCGTTGAAGGCGGTCACCTTGCGGGTCCTGGCGTCGTAATAGGTGAGGAAGGCGCCGCCCCCCAGGCCCGAGCTCTGCGGCTCCACCAGGCCCAGCACCGCCTGGACCGCCACGGCGGCGTCCACCGCCGAGCCGCCCTGGCGCAGGACGTTCAGCCCCGCCTCGACCGCATGCGGATTGGCTGCGGCGACCATGACCTTGGGTCCGGTCGGGGGCGTGTCGGATTGCTGGGGAATGGTGGCGCAGGCTGTGACCGACAGGGCGAGCGCCAGGCCGGCGAGACGATTGAGCTGAAACACGAAGGACCACATGCAAAGGCGGGGGGGAGGAAAGCCACACCATAGACATCGGCGCGCGTGGACAACAAACGCCAAGCCGTGCTTTCCGTTCTTAATGAGAGATGCAGCCCCCGGGTCGCGCAACCTGATCACCGATGTGCCGGGTCTGAAGGTGGGGCAGGCGCATGACCTCGCCGTCCGCAGCGGGGTCAGCGTCATCCTGCCCGACGAGCGCGCCGTGGCCGCCTGCGACGTGCGCGGCGGCGGCCCGGGCACGCGGGAGACCGACGCGCTCAACCCCGAGAACCTGGTCGACGCCATCGACGCCATCGTGCTGTCGGGGGGCTCGGTCTACGGCCTGGCCGCCGCCGACGGGGTCGCCGGCTGGCTGGGGGCCCATGGCCGCGGCTATGGCCTGGTGCTCCGGCCCGGCGTGCCGACCTCTCCGGTCGTCCCCGCGGCCATCCTCTATGACCTGGCCAATGGCGGCGACAAGGCCTGGGGCGAAGACCCGCCTTATCGCCGCCTGGGCCGCGAGGCGGTGGTGAGCGCCGGCCTCGACTTCGAGCTCGGCACCACCGGCGCCGGCTATGGCGCGATGGCGGGAAGCCTGAAGGGCGGGACGGGCTCAGCCTCGCTGATCGCCGCCGACGGGATCGCGGTGGGCGCCCTGGTGGCCGTCAACCCCTTCGGCTCGGTGGTCGCCCCGGGCGGGCGCACCTTCTGGGCCGCGCCCTACGAGATCGGCCAGGAATTCGGCGGCCTGAGCCCCTCCGGCCTGCGCGCCGTTGCGGACGACTGGGGCCTGGCCAAGGCCGACCCGGCCGCGCGGATGAACACCACCATCGCCTGCGTCGCCACCGACGTGGCCCTGACGCCGGCCCAGGCCAAGCGGGTGGCGGTCATGGCCCAGGACGGTCTGGCCCGCGCCATCCGCCCCATCCACGCTCCCTTCGACGGCGACGTGGTCTTCGCGCTGTCCACCGCCCACCGGCCCATGGGCGAGGCCGCCGACTTCACCATCGCCCGCATCGGCGCGCTGGCCGCCGATGTCCTGGCGCGCGCCGTGGCGAGGGCCGTCTACGCCGCTACCCCCTGGCCGGGGACCGACGTCCGGACCTGGCGCGACCTGGCTTGAAAGCGAACCCTGAAATTTCCCGTCGCCCCGGCTTGCGCTTCGCCGCCGCCCGGACTAGGTTCCGCGCCCTCGCCGCAAGGCAGGTGCGCGCCCGTAGCTCAGCTGGATAGAGCATCAGACTACGAATCTGAGGGTCGGACGTTCGAATCGTTCCGGGCGCGCCATTTTCCTTATAAATACAGCCGTTTATGGGGCGGCGAAATGGGTCGCGCGACACCAGCGAGCGCCATCAAATGACGGGGCGTAGCCGCCTTGCTTACGCCAGTGGCTCGTTGAGAGTGAGCCGGTGACAGGGTTCAAGTCGGTCAGGACCCCCGCCCGCCTCGACGTGCGGCAGAAGGTAACCAGGACCTCCGCTGCTGACCCGAAAGCGGAACTCGTCCTACAGCCCCGAAGCATCGAGCTTGGCCAATCGTTCTCGACGCTCGGCATAGCGGCCGCCCAGGGCGGCTGTGTCCAGGAATGTCTTGAGAATCTGCTCGGCGGTGGCCTCGTCGACGGTGTCCGCGCCCAAGACCAGCATATTGGCGTCGCCGTGCTCGCGGGCGGGGACGCTTTCGGCCGCGGTATGGAGCAGGGTCGCCCGCATGAAAGGAAAGCGATTGGCCGTCATGGCCATCATCTGCCCGCTACCGCATATTCCGATGGCGAAGTCGGAACGGTTCTCCTTGATTTCGGCCACCAACCGAAGCGCGTAGTCCATTGCATCGACTCGCTCGGCGCCACCGTCGGTCCCGCAGTCCTTCACCTTGTAGCCGTTGGCTTGCAGCCAGCCTTTTAGTCGCTCCTTGAGAACGACACCGCGATGATCGGCCCCGATCGAGATTGGCTTGTCCGTAAGTTTTCGGGTCATGGTTCAACCTGGCGTGCGCTCGGAGGCAGGTGCGAAGTCCTGTTCGTCGTAGCGCGGACCAATGTCCGCTTTCGGCGGATTCGGCTAGCCGCAGGTCCGTTCACCGCCCGGGCATGGCCATCGCAGCAATGTCGTCCAGGCGACTTTCGTTCTCCGTATTGGGGAAAGTTAAGCGTTTGGAGCGAACTGCGTTGCCGGGCCAAGGTTGTGGTGGTCTATGGCCCGCAACTGCTGGGGGCGTTGCGCCGACTCGGCGCGTAAACTCGGAACACCCATCATGAAGTTCAAATCCCTCCTGGCCACCGCGGCCCTGATTTCGGCCGCCGCCCTCGCCCAGAACGCGTCCGCTGCCGTGAACATCGTCAGCAACGGCGGCTTTGAAGCCGGCTCGATCAATCCGGGCTCGTTCACCACCCTGTTCGGCGGCAGCACCGCCATCACCGGCTGGACCGTCGGCCCCGACAGCGTCGACTATATCGGCAGCTACTGGCAGGCTTCGGAAGGCGCGCGCAGCGTCGACCTCTCGGGCGCCCAGCCGGGCAGCATCGCCCAGACCCTCACCACCGTGGCGGGCCAGTACTACAAGGTGACCTTCGACCTGGCCGGCAATCCGGACGCCGGTCCTGTGCTGAAGGCCATGGCGGCCTCGTCCGCCGGCCCGGTCCAGAACTTCTCGTTCAACACCACCGGCGCGAGCCATGGCGCCATGAACTGGACGCCCAGCAGCTTCATCTTCCAGGCCACCTCGACCTCGACCACCCTGTCCTTCGCATCGTTGACCGGCGACGCCTTCGGCCCGGCCATCGACAATGTCGCGGCCTCGGCGGTTCCGGAGCCCGCGACCTGGGCCATGATGATCATCGGCTTCGGCGCCGTCGGCTCCATGGCCCGTAGCCGCCGCCGTCAGACCCTGGCCGCCATCTAAGCGTCCAGCCATCCCGATCGAAAGGCCCGGCCGCGCGCGAGCGCAGCCGGGCCTTTTTCGGTTTGGGCCTAGGTCGTCAGGTCCGGCCTCTGCCCGTCGATCCAGGTCGCGGCGACCACCAGGTTGGCGCGCCGGCCTGGCTAGAGGGTCAGTCGAACCGGCGGCGTCGCGCGCAGGATTCTGAGCGATCGTTCCTGGCCGTCGCGGTTCGGCCATAAGATCTCGTCGCCCGCGGTGAGGCCAATCAGGCCGGCGCCGACCGGCGTGACCACCGAGATCTTGCCGGCGCCGATGTCGGCTTCGGTGGGGAAGACCAACAGCACCGTGCGACGCTTGCCGTGCGTTTCGTCGATGAAGGCCACGGTCGAGTGCATCTGCACCACATCGGCGGGGACGACGGCGTCGGGTTGGATTTCGGCGCGGTCGATCTCGCCGAGAAGCAGGCCGGCCGCGAAGGGCGCGGATGGCTCCATCTGCAGGGCGAGCGCGGAGAGGCGCTCGGCGTCGGTTTCTCCGAGAATGACCTTGGGACGTGCGTGGGCGGGGGTCGCCGATGGCATGGTGATGTTCCGGACTTGGGGATGGGCATGGGCCCGCGCGACGGCGCAGGCTGGCTGGGATCTGGAAGACGCCCCGAATCCCCGCGCGGCGCGCGCCATGGGACCGGGGCTAAAGGCCTGCTAGCAGGCTGCCGCCGTGATGCCGAAATCGTCCGAAGGTGGGTCGCCGGAACATGCGCCCATTCAGCATCGCCACCCCGCGAAGTCAAATCAGGCTGCCTGAAGATTCAACTCAGAAGGGAAGGGCGGTTCCCTCGTTGTTAATAAAGATTAACGTGCCCGCACGCGGTGGCGGAACTTCGCCACCAGGGGTTCTCATTTTCAACATTGGGGGGTTCTGATGCAGCTTAGAGTCATGCTTGTCGCCACGACCATGCTGGCGATCTTCGCGACGGCGGCGCCCGCGGCGGCCACCGTGGTCGAAAACACCGAGCTGGGCTCGATCGCGCCCGGCTCGACCACCACCGACTCGACCGGGACCCGGTCGACCAACGCCAGCGGCGCCACCCTGGGCGGCGAGGCGCTGGCCGGCGACCAGTGGCAGCAGCAGAACGTCCGCGGCAATGGCGTGGTCGGGATCACCACCGACTATGCCGACGCCAATGGCGGCAACGGTTCGATCTATTTCAGCACCGATGGGTCGGGTCCGTCGAAGGCGGACATGGAGTACCGCTTCTCCCAGCCGCTTCTGCTCTCGGACTTCACCGGCGGCAGCTATGACTGGTTCCGTGACAGCGCCTCCACGATCAATCCGGCGCCGGCTCCATCGTACCGACTGATGCTGGAAACAGCGCTGGGCGCCTATGCCGGCTACCTGGTGTTCGAGCCGTACCTCCAGGGCGCCCCGCCGATCGAGGATGCCTGGCAGACGACGACGATCGACACGACCAACTCGCTCTTCTGGTCGAACAAGGTCATCGTCGCCCTGCCGTCGCCCTGTTCGGACCCGCTCCGCATGGCGCCGAGCTGCCTGCACAGCATTTCCGATTGGTCGACCTTCAACCCCGGCTACAAGGTGACGGGCTTCTCCACCGGCGTCGGCTCCGGCTGGAGCCCCGGCACCTTCGTCGGCGCAGTCGACAATTTCAGCTATTCCTTCGGAAGCTCCACCTCGAACTTCGACTTCGAGGTCTCGGCGGTTCCTGAACCGGCGACCTGGGCGATGATGATCTCGGGCTTCGGCCTGGCGGGCGCGTCGCTCCGCCGCCGCAGGACCGCGGCCCTGGCGGCCTGATCGTGGCGACACGGGAGAGGCTGGGCGGGGGCGATCTAGAAGCCGCGCTCGTCCAGCCAGCCGGTCACCGTCGCGGTAGCCTGTGGCAGTAGGTCGGGCCGTTCCATGTAGTAGTGGTCGGCGCCCTCAATATCGACATAGGTCTTGTCCTCCGAGGCCAGGGCCGCGAACAGCCGTCGCGCATGGCTGGGCGTGCAGGCCAGGTCTGCTGTGTTGTTGATGGTCAGAGAAGGACAGGTGACGTTGGCGGCGTTCAGCACCCCGTTGGCCCGGCTCTCGTCATAGCTCCACTGCGACAGCCATGACCGCAGGGTGGTGAACCGCCCCAAGCCCACCGGCCCGTCATTGGCGATGCGCGGCTCGCCGAGATAGCAGGTGTAAGGCCGGCGGTCGGAGGGATCCTGGGTCGGATCGGTCCACCGCACGTCGCACATGGTGCCATAGACCACGAAGGGCCGCTCCATGTCCGGCTCGCCGTTGGCCTTCAGCTCGGCCAGCGTCGCCTTGGCGCGTGCGGTGATGCGGCGATTGCGGGCGATCTGGGCCTCGCGGAATCGAGCCACGAAGGCGTCGGAATAGGGCGGCTGGTTCGGGCAATCGGGGCTGTAGATGTTGAGCTCCAGGTCGCGCTCGAAGGGCTTGTCCTCGTCAAGGATCGAGGGATCGATCCACTCGGTCATGGTCACCGAGCGGCTGATGTGGGCCGCGAGCAGCAACACCGCGTCGGCGGGCTGCAGGTCGGCGGCCGTCAGGTCCACCGGGTCCCCGGCCGGCGTGGTGGTGATGGTCGGGCGGGTCGCTTGATCCTGGTAAAACAGCGACAGGGAGCCGCCGCCCGACCAGCCGCCCAGCACCACTTTCTCGTAGCCGAAGCGGGTCTTCAGGTCGGCGATGCAGGCGCCCAGGTCGAGTACGCACTTTTCCAGGATCAGGGCGGTGTCGTTCCCCCGATAGCGAGTGTTGCAATAGATGACGTGGCGGCCGGCGCGGGCGAGCGCGCTGACCAGGGGCAGGAACGAGCCGCCGCCGATCGGGTGGCTGAACAGGATGACGGTCTTGGAGTCGCCGGTCTCAGGCCGGATGCGCATGCACTCGACGAAGACCTGGCCGTCGGGGCCGCCATAGGTCTCCTTCAGCTTGCTCTTCTCGGCATAGGCATAGCCATATGGCTCGCGTACGATCTTCATGCATGTCCCCTCCCGCAGGTGAGATCACCATGGCGCAGCAACCGACCGGCATCCACCACCTGGCCTTCATGGCCGGAGACATCAAGAAGCACATCGCCTTCTTCTCGGAGGTCATGGGGTGCCCGCTGGTGGCGCTGTTCGACATGCACGGCGTCCCGGGAGGGCTGCACGCCTTCCTGCGGATGAACGACCATTCCTACTTCTCGATCGTGCAGCTCCCGGACGTCGACAAGATCCCCATCGAGCTGGGCAAGACCCACGCCGGCAGCGGCGCCCTGCCCAGCGCGCCGGGCACGCTGCAGCACCTGGCCTTCGGGGTGGACACCGACGCCGACCTCATCGCCATGCGCGACCGCATCCGCAGCCACGGGGTCAATGTCATCGGCCCCGTCGACCACGGCATGTGCCGCTCGATCTATTTCGCGGGGCCCGATCAGATGACGCTGGAGGTCGCCACCTCGCAGGAGGCGATCGATCCGGAGGCCTGGATCGATCCCGCAGTGCTCGCCAAGGCCGGCATCGACGCGGTGGAGGCCGCCCGCTTCAGGGCGCCGGCCGCCTATGCGGGGCCCAGTCCCGTGGCCCAGCCGGCCTATGCCGAGGACAAGCCGCACATGGCCTATCCGAAGGAGGCCTATCTGCGGATGATCGCTCTGCCCGACGAGGTGATCACGGCGTCGGCCTCCTATGTCGACCCGCCGGTGAAGCAGCCGGCCTGAGGCGTTCCCTTCGCGTCTCGGTGTATTCCAGCGGGTGATCAAGGACGCCCGTCACGATGATTCGCTGGACTCACCTCGACACGACCACGGTTCCGGACGACGGCGGCGAGCTGCGGCTCATGCAGCGGGGCGCCGAGTTCTCGATCATGTCGGGCGGCATCGAGCTGATGAACAGCCGGCTCAGCGGCTCGGAAAAGGCCTTGGCCACCTTGGCCTGCGAGCGCCTGCGGGACCGGCCGAGGTCCCACATCCTGATCGGCGGATTCGGCATGGGGTTCACCCTGCGCGCCGCCCTGGAAAACCTGGGGCCGCAGGCGCGGGTCACGGTGGCCGAACTGGTCCCGGCGGTGATCGCCTGGGCGCGTGGACCCATGGCGCACATCTCGGGCGAATGCCTGCAGGACCCTCGCCTGACCATCTACGAGGGCGACGTCGGCGCCCTGATCGGGTCGGCCCAGGCGACCTACGACGCCATCCTGCTCGACGTGGACAACGGCCCCGAGGGCCTGAGCCGCAAGGCCAACGACCGCCTCTACGACCAGGGGGGGCTGGCCGCCGCCCGACGGGCGCTGCGGCCCGGCGGCGTGCTGGCCGTGTGGTCCTCGGCGCCGAACGCGGCCTTCACCCAGCGGCTTAGAAGAGCGGGCTTCGCGGTCGAAGAGGCGCGCGTGCGGGCAACCGGCGGGAGCCGTGGGGCGCGCCATGTCATCTGGTTGGCCACGTCGCCGGGGGCCTGACCCACGACAGGCGTCGCGCTTCGGCCGCACCGCAGGTAGGATGGGCCATGGCATACAGGATATCAGCCCGCCATCCCGGCCGGGCGGTGACATACACGATCGACACGGAAGAGGCGGCTCTCGCCAAGTGGGAGGAGCTGACCGCCGACGGCGTGCCCTTCGAGATGACCGATTCCGACGGGGTCATCGTCGATGACATCGACCTTGAAGACCGCATCGACGCGCGAAGCGAACCCGAGGCCTGAACCACCGCGAGCCAAGGCACAATCTGCCCCGAACGGAGGGGCGGGACGGCTGTCTTTGCAAATTTCTCCGCTTGGGGTCGTGATAGGCCAGCGGGGTCGCAAGGGAACCGCCGTCCATGTCTCGCGCCAGTCTGAAGACCGCGCCCACCGCCGACCGCGCGGTCGAGCACCTGAACCGGTTGGACGAGCGGCTGCGCTGGCTGTCGACCTGGACCATCCACAACGCCAACCACCTGAGGAACAGCCGCGACGGGCTGAAGGTGGGCGGCCACCAGGCCTCCTGCGCCTCGATGACCACCATCCTGGCGACGCTCTATTTCCACGCCCTGCGCCCGCAGGATCGGGTGGCGGTGAAACCTCACGCCAGCCCGGTGTTCCATGCGATCCAGTACCTGCTGGGCCGCCAGTCCCGCGACCAGCTGGAGCGGTTCCGGGCCTATGGCGGCGCCCAGTCCTATCCCTCGCGGACCAAGGACCATGACGACGTCGATTTCTCCACCGGCTCGGTGGGGTTGGGCGTGGCGGTCACGGCCTTCGCCTCGCTGACCCAGGACTACCTGAAGGCCCACGGCTGGCTGGACCCGGCGCGCGAAGGCCGGATGGTCGCCACCCTGGGCGACGCCGAGCTGGACGAGGGCAACATCTACGAGTGCCTGATCGAAGCCTACAAGCACGACATCAAGAACGCCTGGTGGATCGTCGACTACAATCGCCAGAGCCTGGACGCGACCACCGCGGACCGGATGTTCGACCGGTTCGACGACATCTTCGCCACCTTCGGCTGGCGGGTGCTGAACCTGAAGCACGGAAAGGCCCAGCTCGCCGCCTTCGCCCAGCCGGGCGGGGACCACCTGCGGACCTGGATCGACGCCTGCCCCAACGCCGACTATGCGGCGCTCACCTACCAGGGCGACTGGCGCGAGCGGCTGATGCGCGACATCGGCGAGCGGCCCCACGTGAAGGCCCTGCTGGACAGCTATGACGAGCCGGGGCTTGCGGCCCTGATGACCGGCCTGGGCGGCCACTGCGTCGAGACCCTGCTGGAGGCCTATGCCGAGGCCTCGGCCGACGACACGCCCACCCTGTTCATCGCCTACACCATCAAGGGCTTCGGCCTGCCCCTGGCCGGCCACAAGGACAACCACGCCGGCCTGATGACCCCCAACCAGGTGGAGACCCTGCGCCAGGCCCTGGCCGTGCCGGAGGGCGATGAGTGGGAGCCCTATGCCGGCGTGCCGACCCACGAGGCCGACGCGCTGCGCGCCTTCGTCGAGGCCTCGCCCTTCGCGCAGCCGGCTGACCGGAGGCCGGTGGCGCCGATGATCCCGATCCCCGCCCGGTCCGAGTTCCCCTCGCCCGACGGCAAGGAGCAGTCCACCCAGGCCGCCTTCGGGCGGATCCTGCTGGACCTGTCCAAGCTGGACCATCCCATCGCCGGGCGGCTGGTGACCACCTCGCCGGATGTGACGGTCTCGACCAATCTCGGTGGGTTCGTGAACCATCGCGGGCTGTTCCGCCGCCGCGAAACCCGCGACGTGTTCCGTGACGCCAAGATCCCCTCGACCCAGAAGTGGATCGGCGGGCGCGCGGGTCAGCACATCGAGCTGGGCATCGCGGAGAACAACCTGTTCCTCAACCTGGCGGCCCTCGGCCTGGCCGGCGCTATCTGGGGCGAGCGGTTGCTGCCCATCGGCACGGTCTATGACCCGTTCATCGCCCGCGGCCTCGATGCGCTGAACTATGCCTGCTACCAGGACGCCCGCTTCATGCTGGTGGCCACGCCTTCCGGCCTGACGCTCGGTCCCGAGGGCGGGGCGCACCAGTCGATCCACTCGCCGGTGATCGGCATCGGCCAGCCCAAGCTCACCTATTTCGAACCTGCCTTCGTCGACGAACTGGCCGAGGTCATGCGCTGGTCCTTCGAGCACATGCAGGCCGACGACGGCGGCTCGGTCTATCTGCGGCTGACCACCCGAGCCTTCCCGCAGGTCGAGCGCCAGGACGACGCCTGGCGCGACGAGGCGCTCAAGGGCGCCTACTGGCTGCGCCGGCCAGGCGCGAACGCCGAGGCCGCCATCGTGTTCTGTGGCGCGGTGGCCCCAGAGGTGCTGGAAGCCGCCGACCAGCTGGCCGAGGACTTCGGCGGGATCGGGGTGTTGAACGTGGTCTCGCCGGGCCTGTTGCACCGCGACTGGATGGCCTCGCAGCGCGCCCGCTGGACCGAGGGGACGCCGCGCCAGAGCCACGCCGCCAGGCTGCTCTCCGAGCTCGGCCCCGGCGCGGGCCTGGTCACCGTGATCGACGGCTCGCCCGGCGCGCTCTCCTGGCTGGGCGGGGTGCTGGGCCAGCGGGTCAGCCCGCTCGGTCTCGACGAGTTCGGCCAGGTCGGCGACCTTCCCGACCTCTATCGCCGCTACCGCCTGGACGCCCAGGCCATCGTCGAGGCCTGCGCCGGCCTCTTCCTCGGCGACGCATGACGGGACGGACGCTCATTGTCGTCATGGGCGTGGCCGGCAGCGGCAAGTCCACCGTCGGCCGAGCGGCGGCCGAGCGCCTGGGCCTGCCCTTTGTCGAGGCCGACGATTTCCACTCCCCGGCCAACCGCGAGAAGATGGCCGCGGGCCGGCCGCTCTCCGACCCGGACCGCCGGCCCTGGATCGAGGCGCTTACGGCCGCGCTGAAACGGTCCGATGCGCCCGTCACCATCGTCGCCTGCTCGGCGCTCACCCATAGCGTGCGCGTCTGGCTGGAGGCAGGGTTTGACGGCGCCGTGCGCTATATCCTGCTGTCCGGCGATCCGGAGCTGATCGGCGCGCGCCTGGCTGGACGCCGTGGTCACTTCGCCGGGAAAAGCCTTCTCGCGAGCCAGTTCGCCGCCCTGACGCCGCCCGACGACGCCCGGCTGGTGGACGTCGCCCGTCCTGTCGAAACGGTGGTGGCCGACGTCTGCGCGCGGATCGTGGAATTCGCGCCACATTAGAAATTTGAAATGTTGGGCAACCTTGGCGTAACCCTTCAGCGCTACTATGTCCCGCATCGCCCAAGAATTTTTGACGCGGGGAGGCGTCGATTCTGTCTCGGGCTCCGTAGCCAAGACAGAATATTCCCGGAGTCCTCCCCGTGTTCCGCACTCTCCTTCTCGCAGGCATGGCGCTCGTGGCTGCCGCCTGCAGTCCACCCGCCGCCAAGGTCCCGCTGACCTCGGTGGCGGCCGTCGCCCCCACTGCCGCCCAGGCGGTCCAGGACGTGCGCGGCATCGTCGAACCCTGCGAGCAGGCCATGAACCGCGCTGGCGGGCACTTCGATCAGTTGGCGGCCTCCGCCTCGCCTCAGGCCGGCGCCCGCGCCGCCGTGGGCGCCACCAAGGCCGCCTGCCTCACCGCCTTCGCCGCCCTGCAGAAGGCCCACGCGCCCGGCGCCGTCCGCGACGCGTGCCTGAGCGCGGTCTATACCCGCGAGACCCTGGCCGACACCGCCATCCAGATGCTGGACGGCAAGGCCGGCGCGCTCGCCGTCACCACCCTGCGCTACAAGGCCGATGACCAGAGCGCCGCCAGCCAGGCCTGTTCCACGGCCCTGGCCACGTTGGGCGGGCGCGAGTTCGCCATGGTGGCTACTCCGCGGCAGCCCTGACCCCGGCCGGCATGCGCGAGCGGTGATAGGGCCGGTCGCCCAGCACCGTGGCGCGGTTCATGATCCGGCGGTGGGGCAGGTAGTCGTTGACCGCATAGTGCTGGGTCACCCGGTTGTCCCAGAAGGCCACGGCGTTCTCGCTCCAGCGCCAGCGGACCAGGAACTCCGGCTTCTGGATGTGCTCGAACAGCATGTGGAGGATCGCGTCGCTCTCTTTGCGGCGCAGGCCCTTGATCCGGTCGGTGAAGCCGAAATTGACGAACAGCCCGTCCTCGCCGGTCTCCGGATGGGTGCGGATCACCGGGTGCAACACCGGCGGGTGCTCCGCCAGCGCCTTGGCGTGCTTGTCCTCGCCGGCCCCCTTGGCGACGATCCCCCGCTGCGGGAAGCCGCGCGCGAAGTCGTGGACGGCGTCGAGGCCCGACAGGAACTCCCGGAACGCGGGCGACAGGGCCTCATAGGCCGCCTTCATGTTCGACCAAATGGTGTCGCCCCCCGAGGGCGGCAGATGCTTGGCGTACAGGATCGAGGCCATGGGCGGGGTCTCGATGAAGGTGACGTCGGTGTGCCAGCTGTCGTTGTCGGTGGGGTTGTCCTTGTGGTTGTCCAGGATGAAAAGCTCCGGCGCCTCCGGCACCCCCGGATAGAGCGGATGGGTGTGCAACGCCCCGAAACGGGCGGCGAAGTCCCGGTGCTGGACGGGGCTGATGTGCTGGTCCTCGAAGAAGATCACCTGGTGCTTCAGCAGCGCCCCGCGGATGTCGGCGAGCTGTTCGTCGTCCAGGCGCTGCGAGAGGTCGCAGCCCTCGATCACGGCGCCGATCGTGGGCGTCAGCGGCTTGATGGCGAACTTGGGCATGGTCTTGGCTCCGGACGACCCGCCATCTAAACGCGCCGGGCGAGGCCGGCCAAGGCCCTGGCGCCTTTCCGTCGTCGGCGAACGCTCTATAGAACCGCCATGCCCATCGAAGCTCCGCCGGCCGAGGTCGCCGCCGTCGTCGTCCAAGCGCCCCGCCTGCCGCCCCTGGCGGGTGAGGCCGCCTTCTCCGTCGAGACCTTCGACGCCAAGGCCTTGGCCGGCTCGCCGCGCCTGGACGTGGCGCTGAAGCGCTCGCCCGGGGTGTCGCTGTTCCGGCGCACCGGCAGCGACGCGGCCAATCCCACCATCCAGGGGCTGTCGCTGCGGGCCATCGCACCGTCGGGGGCGGGCCGGGCCCTGGTCACCCTGGACGGCGCGCCACAGAACGATCCTTTCGGCGGCTGGGTGATCTGGTCGGCCCTGCCGGGCGAGGGGTTGGACGGCGCGGCGGTGATCCGCGGCGCAGGGGCCGGCCCCTACGGCGCCGGCGCCCTGACCGGGGTGGTGGCCCTTCGCGAGGCGGGCGCCCGCGACGGGCTCTCGGCGCTCTCGGCCTCTGCCGGCGAGCAGGGGAGCTACCGCGCCGCCGCGGCCCTGGGGACCGATAACCTGCTGATCGTGGCCAGCGGATCGAGGAATGACGGCTATGTCCCGGTGCGGGCCCGGGCGGGCGCCGCTGACGCCCCGACGACCCTCCGCGACGCGGCGATCTCCGCGCGGCTGCAGGGCGATCTCGGCGCCGCCGGCTGGGCCGTGCGCCTGGGCGCCTATGAGGAACGGCGCGGCGCCGGCCTGATCGGCGCGCGCTCCATCGCCAGCGGCGGCTCGCTCACCCTGACGGCCGCCCGCGCGCCCAGCGACGACGCGGCCGGCTGGCGGGTCCAGGCGTGGGTCCGCTCCAGCGACCTGAAGAACACCTCCGTGGCGGTGGGCGCGGGGCGCGCCTTCACCACCCCGGCCAACGACCAGTACGCCACGCCGGCGCTTGGCTATGGCGTCAACGCCGCCTGGCAGGCGAAGTCCGGTCCCTGGGCCTGGGAGCTCGGCGCCGACGTCCGCGCGGCGAAGGGCGAGGTCCGCGAGCGCTTCCGGTTCCTGAACGGCGCCTTCACCCGCGGCCGGGTCGCCGGCGGCGAGACCCTGGTCGGCGGCGCCTATGCCGAGGCGGCCTATGACGACGGAGACCTTCTGGTCACCGGCGGGGCGCGGCTCGACGGCTGGAAGTCCACGGCCGCGGTGCGCCGCGAGCGCGACCTGGCCACCGGAGTCCTGTTGCTGGACCAGAGTCCGGCCGACAACTCGGGGACAACGCCCACCGCCCGCTTCGGCGTTCGCCAGCGCCTGGCCGGCGAGACCTGGCTGCGCGGGGCCGCCTATGCCGGCTTCCGGCCGCCGACGCTCAACGAGCTGCATAGGCCCTTCCGGGTCGGCAACGACGTCACCGAGGCCAATAGCGGCCTGAAACCCGAAACCCTCTACGGCGTCGAGGCCGGGCTCAGCGGCGAGGGCGCGGTGCGCTGGAACCTGGCGGTCTTCTACAACCGCCTCGAGGACCCGATCACCAATGTCACCGTAGGCTTCGGCCCGGGCGCCTTCCCGACGGCGGGCTTCATCCCGGCTGGCGGTGTTCTGCGCCAACGGCGCAACGCCGGCCAGATCGAGGCCTGGGGGGTCGAGGCCGACATCGCCGCCGACCTAAGCCCGGCATTCACCGTCCGCGCCGCCCTTTCCGCCGCCAGGGCCGAGGTGGACGGCGGAACCGCCGCCGCCCAGCTCACCGGCAAGCGCCCGGCCCAGACGCCCGAACTGACCGTGACCGCCGGCGCCGACTGGCGGGCTTCCGAACACCTGACCCTCGCCGCCGACCTGCGCTACGAGGGCGCCCGTTTCGAGGACGACCTCAACACGCGCAGACTGGCCACGGCGTTCGGCGTCGATGTCCGGGCGGGCTGGCGGGTGTCGGAAGGGACCGAGGTCTACCTGGCCGCCGAGAACCTGTTCGACGCGGAGATCGAGGTGGGCGAGACCGCCGACGGGGTCGAGAGCTTCGCGGCCCCGCGTCTGGTCCGCCTGGGGGTGTCGTTCCGCCGCTAGGCCGCGGCGATCGGGCTGGGTTCCCGAGCCCCGAAGGAATCATGCGATCTTGAGACCATGCCCAGCCCGCCCGGATTGCCTGATTTCGATCTTCCGATGATCTTCGGCGACAAGATGGCCGGGCTTGGGTTCCAGTCCGGCGTCTTCCGCCTGGCGTTCTCGGCCAATGTCGCCGACACGGCCGGCCAGGAGCAGATGGTGCAGTCGGGCTATCTGATCCTGACGCCCGACTGCATGATCGAGCTGCGCAGCCAGCTCGATCAGATGATCGGCGAACTGGAACGCCGCGGCCTGATGAACCTCAAGCCCGACAAGCTGGACGGCTAGGCGCACATCTCCGCTGGCGCGGAGCGTCCCGGCCCTGTCAGATGCGCTCCGCGTCAGGGGCGGGGAATCAGCATGACCGCGAAGGCCGCCGGGCGACTGGGCCCCGGACTCATCGTCGCCATCTGTTTCAGCATCGCGGCCCTCGAGGGCTACGATATCCAGGCCTTCGGGGTGGCCGCACCGCGCATGGCCCCGGACCTGGGGCTCGGCCCCAGCCAGCTCGGCCTGGCCGGCAGCGCGGCCATGCTCGGCCTGGCCATCGGCGCGCTCACGGGCGGCTGGGCGGCCGACCGGTTCGGGCGGAGACCGGTGCTGACCGTGTCGGTGGTCCTGTTCGGGATCTTCTCCGTCGCGACGGCCCTGTCGAACAGCTACGAGACCCTGGTGCTGGCCAGGCTCGCCACCGGCCTGGGCTTCGGCGGCGCCATGCCCAACATGATGGCCATCGCGACCGAAATCAGCCCGCCGAACCGGCGCGCGATCACCACGACCAGCATGTTCTGCGGCCTGCCGGCCGGGGGGTCGGCGGTGGCCCTGCTGGCTCAGTTCGGCGGCGAGTCCGTGGATTGGCGAACCATCTTCCTGATCGGCGGCGCCTTGCCGCTGCTGCTGGCCCCCGTGGTGTTCTTCTTCCTGCCCGAGACCCGTCCGGCTCCGGCCCAGCACCTTGACCGCCGCCTGATCAACGGTCTGTTCGGCGAGAAGCGGGCGCTCGCCACCTCGCTGATCTGGCTGATCTTCGCGCTGGACCTGCTGGTGACCTACCTGCTGCTCAACTGGTTGCCGACCCTCATGGTGGCCAAGGGCTTCACGCCGCAGGACGGCGCCCAGGCCTCGTTTTGGATGAACATCTGCAGCGTCGTGGGCGCCTTGATCCTGGGCTGGATCGCCGACCGGACCGGCTATCGCGGGCTGCTGGTCGCGGTCTTCGCCGGCCTGGCCGTGGCGCTCTATGGCCTGTCGCAATTCACCGGCATCGGAGCGCTGTACGCCGCGGCCGGGGCGGCGGGATTCGCCGTCGTGGGCGGGCTCTACATCCTCTATGCGCTCGCCCCGACCTACTATCCGGAAGGGGTGCGCGCGGCGGGGTCCGGCGCGGCCATCGCCTTCGGGCGGCTGGGCTCCATCGCCGGCCCGCTGATAGCCGGCGAACTGCGCGCCGTGGGCTTCGGCCCCGACCAGGTGCTGCTGACGCTTGTCCCGGCCGCGGCGGCCACCGCGCTGGGCGTCTTCGCCCTGACCACCTTCTGTAAACCCTACGCGCGGGACTGAGCCTTCCGCGAGCGGCTGGCGGCGACCATGGCCGCCTTGCGCAGATCGTTGGGCAGGGTCGCGAACCAGGCCTGCGGCGAGAGCCGCTCGGCCACCCGCCGCCGTCCCGCCTGGCGCAGGTGGCTGGCCAGCACCGGATCGGCGCGCAGCCGCGCCAGCGCCTGGGCGGCGGCCTCGATGTCCGGATCGGCCCAGGCCTGGCCCTTGTAGATTCCCTGCGGATCGTCCACCGCCACCGGGGTGGAGGGCACGACCAGGGCGCAGGTCTCGTCCATGAAGTCGGTGTTGCCCGACCATCCGGTGGCGATCACCGGCACGGACAGTGCCATGGCCTCGGCGATGGTCAGGCCGAAGCCCTCGGCCCGGTGCAGCGAGATCAGTACGTCGGCCGATGCGATCAGGGCCTTCACCTGGACATAGGGCCAGACCGCGTCCAGCACCTCCACATTGGCCGGCGCCGCGCGGCGCAGTTCGTCCAGCAGGCCGGGAAACAGGCCACCGTTCTGGGTCTTGATCACCAGCCGCGCCGTGGGATCGTCGGGGAAGGCGCGGGCGAAGGCGGCGATCACGCCCTGGGGGTTCTTGCGCGCCATCGAGGAATTGAAGTCGAACAGTGTGACCGCCAGGAAGCCGGGCGCGCGCGGCAGGGGCGCCACGTCGCGATAGTCCTCCAGGAAGATCGGATGCGGCACGACCCGCACCGGCGCCTTGGCCCCCGCCAGCGCGTGGGCGGTATAGTCGCTGGGCGCCCAGATCTCGTCCATCAGCCGGGCGTCCTTCAGCCAGCGCTTGGGCGCCTTGGGCAGTTCCCAGGCCCAGTAGCCGAATCGGGGACCGCGCACGTGCTTCGGGCCCAGATAGGCCAGGGCCGCCAGCAACTCCGGGGCGTTGATGTGGAAGATCCAAGGGCCGGGTGCGCGGGCGGCGTCAGCGGCGCCTATCCAGTCGAGCTTGGCCCCGGAGACGTCCACGGCCTCCACCGGCACGCCCAGGGCCTGGAAGGCGCGCACCGCGAACCGAGCCGAGGCCGAGATGCCATAGGAGCCGCCGAAGTCGCCCACCACCCGGATCGGGCCGTCATAGGCTTGGGCCTCGTGCGGTCGGCGGGCGAGGGACCGGACATAGACGGTGAGCGCGGGTCCCAGGATCGGCTGCATCGCGCGCCGTACCGGCTCGGGCGTCATCTGCCGCCATAGGCGGCGCGCTGAACTCAACAGGCTCATGAGGCGGAGCGCCAGGTCACGCCGTTGGCCAGCAGGGCCACGGCGTCGGCCGCGACCAGGTCGGGCTGGACGCGGTAGACCACGCGTTCGGCCAGGGCCGGCGGCGCGGCGGGCCCGCCGCCCGGAGTTCGGAACCGCCCGGCGCCGGCGTCGAACACCAGGGCGTCGCGCGCCGCGCAGCCCTCGCTCCAGGCCTCCACCACCACCAGTTGTCCGATCCGTCCAGTGGCCGCCGGGCGGGCGAGGGGCGGCGGTTCGCGGCGCACGGTCAAACGGGCCAGCTCCCACATCGGATGGCTGTCCACGGCCGGCGGCAGGGCGGAGAGATCAATTCCGGCCTCGGCCAATCCGCCGCCGATCAGCCAGCGCAGATAGGCGAAGCGCTGGCGCAGGCTCAGCAGGGGGAACAGTTTCTGCAGGTCGCCGCGGCTCTCCCAGATCTCCAGGAAAAGCCGGGTGAACGGCAGGCCGCGGGCGAGTTCTGCGACCGGGGTGTCGAAGCGGCGGCGCAGGGGCGCGGCCAGGGCTACAGGCCAGCCGGCGCGGTCGGCCAGCCCATAGGCCGCCAGGCGCAGGCCTGCCTGGGGAAGATCGCCCGCCACGTAGCGCGCCGCGCGCAGGGACAGGTCGGGATCCTGGAACGCCTCGATCGGCGCCAGCCGGCCGGAGAACCGGCCGTCCAGGGATTCGGGTCCCAGCAGCCAGGCCTTCAAGCCCTCGGTGTCGGAGGCGAACCGGTCGCGCAGGTCCCTGCGTCCGGCGAGCAGGGCGCCGATAGCCGGCGTCGCCGGCCCGGCCATCAGCCAGGCGGCCAGTTCGCCCGAGGGCGCCAGCCAGGGACCCTCCGGCGGCGGGACCGGATCGCGGACGCCCTTGCCCGGCTCCACCGAAAGCCACGCCTCGGCCCTGGCGGTCAGGCCGCCGCCG
Organism: Phenylobacterium sp. LH3H17; assembly: GCF_024298925.1. Classification (NCBI taxonomy): domain Bacteria; kingdom Pseudomonadati; phylum Pseudomonadota; class Alphaproteobacteria; order Caulobacterales; family Caulobacteraceae; genus Phenylobacterium; species Phenylobacterium sp. LH3H17. Next base: position 3,714,319 of record NZ_CP101283.1, on the reverse strand, counting down.
AAGTCTTCACCCGCCCGGGCCGCGGCCAGCAGGCGGCGGCGCTGGGCCTTGGTGGCGATCTGGCCCGACGGGAAGGCGCGGTGGCCGTAGGGGACCTGCGTGGCCTGCTCGTGGCCGTTGCGCATCAGCACCGCGGCGTAGTCGGTCAGCAGCGCGGCCAGCGGCGAACCCGCCGCCACGGCGATCCGGTCCTGATGCTTGGAGAGCAGGCCGGGATGGGCGGGATCGAAGCCGGAAAAATGGAAGAAGCCCAGCGGCCGGCCCTCGACCGTCCAGACCTCTGCGGTCCTGACGAGTTCGCGGCCCTCCAGGTTCCAGTAGGCGAGGTTCAGCGTCGGGGTGCGCAGCAGCGCCAGGTCGCTCACCAGTCCGGGCGCCAGGTCCATCCACTTCTGGTCGGTGAACAGGCCGGCGGCGGCGTCGACCCGGCAGTCGAACCGGCACTTCTCCGCCCACCAGGCCAGCAGGGCGTCGATCTGCGGCTCGGCGCGCGCCGCCATGAAGCCGAGATTGTAGGCGCCCGAGGTCAGGATGACGTGGTCGTTGGGATTGGCCTCGCCGGCCAGCGGGCGGGTCATGTGCGGGGTCAGGACCAGGGGCGCGGCCGCCAGGGCCTCACGCACCTCGTCGAGCGGCCGGTAGACCCAGATGTCGGGATCGAGATAGGCGCCCGAGGTCACGCCCTCCTCGGCCAGCAGGGCGCGGAAGGCGTGCGGCTTGACCGCCGTGTTGAGCTCAAGGGCGTCGTAATAGGCGCACATGACGCCGTAGTCCGGGACCAGGGTCGCGGCATCGATCACCCGAATCTTCGAATCGGCGAAGGCGATCGGGCCGTCGGTGGTCACCACCACGCGGGCGGCCGCGGGCTCGGCGACCGCCAGGCTCTCCATCAGGCTTGCCGCCTGGGCCGCATAGTTGCGCGACACGATGGTGAAGATGACGTCCACAAGAGCTCCCGGGGGCGGACGATCTGTCAGGCGGCGGCCAGCAGTTCGTGCAGCTTCTTGACGTCGGTGACGGGGGAGGCGACGCCGCCCTCGATCCGCATGACCTTGTTGCAGTAGAGGCGGATCAGGTCGAGGTCGTGCGAGGCCAGCACCAGGATCCCGGCCCGCTCCATCAGGCCCAGCAGGCGCTTGTGGGCGATCTTCTGGAAGTCGGCGTCGCCCACGGCGATCCACTCGTCCATCAGGATCACGTCGGCCTCGACGGCGGTGGAGACGGCGAAGGCCAACCGCGCCTGCATGCCGGCGGAATAGGTCTTCAGCGGCATGGCAAGGAACGGACCGAGGCCGGTGAACTCGGCGATCTCCTCCAGCTTGTCCTCGATCTCGCGGGCGGTGAGACCGGCGATGCGGCCGCGCAGGCGGATGTTGTCCAGGCCGGTGGCCGAAGGGTCGATGCCAAGATTGAGGTCCAGCAGGGCGGCGATCTGGCCATGGACGTCGATGGTGCCCTCGTCGGGCTCATAGGCCCCCGACAGGGCCCGCAGCAGAGTGGTCTTGCCTGAGCCGTTGTGGCCGATGAGGCCTAGCCGGTCGCCGGCCTTGAGCTTCATGTTGACCTTGGAGAGCGCCGTGACCTCGGTGGCGCCGGTCAGGGTGCGGCCGAGCTTGCCGCCCACCGTGATGCTGGCCAGCCGCTTCTTCAGCGACTTGGCGTCCACCCCGTAGACGGGGAAGCGCAGGGTGAGATCGGTGACGCTGATCGAGACCTGGGGACCCTTCATAGGTAGTGCACGATCCGCCGACGAATGTTGGAGAAGATGGTGAAGGTGACGCCCCAGCCGATCAGGGCCATGGCGCCCAGCACCAGATAGGTGGTCGCCCCCGGCGCCTGTCCCAGCAGCGGGGCGCGGACCGCCTCCAGCATGTGGTGGAACGGGTTCAGCAACAGCACGGCGTGGTTCTCCAGCCGGCCGCCGGGCAGCCAGAACACCGGCGTCATGAACATGGCGAACTGGGTGATCGAAGCGACGATCTGCGGGATGTCGCGGAACCTGGCCGAGGCCATGGCGGTCGCCAGGCAGATCCAGCCCAGGTTGAGCATGACCAGGACCACCCCCACCAGGGCCAGGGGCGCATTTGCCTGGCGCCAGTGGTCATAGATGATCAGCACGCCCACGATGATCACCAAGTGGTGGGCCAGGTTGATGACGTTGCGCAGCACCGTGCGCCAAATGAAGGTCATCATCGGCAGCGAGGTCTGGCTCAGCATGCCCGAGGCGCCGACGAAGGCGCCGCAGCCCTCGACGATGACGTTGGAGATCAGGCCCCAGAACACGATGCCGATGGCGACATAGGGGATGAAGTCGTGGACCGGGATCTTGAACAGGTTGGCGTAGAGGAATCCGATCCCCGCCACCATCAGGCCCATGGAGAGCGTGATCCAGAACGGGCCGATGATCGAGCCGCGGTATCTGGACACCACATCATGCCAGGCCAGGGACCAGGCTAGGCCGATCCGGCCGAAGGAGCCGCGCAGGTCCGCGAACGCCATGCTGAACTCGTGCATGGGCCCGCGCCGACCGGTGCGCACCATGTGTTGTACGGATTGCATCTCGTCTCCCGACAGACTTCCGGACGCGAAACGTCCGTAAGCCGCCGCGCGGTGGGTAACAGGTCGCTTTTTGCGGCGCAAGCATGGCGCCGGACGCGGATTCCCAAGGCGATTCGGCGGCCGAGCGTTCCTAGAGCTCGCTCTCGTCCTCGAAGGGCGGGGCGCTGGTCTTCATGTGGGCATGGTCGGCGCGGTACTGGTTGAAGTGCTTGCGCTCGGCCGGGGCGGGCTGGTCGACATCGCGGACCAGGCCGCCATAGGTCAGCTCACGGGCGGTGCGCTTGCGGACCACGAACTCGATGCCGCACTCGCCGATCGGCGTCAGGGTCTGGTCGAAGCGCGGCAGGTCATAGCGGAAGGTGGAGTTGAGCAGGGCGACCCTCTCCACGTCGGCGGCCGGGCCGAGGTTCGACAGCAGCTCGAGCACGTTGATCGAGGCCTCGCTCCAGGAGCGGGCCTTCAGCATGGTGAAGGTCCACTTGTGGTCGCGGTTGTGGGTCGAGGGCCACACGCCCTGTTCGTAGAGGTCCTCGTCGGGGACGGTGACGATCAGGAAGCCGCCGGGCTTGATGGCCCCGAACCAGGCCGCCAGGCCCGCGCGCGGATCGACCAGGTGCTCCAGGCAGTGGCTGGAATGGACGAAGTCGAGGCTGCCCGGCTCGACGCCCTTCAGGAACTGGGCGTCGCCGTCCTCCCAGTCCCAGACGCGGACGGACTTCAGCTCCGGGAAGAACGGCGCATAGAGCGACAGCGGGTCGGGCTTGCCGCCGATGTCCAGGCCCTCGCCCACGAACCAGCGGCGGGCGAAGTTGGGGTCGGCCATGCGCCGGACGATGGACTTGGAGAGCTCTTTCACGTGGCGCGTCCTAGCGGGTTTCGAGGGCTACCGCACGTCCCAGGATTCGGCGCCGGCGGGCGTGAACCGGGCGGCCTGGGCCGCGCCGCCGAAGCCAGCCAGCAGCCGCTTGAGGCCTTCGCGGCGGGTGGGGTCGACCAGGAACATCATGAAGCCGCCGCCGCCTGCGCCGCTCACCTTGCCGCCGAACACGCCGAAGCTCTTGGCGGCTTCGTAGACCTTGTCGATCTGCGGCGAGGAGATGTTGTGGGCGATCTGTTTCTTGGAGTTCCAGCCTGAATCCAGCAGGGCGCCGAACCGGGCGAGGTCGCCGGCCACCAGGGCGTCGCGCATCTCGAAGGCCCCGGCCTTGAGCGCATGCAGGCTCTCCATCGACTTGGCCTCATGGCTGCGCATCTTGGCGGTCTGCTCGTCGATGATCGCGGCGGACTCGCGGCTGACCCCGGTGAAGTAGAGGACGAGCGAAGCCTCCAGCTCCTTCATCACCCGGGCCGGGACCTCGACGGGCTCGACCTCCACCTGCTGGCCGGCGGCGAACCGCATCAGGTTGAGGCCGCCAAACGCCGCGGCGTACTGGTCCTGGGCGCCGCCGGCCAGGGCCAGCTCCCGGCGCTCGATGTCGAAGGCGAGGGCCGCGACGGCCTGTGCGTCCATCTCCAGGCCCATGAACCGGCGCATGGCCTCGACCATGGCCACCACCAGGGCCGAGGACGAGCCCAGTCCGGAGCCGGGCGGGCAGTCGGCGGAGGTGATCAGGGTCAGCGGGATGGCCTGCCCACCGGCATGGTCGGCCATGAATCGGTTGTAGACGCCCTTGAGCAGCCGCAGCGGCTCGTCGGTGGGCAGGGGGGCGGTCGCCTTGGCCTGCCAGTCGATCTCGCCGTCGGCGGCGACCAGCCGGACCTGGTCGTCGCTACGGGCCTGGATCGTCACATGGGCGAAGAGGTCGATCGCGGCGTTCAGCACCACCCCACCATGCTCATCGCAATAGGGCGCCACGTCGGTCCCGCCGCCGCCGAAGCCTAGTCGAAGGGGGGCGCGGGCGCGCACCAGTTCGTGACGCATTGTCGTCGGTCGGTCCAATGTCGCCTTAGAGGGTGTTGGCGGGGTAGTCGCGCCCGGCGTCCATTGCAACCTCTCACCCGAGGTTCAGGAGGTCGCGTTTGACGGCGGCCCAGCGGGACATATCGGCCTGACGTCGCAAAGACGGTAGGTTCAGGTCACTCGCTTGCGCTGATTCTCTCCGCCCCGGATGGTCCAGGATTCGAGCATGCTGACGACGCTGACTTGTTTATGTGCCTGCGCCGAGGTGCGCATCGAAGGTGATCTGCCATGACCTTGACCGACATGCTCCTTTGCTCGTTCTTCGCGGTCGCGCTGCCGGCCGGACAGCTCCTGTTCAAGGCCGGGGCGATCTACAGTGCGCGGATCGAGGGGCCATTCTACATGAAGGTCCTGTTGAACTACCCGCTGATCGGCGCCTTCGCCTGGTACGCGCTGACCTCGCTGTTCTGGTTCTACGTCCTGACCCGCGTGCCGCTTTCGCAGGCGTATACCTTTTCCCTGATCGGCTCGGCGCTGGTCCCGATCGCGGCCTGGGCGATCTTCAAGGAGCCGGTCTCCTGGCCGATGGCGTTCGGCTACGTGCTCATGCTCGGGGGCTTCCTCATCATCGTCAAGAACGTCCAGGCCTAGTCCGGGCGGGGGAGGAAGCGGGTGCCGGGGCTGAAGCCAGAAGCCGCGCTGCGCGCCATCCTGCTGGCAGGCCTGGTGTTCCTGCTGGCCGCCAGCCTGCCCGGCCACCTGTCAGCCGATTCGGTGACCCAGCTCTATGAGGGCCGATTCGGCGTCCGCGAAAGCTTCGGTCCGGCCGTCTACGCAAAGATCTTGGGCCTGTTCGACGAGGTGGTGCCGGGGACCGGGCTCTATGTCACCGCCAGCGCGCTGATCCTCACCTGGGCGCTGATCTCGCTGATCGAGCTGCGTGGCCGCGCCTCCTGGTGGGCGGTGGGTTTCGCCGCGATCGCCGCGGCGTCGCCGACCCTCCTGCTGATCCAGGCCGCTGTGTGGAAGGACGTGCTGTTCGCCAATCTGAGCGTCGCAGGCTTCGTCTGCCTGGCCCACGCCGCCAAGGGCTGGGACGAAGAGCGCCGGCCCTGGCTTCTCCTGGCGGCCGCCGCCTTCGCCCTGGCCATCGCCATGTCGGTGCGCCAGAACGGCCTGGTGCTCGTCGTCTTCGCCGCCCTGGCGCTGGGATGGACGGCCGGGAGTCGCGGCTGGCGCCCGGGGCTTGCCTGGGGTCTCGGCGGACTGGTCAGCGTCATCGTGCTCGCCCAGGTGATGGGGGTCCTGGCCCAGCCGCGCGGCTCGGGTCCGGACCAGGCGCTCTCCACCGGCCTGCGCATACTTCGCCACTACGACATCGTCGGCGCGGTGGCCCACGATCCGACCCTGAAGCTCGAAGCCATCGCCAAGGCCAATCCCAAGGCCGTCCCCGTCATCAAGGCCGAGGCGCCGAAGGTCTATTCCCCCGAGCGGGTGGATTTCCTGGACTCCAGTCCGGCGCTCGGCGCGGCGCTCTGGCTGACGCCGGAGACGGCGATCTCGGCTCAGTGGTTCGACCTGATCCTGCGGCATCCCGGCGCCTATCTCGCCCACCGTTGGGACGCCTTCGTCCAGGTGCTGATCAATCCGGTGCTCGAGCGCTGCAACCCGATCTTCGTCGGCGTCGAGGCGCCGGTGGAGCGGCTGGAGCTCCTGCAGATCCAGCCGGGCCGCGAACCCTCCGACCTGGCCATGAGCAACTACGCCACCTGGTGGTACGTGACGCCGTTCTATTCCCACCTGGCCTTCGCCGCAGCGGCCCTGATCGTCGCGGGCTTCCTCGTGTTCCGTCGCGAGGCCGCCGACATGGTGATCGCCGGACTGATGCTCGGGGTCCTGGCCTTCACGGCCAGCTTCTTCGTGGTCTCAATCGCCTGCGACTACAGATATCTTTACGCCCTCGATCTGGCGGCGTTGGCAGGGCTTCTCTATCTGGCCTTGGACCCGCCGGTCTTCCGATCCGGGCGGCGCCCGTGACGGGCGGGGCATGGGCATGAAGTCGATCCTGATTCCGATCCTGTCGGCGGCGGCGCTCCTCCTGGCCGGCTGTGACGAGCCCGCGCCCTGGGCGAGGCCCGCCAAGGGCCCCACGATCCCCCAGGCCCCCAGCAATCTGCGCGCCCAGAAGGTGGCCTGGAACGAGGCCGCGGGCGCCTTCGAGATCGGCGGCAAGCCGCTCAAGGCCGGACGTCTCTGGACATTCGACGGCTCAACAGAGGGCTTCGTCCTGGCCGGCGGCAGCGTGCTTCCGGCGACGCCCACCGGGCTGGCGGTGCGCAATGTGGATTTCGACCCGATCCTGCGTTCGCCCAAGGGGCTGGAACTTGACGGAAGCCGCTACTCCCTGGTGCTGGTGCGCCTGACCCGCCATCGGCCCGGCGCGGCCTGGGACGGGGCGATCTTCTATTCCACGGCCAACCATGGCGAGTCGGGGGACTTCCGTTCCAAGCCGGTGGAAGGCGCGGCCCCCGGCGTCAACGAGACGGTGGTGCTGGTCTACGACATGGCGCGCCCGAAGAAGGGCGGCGAGGACTGGATCAACTCGGTGATCGACAGCCTGCGGATCGACACAGACGATCAGGCCGGCGGGACCTTCACCATCCACCAGATCGCCGTGACCGAGAATCCGGGACTCGCAAGCCGGGGCGTCACGCCGCCGCCCGCTCCGGTCGAGGCGAAGGAAGAGCCGAAGGCGGAGCCCGACCCAAAACCCGCCGAGGCGCCAAAGACCTAGAATATCCGACGCTCTTCCCGGCGAAGGCCGGAATGAGCGGAACAGTGTCAGCGGGCCGCCAGCTTTTCCAGCCGCGCGGCGTAGCGCAGGCCGATGGCGCGGGCGCTGAAGTGGGTGCGGATGTGGCGCCGGGCGCGGGCCCCGAGCGCGCGGGTCTCGGCCGGGTCGTCCACCAGCCCGGCCAGGAGCTGCACCGCGTGATCGACGCTGGGATCGGCCCAGACCTGACCCTCGCCGAACAGGTAGGCCCCTTCGGCCACCGGGATCAGCCTGTAGTCCACCAGCCGGCTGGTCTCCGGGGTCATGTAGTCGAGATTGCCGGAATAGGCCGTGGCCACCGCGGCGCGGCCCATGATCATCGCCTCGGCCGGCCCGCGCCCGAAGCCCTCGGACCGGTGCAGGGAAACGAAGGCGTCGGCGCAGCGCACCAGGTTCTTGATCTCGTTGTCCGACAGCTGACGGGTGATCGACTGGGCGCGCGAGCCGAGCGCCGCGAGCCGGGCCTCCAGCGCCCGCCGACCCGGATTGTCGTCCTTGCCGCCCTTGTACTTCACCACCACGTGCAGCGGCGCGTCCGGCCGCAGGGCGACCAGCTTCTCGAAGGCCTCCAGCATGGCGAACGGGTTCTTGCGCTCGGCGTAGGAGGAGAAGTCGAAGAAGAACAGGCAGACGAAGGCGTTCTCCGGAATGCCGAAATGCCGGCGTCCCAGGAAGGCCGACACCGTCATCTCCACGGCCAGCGGCATGTGGATCACCGGCCTGTCCACGGCCCCGGCGATGCATTCGCGGATGAACTCCGACGGCGCCCAGACCTCGTCGAACCGCTCCAGGATCCGTGCCCAGGGCTCGGGATACTTCGCCAGCTCCCAGGCCGGATAGATGATGTTGTAGGCGCTCTGAAAGGCCGGGCCCGAGCCGAGGTGCTCCAGCACGCCCATGGCCTGCTCGACCTCGTCGGCGTTGATGCAGAAGAGGTTGGTCTTTTCCGAGAGGGCGGTGACCACATCGCCGCCGAACTCGCGCTCGAAGTCGGGGTCCTTGCCGCGGTCCATGCCGTAGACGTCCAGCAGGCCGGCCTGGACGCCCACCGCCTTCAGCGCCCGCTGGGCCGAACGGACGTGCTCGGCCATGCCGATGGCCGAGAACGGATGTCCGACCAGGACGAGGTCGCTCATGACCTGTCCACCAGGTCGGCGTCGTAGGCGTTCTTCACCGCCTCCAGCCAGCCATGGCCGAACCGCTGGTCGGGCTCCAGGTGCGCGCCCTCCGCCCATTCGTTCCAGGCATTGATGAAGACGATCCGCTCGTCGCCGAAGTTCTGGCGCCGGGTCTCCTCGAACATGGCCTCGATCCAGGCCTGGAAGGCGCCCGGCGTGGCGTGCTGATAGGACCAGCCGCCATCCTGGCGCCGGGCGGTGTTGTCCCAGGAGGGCATCACACCGCGGAACCGGGTATGGGCCGGCGGCGGGGTGTCGAGATAACGCCGCACCATGGCCCGGTAGTCGTTCACCCGGCCCTCGAAGCGCGGATTGTACAGCGGTCCGGGCGGATGGATCAGGGCGCCCGCGCCCGACGGCGGGAACTCCACCGAGGCGTCGAAGCCGAGGCTCGTCGGGTCGGTCTTGCCGCCGGCGTTCTCGAAGCTCTCGACGAAGGCCAGGTAGATCTCGCCGATCCCGGCCTTGCGGCAGTGGTCGCGCCAGGCCTTGGTCCAGGCCCTGGCGTCGGGCAGCAGGCCTGGCCGGTAGATGAGCACCAGGGGCTTGCCGCCGATCCTGATATAGTTGGGCCGGGCGAGATAGGGAGCCATCTCGGCGATCAGCGCCTCGGCGTCGCCCTTTGCGTAGGTCTGGGCCAGCAGCACGTCGCGCGCCTCGCCGTCCCAGGTCCGGGTCCAGTTCTCGTTGGCCCAGCACAGGCAGAAGGGGAAGTCGTCCGGCTTGCCGTCGAGCAACGGCTCCAGCGGCTTTTCCAGCACCCGGCGGCCCCCGGTGAACCAGTAGAAATAGTGGCAGAAGCCGCCGACGCCGTAGCGCTGAGCCAGTTCGGCCTGGCGCTTCAGGGTCTGCGGGTCGGACAGATCGTAGAAGCCGAGGTCGGCCGGCAGGTGCGGCTGGTAGTGGCCGCGATAGTTCGGCAGGGCCCGGGTGACGTTGGTCCACTCGGTGAAGCCCGCGCCCCACCAGCGGTCGTTCTCCGGGATGGCGTGGAACTGGGGAAGATGGAAGGCGATGGTGCGCACCGCGTTCAGCGCCTCCAGCCGCTCGCCCCATCGTTCGACGAAGGCCTGCTGGTTGCGGGTGGCCAGCCGGTGCTTGTAGCCGGCGTCGATGGAATTGGCGGTGACGCTAAGGTGGTGGACGATCTCGGCGGTCGGCTCGTAGATCACCCGAAGGCCGCGCTCGCGCAGACGGAAGCAGAGGTCGGCGTCCTCGCAATAGGCCGGGGCGAAGGCGAGGTCGAAACCGCCCAGCTCGGCGAACACTTTGCGCCGGACCATCAGGCAGGCGCCCGAGGCGTAGTCGACCTCGCGCCGCACGTTCCAGCGGGCCAGGTCCGGGTCTTCGAACAGGCCGATCATCTCGGCGGCGCCGTCGACCCCGATCCGCGCCCCCGCCTCCTGCAGCCGACCGTCGGGGAACAGCATCTTGGGCGCCGTGGCGCCCACGTCCTCCTCCTCGGCGAAGGGGGCGAGCAGGGCCGCCAGCCAGCCCGGCCGCACCTGGACGTCGTTGTTCAGGAAGACCACGAACTCGCCGCGGGCCTTGTCCGCGGCCCTGTTGCAGGTGCGGATGAAGCCGAGGTTCTCGGGATTGGTGATCAGCTTGAGGCCCACGACCTTGGCCAACACCGCGCTGGTCGCGTCGGTTGACGCGTCGTCGATGACGATCACCTCGGCCCGCTCCAATCCGGCGGCCGCCTGCAGCGCCGCCAGACATTCCAGGGTGAAGGTCAGGTTGTTGTAGGCGGGGATGACGATGGAGACCTTGGGGCGCGGTGCGGCCTGGAAGGCCAGTTCGGCCGCCGCCTTCTCCACGTCGCGCTCGGCGACCGAGATGAGCCTGGGCGTCTTCGCCTTAACGCCGGCGATGGCGCGCTCCTTGGCGCGGCGCCGGTCCAGGGTCATGTCGCGATAGGCCTGGATGTCGTAGGCGCCGGCGTCGCGCATGCGGCCCGAGCTGCGCAGCTGCTCGAACAGGCCGTCGTCGCCCTGGGCCCGGCGGCCGATCGCGCCCGGCTCGGGCTTCGGCGTTCGCGACAGAGCCCAGTGCAGCAGGCCCGCCACCGGGGTCTCGGCCGTCTCGGGATGCTCGATCAGATAGGTCGCCTCGTTGAAGTCGGCGGCCGGGGAGACGCCCTCGAAGGCGCCCTCCATCAGATAGTGAATCACCGGATGTTGGTCCGACGGCGCGGCCGGATTCTGCTCCAGATAGAAGGCCACGTCGAAGTGAGCGGACGGGTTGCGCCGCTGCTCGGCCCCATAGTCGAGGAAATGGGAGAGGGCGTTGGAGCCCAGGGGGGCGGCGTCGCGATAGTGCTCGGCGTACCAGACGGCCTCGAACAGCGGGTGGGGGCTGCGGCCCTCGACCGCGCCGCTGGTCACATAGTGCAGCAAGGGCGCGATGCCCCGGTCGGCCACGTCCGGATTCTGGGCCAGGTACCAATCGCCGGCGAACAGCGGGTGCGGATCGTAGCCGCGCCGCCAGCCCTCGCGCAGATAGTGGATCAGCGGGTTCTCGCCGGAGTCCGCCACCTCCTCGGCCTGGCCCACATAGTGGCGCAGGTCGAACAGGGCATGGGGATCGAAGCCCTCCACCGCCCCACGATGGATGAAATGCTGCAGGGCGCTCAGGCCCGTGGCGGCCACCTTCACGGCATGGCGGCCGCGATAGTCCTTCAGGTCGAAAAGCGGGTGCGGATCGCGGCCCTCGCGGTCGCCGGCCACCAGGTAGTGAGCCAGCGGCGCCCAGCGGGTGCCTATCAGGTCCGGGTTCTTCTCCAGGTACCAGGTCTGGTCGAACAGGGCCTTCGGGAAGGCGCCGGAGTCGGGTCCGGCCCGCACATAGTCCACCAGGCCCTTCACCGGCCCGCCCTCGCGGCCGAGGTTATGGTCCACCCGCAGGTCCCAGAGGCCCGAACGGGCGATCAGGGCGGCGCGGCCGGGCCATTTGGCCCGCGCCAGCATCAGGTCGAACTTCTGCTCGGTGGCGCCCTTCTCGGCCAGGCCGACGCGGCGGGCCGCGGCCTTGCGGAATCGGTTCCAGCGATCCTCGGCCACCACCCGGCGCGCCTTGTGCAGGGCGCGCCGCTTGGCCAGCAGGGCGTCCGCGGCGGCGGGGTCGGTCTTTGGTTTTGTCGGTCGTTTGGCCAAGGCAGGGGCTCTAGCGGCCAGCGATCATGGTGTCGACCATAGCCTCGACATCCGCGTGCTCACGCCGCAACCGTGCGAGCTCGGCGACCGCATCCGAAAGTTCACGCCGTTCCAGCGCCCGGCGGTGGCGCTCCTCGGCCAGGTCTGCACGGGCCAGGTCGAGCGCTTGGGTGACCGGTGAGACGAACACCCCCATCTCGATCCGCATCGCCGCAAGCTGATGCGCCGCCTGGTCAAGGACTGCGGGATCGGGCGCTTCGTCGCGCGCGCGGGCCTCGAACCAGTCATGCACCTCGACGGCCATCCGACCCACCAGGGGGACGGCGGCCAAGTCACTCTGGACCGCATTGTGGCGGAGGTCGGAGGTCAGGAAGCCATCGATAAGGTGGGCGGCATGCTCGCTGAGGCGGGGCAGGCGCGCGCCGTGGGCGGCTTCGATGCGGGCCACCTCCGCCCGCCAGTCCGCCAGCAGCCTGTCATATCCGACGAAGGCCCGGGGCATGTCGCGGGAGTAGAGCTCCGCCGCCAGCATGTAGGTAATCCAGAGCAGCACAGACTTCTCAACCGGGAAGCCGTCGCGGCGCGCCAGCGATCCGGCCACCGCCAGCGGGTGGCGGACGGGGATGACCGCGCGGGCAGGCATCTTGCGGGCCTTGAGCGCGGTAAGCCAGAGCGGCGCCAGGACGGACACCCGAGGGTCTTTCAGGAGCGGGAACCAAGCCTGGCCGAACTCGGCGTCATAGAGCTCGAGCGCGCGGGTCGTCCACGCGGCCTCCTGAGCCTTGGGCAAGGCCCTGTAGGGGAAGGTGAAGGGATCGTCCCAGGCGCCGCCTCCCGCACGCAATCGCTCGTCGTTGAAGACAGCGATCTTCCAGGGTTCGAAGTAGCCCTTGGCGTTGTGTTCGTCGCCGGGCATCACGTTCTGCGGAAGCTCAGCGCCGGCCAGCGCGAGGAGCTGCGTCGCCGCCGACGTACCGGATCGGTGCATCCCCAGCACCAGATAGGCGGCCCGGTCCGACTTGTTCTTTCCGGCTCTTGCCGTCGCCATGATGTCCCGGGTCCGCGGTTCGCGTTCGACCCGCTGTATGGCCGCTCGGCCCGGCCTGCAAGTGCGGGCGCGGTTGATCGGCCCGACCAACTGTTGCACAGGTGGCCGACTTCGCCGGGGACTATCTGCGCATGGCCGCCGCGGCCCTATCCGATACGACTTTCAGACTGCTGGCGCTGGGACTCGACGCGAACTTCTATCGCGGCGCCCACCCCGAGCTGGCCGGGGTCAGCCTGGATCCCGCGGCCGACTACGGTCTCGGCGGTTGGCGCCAGGGCCGCGATCCCGCGCCCTGGTTCTCCACCGACGGCTATCTGGCGCTGCATCCCGACGTCGCGGCGTCCGACGGCAATCCCTTCGTCCACTATCTCAGCCAGGGGCTGCGCGAAGGCCGCGAGATCGCCCGCTCACGGCGCGCCGACGCCTGGCTGGGCGCGCGCCTCCGCTCGCCCGATCAAGAACCGCCGGAGCCGATGGGCCCCGAACAGTTCGCGCTCGCGGCGCGGGAGTTCGACGCCGCCTTCTACCTTGGGCAGAATCCCGACGTGGCGGCCAGCGGCGGCGATCCGCTGGAGCACTTCCTCTTCGTGGGCTGGCGGGAGGGCCGTGATCCCAACGCCGCGTTCTCCGTGCGGGACTATCTGGAACTCAACGCCGACGTCGCCGCCGCGGGGGTCCAACCCTTCTTGCACTATCTTGGCCATGGCCGAGCCGAGGGACGGACGGCGAAGCGCAATCTCGGGTTCCGGCACGACATCATCGCCAGGATGCTGCCGTTGCAGCAGCGCCTGGAAGACTATGAATACTGGGCCCGCCAGATCGTCGCGGACGAGGCCGCGACGCTCGCCGCGGGTTTGGCGCAGACCCGCACCAGCCTGGCGAACCTGCACATCACGTTCGGGCACGACAACTACGCCGCCACCGTCGGCGGTCTGCAGCTCTGCATCCAACGTGAGGCCGCCGACATCGCCACGCTCGGCCGCGATCACCTCCACCTCTATCCGGCGCACGGTTGGCCCATGGTGCGCACCGGCGAGGCGGAGTTTCCGGTGGGGGTGATGCTGAACGGCGTACCTCTGGGCTTTTTCGCCCAGAAGGTGATGCTCGCGGAGCTGAAGGCCGCCTTCGCCAAGGTGAAACCCGGCGCTCGCAGCTTCGCGATCCACAGCATGCTGGGCCACTCCGCGCGCGACGTGGTCGACGTGGTCCGCACCGGCGGCCTGAACGCCGGCTATTTCTGGATCCACGACTTCACGGCGCTGTGCGCCGGGGTCCACCTGCTGCGCAACGACGTGGAGGACTGCGGCGCGCCGCCGCCTGGCAGCCCGGCCTGTTCGGTCTGCGTCTACGGCCCGGGCCGGGCGCTGCACATCTCCGAGCACGAGCGGCTTTTCAGCTACCTGGACCTGACCGTGGTCGCACCGTCGCAGAGCGCGCTGGACACCTGGCGGCGCGGCGGCCTCGACGCTCGCGACGAAATCGTGGTCCCGCACGCCCGCCTGATCCCCACCAAGGCGCGTCCCAAGCCGCGCAAGCCTGGGCCGTTCCGCTTCGCCTTCCCGGGCGGCGCCTCGGCGCACAAGGGCTGGCCGATCTTCCGGGAGCTGGCCCTGCGGTTCGCCGGCGACCCGCGCTACCAGTTCGTCCACCTCGCGGCCAAGACCATCGGCGGCCTGCCGATCTCGCATCACCCTGTCTCGGTGACCGCCGAGAAGCCCCTGGCCATGCGCGACACGATCCGCCGCCTGGACATCGACGCGGCCATGGTCTGGTCGATCTGCCGCGAGACCTTTTCCTTCACAGCCTATGAGGCTGTGGCGGCGGGCGCGGCGGTGGTGACGAGCCCCGACAGCGGCAATGTCCAGGCCTTCACCCGGCAGGACGAGCATGGCCTGGTGCTGGCCGACGAGGCCGCCCTTATCGCCGCCTTCGAATCCGGCGACATCCTGCGCCTGTCGCGGGACGTCCGGTCGCCCGTGATCCAGGACCTGGGGTTCAGCGCCCTGACCGCCGATCTCCTGAGGGCCAACGCGTGAGGGTCACCTGCTATTCCAGCTTCACCTTCTCGTACCTGAACCGTGCGCGCGTGCTCTATTCGACCCTGCGCAGATTCCATCCGGACTGGGATTTGGTCGCCCTGGTCACCGACCGGCCACCGCCGGGCTTCCGCTTCGATCCGGCCTCCGAGCCCTTCGACCGGCTTGTCTATGCCGACGACCTGGCCATTCCCGACTTCAAGGCCTGGCTGTTCAAGCATGACGTGGTCGAGGCCTGCACCGCGGTGAAGGGGCCCTTCCTGCACCAGGCGCTGGGGTCCGGCGCGGACGCGGTGATCTATCTCGATCCGGACACCGCGCTGTTTTCCAGCCTCGATCCGCTGCTGGACCTGATGGCCGCCGACGACATCCTGCTGACCCCACACCTGATCGATCCGAACACCACGCGCGAATCGATCCTGGACAACGACCTCTCGGCCTCGAAGACGGGGATCTTCAACCTGGGCTTCGTGGCGGTTCGCGCGCGCGGGGAGGGGCTGCGCTTCGGCCAGTGGTGGAACGATCGGCTGCTGGACTTCTGCTACGACGACATGCCCGCCGGCCTGTTCGTCGACCAGCGCTGGTGCGACCACGTTCCGGCCCTGTTCGACAAGGTCAAGGTGGTCCGCGACCCAGGCTACAATGTCGCCAGCTGGAACCTCAGCCAGCGGACCGTGGCCATCGGCAAGGACGGGGCGATCACCGTCAACGGCGTGCCGCTGCGCTTCTGGCACTTCACCAAGCTCGGCCCCACGGGCGACGTGATGACCAAGCGCTACGCGGGCGACAACCACGCGGTCTACGAGATCTGGCGCTGGTACAAGGACCAGGTCACCGCGGCGACCGAGCCCGCCATCCCGGAACGCTACTGGGCCTACGAGACCTTCGACGACGGGACGCCGATCGCCCGGGCCCACCGGCTTCTGTGGCGCGAGCGCGACGACCTGCGCGCCCGCTTCGCCGACCCCTTCGCCACCGAGGGTGGAGGCTACCGCACCTGGCTCGAGGCCGAGGGCCTGCTCGACCGGACGGCGGCTTGACCGTGGCCAGGCGCGCATCAGACATCCCCGCGGCGGAAACCGGCGGCCTGGCCGCCAAGGTGAGCGACCTCGCCGCGCGCTACGCCGGCCTGCGCGAGGAGGCCCAGCGCGCCGCCGCCGCCGAGGCCCTGACCCGCGCCCGGCTGGGCGCGGCGCTCGCCGAGGCCCTGGCCGCCAGCGCCCGCGCCGAACAGGCCGCCCGCGAAAGCGCGCTAGCCGGCTATCGCGCCGCCGCCCGGCGAACCATCCGTCCCCGCCGCCGCAACCGCCTGGCGAGGCTCGTCGATCGGCTGCTGGGCCGCGTCGGCTCTATCCGGCAGGCCCTGGTCATCGCCCGGTCGGGCGTGTGGCGCGCGAGCGGCCTCTCCTTCGCCGCGCGCCTGCGTGACCTGGCCGCCATGGCGGCCTATGCCCGGCGCGGCGGCGATCCGAGGATCGAGCCCGCCGCCCTGTTCGACCAGGCGTGGTACCTGACCGCCAGCCCCGACGTCGCCGGCGGCGCCATGAGCCCACTCGCCCACTATCTGCTGCGCGGCGGGGCGGAGGGCCGCAGTCCCCATCCGCTGATCCATGCCGGTTTCTACGCCGCGCGGCATGGCGCCGCGCTCGGGGCGACCGGCCTGACGCCGCTGGAGCACTTCGTGCGAATCGGCGCCGCCGAGGGGCGCGATCCGCATCCGCTGTTCAGCATCGAGCACTATGCCGGCCAGGCGCCCGACCTGGTGGAGAGCGGCTGCAATCCACTCACCCACTATCTGGACCTGGGCTGGAACCGGGGCCTCTCTCCGCACCAGCTGTTCGCGCCGGACTTCTACGCCGCGCCTTCCGACGCCGGGCCGCCGCTCGTCCACTATCTGCGGACCGGCGCCGCGGCGGGCGCCAAGCCCCATCCGCTGTTCGACCCCACCGCCTACCGCGCCCTCTACCCCGACGTGGACGCGGGCGGCCACGAGCCGCTCAGCCACTATGTCATGGCCGGCGGGAGCGAGGGCCGCAGCCCCAGCGCCTGGTTCGACGCCGGCCGCTATATGCGCGAACGCGGTTCGGCGCGGCCGGACGATCGCAATCCGCTGGTCGACTATCTGCAGGGGGGCGCGTGGAGCGTGGGCGAACCCTGGCTGGACCGGACGAGCTTCGAGGTCCCCGGCATGACACCCTTGGAGCATTGGGCCCGGCAGGGCGGCACGCGCTAGACGCCGGCCTCGTGCAGCCGCCGCCAGATGTCGCGGTAATAGTCGTCCACGTAGTGGAAGGGACTGAGACCCCAGCGGTGGCCGCTGTCGGCCAGGCGCAGCTCGCCGGGCGCGCGGATCCTCACGGCTCGCGGCATGAGTTCGGCGAAAGCCGCCTGATAGCGGTCCAGCATGGCGTTCTGTTCGCGCAGGTCGACCATCCGTCCCTCCAGCACGTCGACGGTCGGGGCGAAGGCCTGGGTCTGGCCGTCTGCGTCCAGATAGCGGTCGGCCCATTGGGCCTCATGCAGGATGACCTGCGACTCGTGCAGCGGTGTCGCCTGCAGGAAGGCGGTCATCTCCGCCGCGCCCTGCATCCAGAGCCGCTCGCAGGCGGCGGTGGCCCGTCCGATGCTGTGGGCGGTCTTGAACGGCGCCTGGTCCAGGTAGCCGCTGACGTCCAGCTCCCAGGTGTGGGACACCAGGCCGCCGCCGACCGACAGCAGGTCGAAGCGCTCGTCGATGAAGTCGAAGACGATGTGGGTGGGCCGATGCGCCACCAGGGCCGCCAGCGCCGTCTTCCTCAGATCGGCGACCAGGGCGGCATGTGGCTGGGGGCGCAATCCGCTGGGCGGTTCGTCCGCCGTCGTAACCCCCGCGGGGACCGGAGCGAACAGGGTCGCCAGGCTGGTTCGCGACACATAGAGCAGGTTCTGGGGCGTCTCGCCCAGGATCGGCCACAAGTCTCGCGTTATGCAGCTGCCGATGATCGCGATCCTGGACAAATGGCGCCTCCCCGGGCGCGCGAGGCCGGCCCGATGCGGCTTCCTAGCACACGCCTCAGGAGAGTGGCGCGGCGGGTTGCGCCATTGACATCGGACGGAGCCCCGAGCATGTCTCGCGCGTTTTCGGCACAATACGCCTTGGACTTGGTTCATAAGAATCGCCGATGGTCGCGGCGTCCAACGACCGCGAGCATCCACGGAACAGTCCGGCGCGCATGAATATCCTGAACCCGTTGGCTGACCAGCCCGACAACCCGCTGACGCGGTCCATCAAGGAGGGATACACCCCCCTGTGGTTCGCGGCCGGATTCAGCGCGGTCTCGAACGTGCTCTACCTGGCCCTGCCGCTCTACACCTTCCAGATCTACGGGCGGGTGATGACGAGCTACAGCGTGCCGACCCTGGTGGTCATCACCGTCGCCGTCCTGGCCGCCTTCATAGTCTCGGGACTGATCGACGACTATCGCGCCAAAGTGCTGATCAATTTCGGCGTGGTCATGGACCAACGCGTTAGCGGCAAGGTGTTTTCGGCCCTGTTCGACGGGGTGGTGCGCGGCAATCCGTCCCTGCGCTCGCAGGCCCTGCGCGACCTCGACGCCTTCCGGCAGATGCTGACCGGCTCGGCCTTCGCCAGCCTCTTCGACCTGCCCTGGCTGCCGGTCTTCATCGGCGTCCTGTTCGTCATCGACCCCTTGATCGGGGTGGTGACCCTGATGGGCGCGGTCATCCTGGTGGGCATCACCATCGCCCAGGATCGCGCCACGCGACCGGCCCTCAAAGAGGCCAATGACGCGGCCCTGCGCAGCTATGGATTCACCGACGCGGCGCTGCGCAATGGCGAGGTGGTTAGGGCCATGGGCATGGTCGAGCCGCTGGGTCAGCGCTGGGCCGGTTTCCGGTCGGTCACCATGGAGCGCAGCGCCGCCGCCAGCGAGCGCGCCAGCGTGCTGTCCAACGTGAGTAAGTTCGCGCGTCAGGGGATTCAGGTCCTGATCATCGGAATCGGCGCCTACCTGGTGGTGAAGGGCGAGATTCATTCGGGCCTGCTGTTCGCCAACATGATCCTGGCGGCCCGCGCGCTGCAGCCGATCGACCGGCTGGTCGGATCCTGGGATGGCCTCAACAACGGCTACCGCGCCTATCTGCGGCTGAACGTGCTGTTCAAGGACTGGAAGCCCAGCACGCCCGCCACGGCCCTGCCCACACCGCTGGGCCAGCTGTCGGTGGAGGCGGTGAACTTCGCCCCGCCCGGCGCCAACCGCTTCGTCCTGCAGGGGATCAATCTCAAGGTCGAGCCCGGCGAGATGCTCGGGATCATCGGCCCGTCCGGCGCGGGCAAGTCGTCGCTCGCGCGCCTGATCGTCGGCATCTGGCAGCCTAACAGCGGCACGGTCCGCCTCGACGGCGCCGACGTCTATTCCTGGGATCGGGTCGAGTTCGGCAAGCACGTGGGCTACCTGCCGCAGGACACCGAGCTCTTCGCCGGCACCATCCGCGACAACATCGCCCGCTTCCGAACCGACGTGGAGGACAGCGCCGTGATCTGGGCCGCCCAGGTCGCCGGGGTCCACCAACTCATCCTGCGGCTGCCCAACGGCTATGACACCGAGCTGGGCGAGGCCGGGCACGTGCTATCCGCCGGCCAGCGCCAGCGGGTGGGCCTGGCCCGCGCGGTGATGGGCAATCCGCGCCTGCTGGTGCTGGACGAGCCCAACGCCGCCCTCGACGCCGAGGGCGAAGAGGCCCTGGTCAACGCCATCGACGGGCTCAAGGCCGGCGGCGCGACCATCGTCATCGTCTCCCACAAGCCCAGCGTGTTCCGCAGCGCTGACAAGATGCTGCTGCTGCGCGACGGCCGGGTGGAGCTGTTCGGACCGCGCGAGCAGGTCATGGCCCGGGTGGTCCAGCCGGCCGCGGTCCAGAAGATCGAGGCCACCCGATGAAGTTCGAACTCGGGCCCGTCAAACCCTATGTGACGCCGGCCTTCAGCGGCAGCGATCTCGCGCCCCTGGATCCTGAGCTGCAGCGCCGCGTCAAGCGGCCGATGATCATGGGCTCGATCGTGGTCGCGGTGTTCGTGGTCGGCGTAACCCTATGGGCGGCGGTTTCGCCGCTGGACAGCGCCGTGGTCGCGCCGGGCACGGTGCGGGTCGAGGACAACCGCAAGACGGTGCGGCACCTGCAGGGCGGCACCGTGCGGGCCATCCTGGCCCGCGAGGGCCAGCACGTGAAGCTGAACCAGGTGCTGCTGCGCTTCGACGACGTGCAGACCCGCGCCAGCGTCGACGTCCTGCAGAACCAGTACGACAACATGCTCGCCCAGACAGCCCGCCTGCAGGCCGAGGCGACGAACCAGCGCGTCATCGTCTTCCCGCCTGAGTTGCTGGCGCGACAGGGCGATCCGCGGGTGGCGGGCCTGATCCGCGATCAGCAGTTCCTGTTCGCGACCCGGCTGCAGTTCTTCGAGACCCAGGGCGACGTGCTGGGCCAAAGGCTTCAGCAGGTCGAGACGCAGATCGGCGGGGTGAAGGCCCAGATCGACGCGCTCAACGAGAGCGACCGCCTGACCAAGGAAGAGCTGGCCGGCTACCAGACCCTCTACGAGAAGGGCTATGCGCCCAAGACCCTGATCCTCCGCTATAAGCGGACCCTGGCCGAGCAGGCGGGACGGCGCGGCGCGCTGCTGGCCGAGACCACCCGGCTGCGCGAGCAGATCGGCGAGACCCGGCTGCAGATCAACACCCAGCGCGAGGAGCGGATCAGCCAGGCGGCCGAAGGCCTGCGGCAGATGCAGACCGGCCTGTCGGACGTCGGCCCGAAACTGGCGGCGGCGACGCAGATGTTCAACGCGGCTACCGTGCGCTCGCCGGCCGACGGCTATGTGCTCGATCTCACCCAGTTCACGGTGGGCGGCGTGGTGGCGCCGGGCGAGCGGCTGATGAGCGTGGTTCCGGCCAATGCGCCGCTGTTGGTGACGGTGCGAATCAAGCCCCAGGACACCGACATCGTGAAACCGGGCTTGAAGGCGCGCGTGCGGCTCAGCGCTTACAATTCCCAGCGCGTGCCGCCGGTGGACGCCGAGGTGATCAACGTCTCGGCCGACCAGTTGACCGACGAGCGCAATGGCGAGAGCTATTTCCGCGCTGATGTGCGTATTCCGCCACAGGAGCTGACCAAGCTGCCCAGCGGCGTGAAACTCCGGCCCGGGATGCCCGCCGAAGCCATGATCGTAACCGGAAAACGCACGGTTCTTTCGTATATAGTCAGTCCGCTAACCGACACAATTCGAGACGCGCTGAGGGAAGATTAACGCGGGGTGAATCTGGCGCGGGAAAACCCCGTTCGTACGGCGGTTTCGCGCCTTTTTACCTGTTGCGCATTTTCAACGGTTCCGATACGTCTCCCTAGGGCTCGTTTAACCTTCGCCACGACCATGTTATGGCGAACGGAAAGGACCGCTGGGACCGCTCCATTTGGGAAAATGGTGGCCAGGCGTTTCAGGGTCCATGTGACACAGACTGGAGAGAAGCATGGCTAACTATTTCTTCGAGACGATTACGGTGGCACAGGCGGCGGCTTACAACGCCGGCGCCGACACCCTCGTCTTCAGCACCGCCGGGGCCACTGGCGCCCAGGTTCAGGTGGTTTACGTTCCGGCGTCGGGCGCTTCGCCCGCCACGGTGAACATGACCTACAACGGTCGCACGGTTACCTTCGGCACCGGCATCTACGGTGAAGCCGGCACCGTGTTCGTCGACTCCTCGGTGCTCTACGTTGGCGATCCGGGCGCGAACGACACGGCGGCGGGCGCAAGCACGGCCGACGGTCTCTACGGTGGCGCTGGCACCGACTCGCTCACCGGCGGCGCCGGCAACGACTCGCTGCAGGGCAACCAAGGCAACGACACGATCGCGGCCGACGCCGGCAACGACACCATGTACGGTGGGGCCGACAACGACGTGGTCGGCACCGGCGATGGTAAGAACTTCGCCCAGGGCAACCTCGGCACCGACTCCATCACCGGCGGTTCGGACACCGACACCCTCTATGGCGGCCAAGGGGATGACACCATCCTCGGCGCGGCCGGCGCGGACCTGATCTTCGGTGACCTCGCCGACGACGACATCGAAACCGGCACGGGCAACGACACCGCCGACGGTGGTGATGGTGCCGACTCGATCATCAATGCGGACGGTAACGACTCGATCACCGGCGGCGCTGGCAACGACACCGTCACCAACACGCTCGGCAACTCGACCATCTTCGCCGGCGACGGCGACGACACGGTGACCATCACGGCCGGCAACGCCACCGTGAACGGTAACCTCGGCAACGACGGCATCACCGCCGGCGCTGGCAACGACTCGCTCTACGGCGGCCAGGGCGCCGACACCATCGTCACCGGTGACGGCACCAACTGGTCGAACGGCAATATCGGCAACGACGACATCACGGGCGGCGCTGGCGTTGACACCCTGCTGGGCGGTCAAGACAACGACACCCTGTCGGCCGCGGCCGGCGCTGACTACCTCAGCGGCGACCTTGGCAACGACAGCCTGAACGGTGGCGGCGACGCCGACACCCTGGTTGGCGCTGACGGCAACGACATCCTCGATGGCGGGCTGGGCAACGACAACCTCGACGGCGGTCTCGGCAACGACGACCTGCGTGGCAATGACGGCAACGACACGATGAGCGCCGGCGACGGCAACGACGTGCTCAATGGCGGCATTGGCAACAACAGCGCCGACGCTGGCCTGGGCAACGACTCCTACACCGGCACGGCTCTCGCCAACGACACCGTCAATGGTGGCGACGGCAACGACACCCTCGATGGCGGCGCTGCGGCGACGTCGAACTTCGCGGGTGGCGCGGGCACTGACTCGCTGGTCGGCGGCACGGGTAACGACACCCTCGGCGGTGGCGACGGCAACGACACGATCGTCGCTGCTGACGGCAACAACTCGGTCGACGCGGGCGCCGGTGACGACACCGTCTCGGGCGGCGCTGGCAACAGCACCCTCTCGGGCGGCGATGGCAGCGACAAGATCACTGATGGCGCTGGCAACAGCGTTCTCAGCGGCTCGGCTGGCAACGACACCCTCGACGGCGCTGGCGGCACCGACACCGTCTCCGGCGGCGCGGGCCAAGACAGCATGACCGGTGGCGCTGCCGCCGACGTGTTCACCTTCGCCAACGGGGACTCGTCCACGACGGCTGGTGCGTTCGACCAGATCGCCGACTTCACCGTCGGTGTCGACGACCTCTCGGTCGGCGTGACCCCGACCGCCGGGAACTTCCTGAGCGGCACCTCGGCGGCGAGCTACGCGCAAGCGTTGACCGACGCCACGGCGCTGATCAGCACGGGTTCGCGCGACATCGTGGTGATCAATGTCGCCGCGGGCGCCGATGTCGGCACCTACGTGTTCGCCGACACTGGCGGCACGAACTCGGTCGGCAACGCGATCAAGCTGACGGGCAGCCTCACGCTGACCGCCGCTGACTTCATCTAAATAGAAGTCACGATCTAGACTTTGGGGCCGCCCTTCGGGGCGGCCCTTTTGTTTTGCGCGGCTTTGTTTTTGGCCGAAAGCGCGCTACCGCCTGATCCCGCATGACCAACGCCGCGCTCTATTTCCATCCCGACGGCTACGACACCACCGGGCAGCGCCTGATGGGCCGCCACTCCGCCGGGGAGAGCTTCCTGCGCGGATTTATCCGCAACGCTGAGATCGACCGTCTGGTCCTGTTCAACGGAACACCGAAGCCGGTGGCCGAACTGGATGCGCTGGTCCGTCGCATCGAGCCGCCGCGGACCCCCCTGGACTGGATCGACCGCCGCCAGCTCGGCGCCCTGCGCGACCCCGGCTGCCTCTATGTCCCAAGTCCCAATATCGGCCCCGAGGCCTGGGCCCGGCAGCCTTTTGATTCGCGCCGCTACAGCCTTTGCGGCATCACCCACACCACCGCCACCCATCGGGTCATGGACATCCTCCACGACCTGATCGTCGGACCCCTGGAGCCGTGGGACGCCCTGATCTGCACTTCCAGCGCGGTGCGGACCAGCGTGGAGACCGAGTTCGAGGCCGTTCACGAGCATCTGGCCCGGCGGCTCGGCGCCACGCGCCGGCCCCAGCCGCAGCTGGCGACCATCCCGCTGGGCGTCAACGCCGATGACTTCAAGCCGTCGCCGGAGCATCGCAAGGCCTGGCGAGAGCGCCTGGATATCCCGCAGGACGCGGTGGTGGCCTTCTATCTGGGCCGGCTCAATCCGATCGCCAAGATGAACCCGGCGACCATGGCCCTGACCCTCGAGGCCGCGGCCCGGGACACCGGCCAGCCGATCTATTGGGTCGTCGCCGGCTGGGCGGGTTCCGACGAGGAGACCGAGCAATTCCATAACCAGACGCGTGCCTTCTGTCCCAGCATCCACTACCGCGCCGTGGACGGCCGGCCGGCCGACACCCGCTTCTCCATCTGGTCGGTGGCCGACCTCTTCATCTCGTTTTCCGACAATATCCAGGAGACCTTCGGCCTGACTCCGGCCGAGGCGATGGCCGCGGGCCTGCCCTGCGTGGTCAGCGACTGGGACGGCTATCGCGAGACCGTGCGCCACGGCGTCGACGGCTTCCGCATCGCCACTCACGCGCCGCGACCGGGCCTGGGTCAGGATCTCGCCTTCAGCTACGCCCGGAGCTGGGTCAGCTATGACCAGTACCTGGCGGCCGCGGCCCAGATGACGGCGGTCGACCTGCCCTCCGCCAGGACGGCGGTGGCGGCCCTGGTCGCCGATCCGGAGCTGCGCCGGCGCATGGGCGCGGCGGCCCGCGAGCGCGCCCGCTCCACCTTCGACTGGTCGGCGATCATCCCGCAGTACCAGGCGCTGTGGGGGGAGCTCGCCGCCCGGCGGACCGCGGCCCTGACCGACCCGGCGCGCCGGTTCGTGAACCATCCCAATCCGCGCCGGCTCGACCCCTTCACGCTGTTTGCCAGCTACCCGACGGCGCCGATGACACCGGAGTCGGTTGTCGCCCTGGCCCCGGGCATGACCTGGGAGGGCGCGGTGGCGCGGCTGACCGCGCCGCTCGCCTCGTACGCGCGCTGGGCCATGCCGTCGTCGGCCGAGATCAAGCAGACCTTCGACCAGGTCGCCGAGGCGGGCCCCCTGCGTGTCGCCGAGCTGACGGCGAGCTTCCCGGCGCCGCGCCAAGGCGTGATCGAGCGCAGCCTCCTGCGGCTGGTGAAGTTCGGGATCCTGGAGCTTGGCCCGACGCCGCCGGTGGCCGATATTTCCTGAACCGCGGGCATGCCAATGCGATGGCCGCGAGCATCCAGATTTTCAGGGGAACGCGAGAGGCCGGGCGGTGAAGCCGCGAGCTTACCGCCCGGCCAAAGCGACACAGTCCTGGAGAGCAAGACTGACGTCAGACTGTACCCCAGTCCCGCTTCTGGCGAAAGAGACTCTAGCGCTACAATGGGGTGCTAACGGATTTGTGAGGTGAAGCTCGTAGGCGCTGATTTCCCTGCTGGACTCACGCGTTTTCGCCTAGAGGGCGAGCTCGAAACTCCGTTTCAACACCGGCTTGCCGGCCCGGGTCACCACGTAGCTCGCGGTGTATCGGCCGCTGCGCCAGCCTTCGGCCGGCGTGCGCTTGCCGACATAGAAAAGGTACTGCGCCTTGGCGCGGTCCAGGGGCGCGAGCGTGTTCTGGACGAGCATGCCGCCGGCCGGGTCCACGACGCTCAGGCTCTGCACATCGCCCGCCTGCAGGTTGATCGCCCGGACATAGGCGATCAGCGCCGGCGCCGTGGCCGAATGCGCCGCGACGCCGCCCGCCTCGACCGCCTCCATGGTCGGCTGCGCGCCGGTGAAGCCGGCGTTCAGCACCGCGCCCGGCCGATAGGCGACGGCCTTGGCCGCCGGCGGGTCCCAGAGACCGACGCCGGGGCTCGCCGCGTCGCAGGTCCCGGGGGCCGCCTCCGGACGATAGGGGTCGACAATCACCCCGGCCTTGCGGACGCTCAGATGAAGATGCGGGTACTCGGTATTGCCGGACAGGCCGACCCGCGCGATCGGCTGGCCCGCCGTGACGGTGTCGCCCTGCTTCACCATCATGCCGCCCTGGGCCAGGTGGCAGTACTGGGTCTCCCAGCCGCCGCCGTGGTCGATGACGACCCCGTTGCCGCATTCCTGTCCCGCGACGGAGGCCGGGCCGGCGATCTTCACCGACACGTCGGCGACCCCGTCGCGAAGCCTGGCGACCCGCCCGGGGGCGGCGGCCAGGACATCCACGCCGCGGCGCTGCGCGGCCATGTCGAGCAGGCGGATGTCGACACCTCCGTGCTTCTCATAGGTCTGGGTCCCGCAACGATAGTCCCTCACGCCCGGCCCTGGATCGACATCGACATGGTTCTGCACCGCACAGGTCTCGCCCACCACGCAGTCCAGGGGAAAGGACAGTCGAGGGCCGTCGATCGAAACGGGCGCGGCGGCGGCTGGCGGTGCGGCGGCGGCCTCCGGTTCGGCGGCCGGAGAGCAGGCGGCCAGCAGGCCCAGCAGGAGGGGGATCGATCTGGTCATGGCCGATCCTCGCCCCGGGTCTCGCCCGAAATGTGGCGTCACGGGAAGGCAACGCCTGTCAGGGCCTCGAGCCTTGCCAGATCGCGCGCATAGAGCATGCGAAGGAAGGCGGCGTCCTCATCGGTCAGATCGCCGCCATAGTCCATCTCGCGTCCGACATGCACGTCGCGCTGAGTCACGGGGCTGGGGGGCGGGGCGCCCAGGAAGGCGTTGACGGCCGCCAGGGTGGCGTTGGGATCGCGCCGCAGGTCGTCGGCCTTGGCGATCAGCACCTGATCGCGCGGGAAGAGGGCGAGCAACCGCTCGACCTGCTCGCCGTAGAAACCCCGCTCCACATAGGAGAATTCGCGATGCGCGCCCCAGGGTTGGGCGTCCAGCAGCCGTCGGCGCCCCTGGCGTATGCACCAGGCGAAGGGCTCGGTCTCCGCGCCCCGGGCATATTCCATCTTCCAGTGCGACCAGGCGCGTTCGACCGGGTCGCGCAACATGACGATGATCCTGGCCTTCGGATTGTAGGCGGCGATCCGTTCCAGGCTGCGCGGCCAGTAGAGGTAGATCGGCGTCGCCTCGCCGCGAATCAACGGGCCCGCCGCGTCGAACTGGGCGTGGTAGGGAGCGTAGTCCGGGGCGGCCCAGTCGATCGACTCGTCGTCGAAGAAGTGCACCTCCTTGACCTTGGAGAGCCCGATATTCGGATCCTCCGCCAAGTAATCGTAAAGCGCGGTCGTTCCGGCCTTCTGCACGCCGGCGACGATGAAATTGACCCGCCGATCGACCTCGTCCAAACCCGCCTCAGCCCCATTTTCGCGTCTTTGCAGCACGACGCCGCCATCCCGTCCTTCGATACGGCTTCATCGCGCGAAGGACACGCGATAATAGGGGGGCCAATTCGTCGGCGGGGGCGGGCGATCCGCCAACCTGCCGGCAGCATTCCGAAGGCGAAGAGCTTTGATCACCATCATCGACGAAGAGCGCGGCGAAGTCGTCGTCAAGGACGGCGAGGCCGAAACCCGCCACAGCCTGGCGAGCGCCGAGGGCTTCGCCGCGGCGTCCAAGGCCTGGCTCCGCGCCACCTGGGATTCGAAGTATGTCTATTCCTTCGCCTGGATGGGCCGGCCGGTCATCCAGCTGCCGGAGGACATGATCCGCCTGCAGGAAGTGATCTACACCCTGAAGCCGGACGTCCTGGTGGAGACCGGCGTCGCCCACGGCGGCTCGCTGATCTTCTACGCCTCGCTGTTCGAGGCCATGGGCAAGGGCCGGGTGATCGGCATCGATATCGAGATCCGCAAGCACAATCGCGAGGCCATCGAGGCCCACGAGATGTTCAGGCGCATTGAGCTGATCGAGGGCTCCTCCACCGCGCCGGCGACGCTGGAACAGGTGAAGGCGCTCATCAGGCCGGGCGAGAAGGTCCTGGTGGTGCTCGACTCCAACCACACCCGGGACCACGTGCTGGACGAGCTGAAGCTCTATGGCGAGCTGATCGAGGTCGGCTCCTACGTCGTGGCCACCGACGGGATCATGGCCCAGGTGAAGGGCGGCCCGCGCACCGGCGACGATTGGGACTGGAACAATCCCCAGCGCGCCGTCCACGACTTCGTGGCCCAGGATAAGCGCTTCATCGTCGAGGAGCCGGCGTTCCCATTCAACGAAGGGACCGTGACCGAGCGCGTGACCTACTGGCCCGACGCCTTCGTCAAGCGGATCGCCTAGATGAAGGCCGTCCTGCTCTGCGGGGGCCTCGGCACCCGGATCTCCGAGGAGAGCCACCTCAAGCCCAAGCCGATGATCGAGGTCGGCGGCCGGCCGATCCTCTGGCACATCATGAAGCTGTTCTCGCACCACGGCTTCAACGAGTTCGTCGTCTGCCTCGGCTACAAGGGCTATGTCATCAAGGAGTACTTCGCCAACTACGTGCTCCACAACGCCGACCTCACCGTCGACCTGGCCAAGGGTTCGATGGAGTACCACGCCACCAATCACGAGCCCTGGAAAGTGACCCTGGTCGACACCGGGGCCGAGACCATGACCGGCGGTCGGCTGAAGCGGGTGGCGCAGTACCTCAATCCCGGCGAGCCGTTCTTCATGACCTATGGGGACGGCGTGGCCGATGTGGACCTGAAGGCCCTGGCCGAGTTCCACAAGAGCCATGGCCGCGACGCCACGGTGACCGCGGTGGCGCCTCCGGGCCGCTACGGCGCGCTGGACATCGTGGAGGGCGCGGTGGAGCGCTTCATCGAGAAGCCGCCCGGCGACAACGGTCTGATCAATGGCGGTTTCTTCGTGCTGGACCCCTCGGTCATCGCCCGCATCGAGGACGACACGACCACCTGGGAAGTCGAACCCTTGCAGGGCTTGGCCGCCGACGGCCAGCTCATGGCCTACCGCCACGACGGCTTCTGGGCGGCGATGGACACCCTGCGGGACAAGAACAATCTCGAGGCGCTCTGGGCCTCGGGCCAGGCGCCCTGGCAAGTGTGGAAATGAAGCGGCCCGACCCCGCCTTCTGGTCGGGCAAGCGCGTCCTGCTCACCGGGCACACCGGGTTCAAGGGCTCGTGGGCGGCGATCTGGCTATCGCGGATGGGGGCCAAGGTCACAGGCCTGGCCCTGCCGCCCGACCAGGAGCCCGCCCTGTTCATCCAGGCGGGGGTCGCCAGCCTGACCGACTCGCTGCTGGTCGACCTGCGCCGCCCCGCCGACCTGGAGCAGGCCCTGGCCGGACGCGAATTCGACCTGGTGCTGCACATGGCCGCCCAGCCGATCGTGCGGGCCTCGATCGAGGACCCCATCGCCACCTTCGCCTCCAACATCATGGGCACGGCCCACCTGCTGCAGACCTTGCGCGGGCAGGGCGCGCTGCAGGCGGTTCTGGTGATCACATCAGACAAGGTCTACGCCAACCACGAGACTGGCCGCGCCTTCGCCGAGGGCGACGCTCTGGGCGGCAAGGACCCCTATTCAGCCTCCAAGGCGGCAGCCGAGATCGTCGTCCAGAGCTTCGCGCGCAGCTTCTTCGACAAGGCCCAAGTGCCGGTGGCGACAGCGCGGGGCGGCAATGTCATCGGCGGCGGCGACTATTCCCGCGACCGGCTGGTGGCCGACATCGTCCGCGCCGGCCAGGCCCAGGGCGTGACGGTCCTGCGCCATCCGGAGGCCACCCGGCCCTGGCAGCACGTGCTGGACTGCGTGGCGGGCTACCTGGTCTATCTTGAGCGCCTGGCGACCGATCCGGCCGCGCCGCGCGCGCTGAACTTCGGCCCCCGACCCGGCGGCCCCGAGGTGACCGTGGGCGATCTCGCCACTCGCGCCGTCGAGGCCCTGGGCGCCAAGCCGTGGCGCCACGAGCCCGACCCCAATTCCATCGAGGCCAGGTCCCTGGGCATCGACGCCAGCCTGGCGCGCCAGGTGCTGGGCTTCGAGAGCGCCCTCGACGCCCCGGCCGCGGTGGAGTGGACCATGGACTGGTATCGCGACCAGGCGAACGGCGGCGAGGCCCTGGCCCTCGTCCAGGACCAGATCACGCGTTACGAAGGCCTTTGATGACCGTTCCCGCCTGCCGCTTCTGCCGCGCCCCCCTGACCCAGACGTTCGTGGACCTGGGCCTCCAGCCCCTGGCCAACTCCTACCTCACGAAGGCCCAGCTCGAGTCGGGGGTCGAGGGGACCTATCCGCTGCACACCCGGGTCTGCGGGACCTGCTTCCTGGTCCAGGCCGACGACCCGGTCGCCGCCGACGCCATCTTCGACGACGGCTACGCCTATTTCTCAGCCTATTCCGAGAGCTGGGTGGCCCACGCCAAGCGCTACGCCGAGGCCATGGCCGCGCGGTTCGGGCTGGGCGAGGATTCGCTGGTCATCGAGGTGGCCTCCAACGACGGCTATCTGCTGCAGCACTTCAAGGCCATGGGCGTGCCGGTCCTGGGGATCGAGCCGACCGCCAACACCGCCCAGGTGGCGATCGAGGAGCGGGGCATTCCCACCGAGGTCACCTTCTTCAACGACGCCACCGGCCGCGCCCTGAAGGACCGGGGCGTCGCCGCCGACCTGATGGCGGCCAACAACGTCCTGGCCCACGTGCCCGACATCGGCGACTTCGTGGCAGGCTTCCAGCACGTGCTGAAGCCCGAAGGCGTGCTGACCTTCGAGTTCCCGCACCTGCTGAACCTGATCGAGAAGGTGCAGTTCGATACCATTTATCACGAGCACTATTCCTACCTGTCGCTGCTGGCGGTGGAGCGGGTGCTGCGCGCCAATGGGTTGCGCCCCTTCGATGTCGAGCTGCTGACCACCCACGGCGGCTCGCTGCGGCTGTTCTGCGCCCACGAGGCCGCGGGCCATGTCGAGACCCAGGCGCTAAAAGACCTCCGCGCACGCGAGCATGCGGCGGGTCTGGACCGTCTCTCAGGGTATGAGGGCTTCACCGCCCGGGTGGAGGCGGTGCGCGACGGTTTCCTGGCCTTCCTGGCTCAGGCCAAGGCGCAGGGGAAGATCGTGGCGGCCTATGGCGCCGCGGCCAAGGGCAACACCTTCCTGAACTATGCCGGGGTGAGCGCCGCCGACATCGTGGCCTGTTTCGACGCCAATCCGCACAAGCAGGACCGCTACCTGCCCGGCAGCCATATCCCGGTCCATGCCCCGGCGCGGATCGCCGACTTCAAGCCGGACTATCTGGTCATCCTGCCCTGGAACTTGAAGGACGAGATCATGGGCCAGCTGGCCTATGTGAAGGCCTGGGGCGGACAGTTCGTGACCGCCGCGCCCGACACCAAGGTCGTCGGCTGATGCGGTTCTCGGCGACCGGCATCGAGGGTGTCGTGATCGTCGACCTCGATCCCGTGGCCGATGAGCGGGGCTCGTTCGCCCGCCTGCATTGCCCCGAAGAGTTCGCCGCCGCCGGCCATCCCTTCGCGCCGCTGCAGACCAGCCTGTCGCGCAACCTGAAAGCCGCCACGCTGCGGGGCCTGCACTATGAGGCGACCCCGCACAAAGAGGCCAAGCTGGTCAGGGCGACCCGCGGGGCGATCTTCGACGTGGCGGTTGACCTGCGGCCGGGCAGCCCGACCTATCGTCAGTGGACCGGGACGGAGCTGTCGGCGGAGAACGGCCGCGCCCTGCTGATCGGGCGGGGACTGGCCCATGGTTTCGTCACCCTCGAAGACGACACCGACGTCCTCTATCAGATCGATCGCATCTTCGAGCCGGGTCACGGGCGCGGAGCGCGGTGGAACGACCCGGCCTTCGGCATCCAATGGCCCCTGCAGCCCCAGATCATGTCGGAGCGGGACGCGACCTATCCGGACCATGGTTCGGCCAGCTAGACTGCGCCCGATGCTGACCATCGACCCCACCGCCAAGATCTCCGCCC
The DNA here is from genome assembly GCF_024298925.1 of Phenylobacterium sp. LH3H17. Lineage (NCBI taxonomy): Bacteria > Pseudomonadati > Pseudomonadota > Alphaproteobacteria > Caulobacterales > Caulobacteraceae > Phenylobacterium > Phenylobacterium sp. LH3H17. The sequence goes on along the minus strand of NZ_CP101283.1, from coordinate 3,682,663 downwards.
TGGCCGATATCGAGGCCTCGACGCGCGGCACGCCCATCGTTGTCGGGCCCCGGACGACGATCGACGCCTTCGTGAAGATCAAACCGGCGGGCGGCTCGGGGGCCGTGGAGATCGGGGCCGATTGCGCGATCAATTCGGGCACGGTCATGTACACCGGCAACGGCATCAAGATCGGCGACGCGGTGCTCATCGCCGCCAACTGCACCCTTGCGCCGACCAACCATGAGTTCGGCGACAAGGCCAGGCGCATCCGCGACCAGGGGTTCCAACCAAGCCGCGGCGGCATCGTCATCGGCGACGACGTCTGGCTGGGCGCCAATACCGTGGTGTTGGACGGCGCGGTGATCGGCCGAGGCTGCGTGATCGCCGCCGGCTCGGTGGTGCGTGGCGAGCTGGAGCCTTATTCGATCTATGCCGGCGTCCCGGCCAAGCGCGTCGGCGCGCGCGGGGAATGAGCCGCTACACGGTCATCGGCGCCGGTGGTTTCATCGGCGCGCGGCTCGTGGCCGCCCTGCGCGGGCGAGGCGAGGAGGTCTACGCCCCGGCGCGCGGCGATCCGGAGCTGTTCGGACGCGAGCTCGGCCGGGTGTTCTACTGCGCGGGCCTGACCGGGGATTTCATGGTCCGGCCCTTCGACACGGTGGAGGCCCATGTCGGCCTGCTGAGCCACGTGCTGCGCGACGCGAAATTCGAACGGCTGATCTACCTCTCCTCCACCCGGCTCTATGACAGCCTGGGCGAGCGGGGCGGGCGCGAGGACGACGTGCTGGAATTCGACGTTGCCGCGCCGCGCAATGTCTACGACCTCTCCAAGGCGCTGGGCGAGAACCTCTGCCTGGCCCGGTCCGGCGGGCGGGCGGCGGTGGCGCGGCTCTCCAATGTCTTCGACTGGACCGATGACGCCGGCGGCTTCCTGTCGGACCTGCTCAAGCGGGCCCGGCGGGAGAAGGCGATCAGCCTGGCCTCCTCGCCCCGGGCGGGCCGCGACTACATCCACGCCGACGACGTTATCGCCGGTCTGCTGGCCATGGACGCCCGCGCCGCCCAAGGCGTCGTCAACATCGCCCGGGGAGTCGCCATCTCGAACGCCGAGATCGCCGAGGTCTTCGCCGCCCACGGCTGGAGCCTGGAGCTGACTGGGGGAGAGGCGCCGCCGCACGGCCCTACCTGCGACGTGGCCCGGCTCGCGGCCCTGGGCGTGACGGCGCGCGACGTGCGCCAGGTGCTGGGCGCGGCGCTCAGCCACCCGCAATACTTCACCGGCTGAGGCGTCTCGCGCCCAAGTTGCCATCGAACGGCGTTCTGTTAGCGTCCCTTCAGGGGATCAGACCTGGGAGGGCGATCATGGACATGATGTTTGAGCCAATCCGCAAGTACGCGCAGTTTTCCGGACGCGCGCGGCGGAAGGAATACTGGATGTTCTGCCTGTTGATCATCGGGATCGAGATCGTCTTCTACACCCTGATGGGCATCCTGGGCGCGGGCCCGATGATGGCCGGCGACCCGACCGTCGGCGTCAACCCGGCCGCCGGCCTGCTGATGCTGGTCTTCAGCGTGGTGATGCTCGGCCTGTTCATTCCATCGCTCGCGGTCAGCTTCCGGCGGCTGCACGACACCAACAGGTCGGCCTGGTGGTTGCTGATCGCCTTGATCCCGCTCCTGGGCGTCGTGGTGCTGCTGGTCTTCATGCTGCTGGACGGTACCCAGGGCGACAACCGGTTCGGGCCAGACCCCAAGGCCCGCGAGGGACTCGCCGCGGCCTAGCTAGGCCGCCACCGCGATCTTTCCGCTCGCCTTGGCGCGGTCCACCGCGCCCTGGATCATCTGGTAGAAGTCGGCGGCGAACTGCTGGGTCTGACCCAGCGGGCTCGCCTGCAGCATGCCGCGCAGGCCGGTGCGCAGCTCCTGACGCCGCACGGGGTCGTTCGCCAGCTTCAGGGCGATCTGCACGAACTCGTCCTCGGTCCGAGCACAGAGATCGGCGAGGCCGGCATTGGTGAGGATCGAGTAGCTCAGTCGCTCGAACATGGCCTCGCCCACCAGGGTGACCACCGGCACGCCCATCCACAGGGCCTCGCAGGTCGTGGTTCCGCCTGTCTGGGGGAAGGTGTCCAGCGACATGTCCATCTCGTTGTAGAACGGCATGTGTGCGCCGCGGACGTCCTCGAAGCGCAGGCGCTCGGCGGCCACCCCCTCGGCTTCGAACAGGGCGGTGATGTTCTTGCGGAACGAGGGCGTGCCGCTCTCCGGCCGCACGAACATGAACCGCGATTCCGGGATCGCGGCGGTCACCCGCGCCCAGGTCCGCACCATGTCGCGGCTGTACTTGTAGGGATTGTTGGCCGTGCCGATGGTCAGGAAGCCGTTGCGGGTCTGCGGGATCGTCTCGGTGATCGGCCGCTGCGGGAAGGCCATCTCGCCCATGGCGATCCAGCTCTTGGGCATCTTCAGCGGCTCTTCGATCACCAGCTCGCGGTTGGGCGGGCAGACATAGGGATCGAGGATCAGGTGGTCGATCGCGCCCAGCCCCGCGGAGTGGGGATAGCCCAGCCAGCTCGCCTGCAGGGGCGCGGGCTTGAAGGCCATGACGCTGATCTTGTTCATGTGGGTCGAACCGCCCAGCTCGATCAGCATGTCGAGCTGGTCGTCGGCGATCATCTGGGCGGCGTCATGATCGCCGACGTCCTTGCGCCAACGGAACACGTCGACCAGTTCGGTGATACGCTTCTGGGTGACGTCCTCGGTCTCGCCCTCGTAGTACGAGTAGCAATAGACCTCGAACCGGCTGCGGTCGTAGTGCTGGAACAGCGGCATGGCGAAATAGGCCACCGGGTGGGCGCGCAGGTCCGACGACATGAAGCCGACCCGGATCTTGCCGTTGTCCGGGCGCGGGCCCGAACGACGGATCGGCCACTTGCCGACGGCCGTGTCCACCATCGCCCCCCAGCGCCGATGCATGTCGACGAGCTCCAGCCGGTCCTGCGGGGTGCGCACCCGCGCCAGGTGGCTCAATAGGGCCGTGTGGCGGCCGGCGGCGACCCAGCGGTCGCCGATCTCGGTGAAGCTGCCCAGGGCGTCGATGCGGTCGTAGTCGGCCAGGCGCACGATGATCTCCATCGCCACCTTCAGCGGCGCGGCCGCCAGGGTCTCACCCTCGGTGATGGCGCCCTTCAGGACCTCATAGGCCCGCTCCAGGTGCTCGGACTCGTCGCCATAGCGGGTGCGGCCGAGGCTCTCGGCCAGGGCCAGCCGGTACTCAGTCTTGGTGGGATCGAGCTCGACGGCCTTCTCGAAGTGGGCGTTCCCGCGCTGGCGATCGTAGTCGATGATCGTCCCGCCGAGATTGAAATGGATCCAGGCCTGGTCGCCATGCTGGGCCAGCTGTTCGGTGAAGTAGGTCTCGGCCTCGCGCAGCCTGCCGCCGCGGCGCAGGGCCAGGCCCTTGGCCTCGCGCAGCTTGACGTTGTCCGGATTGGCCGCGATGGCGCGGTCGTAGACCGCCAACGCTTCGATCGGGCCCTGGTGTTCGGAGATCACCGCCGTGAGGTCCAGCCAGGCGTCGATCAGGTCGGGCTTCAGCTTGGCGGCGAGGTTGAACCGCATGATGGCCTTGTCCAGGTCGCCGGAATACCAGTAGCCCCGGCCCAGCCCCCGTTGGTACTCGGCGACGGTGGGCTGCAGGCGCACCAGCTTGGTGAAGGTCTCCACCGACGCCGGGCCGTTCTTCACGTCGTTGTAGACGTTGCCCTTGTTGCTGAGCACCGCGGCGCTCTTGGGATTGAGCTTCTCGGCCTGGGTCAGGGCCTTGATCGCCTCGTCGTGGCGTCCCAGGCGACGCAGGGCGACGCCCAGGAAATTCCACAGGTCGAGGTCGCGCGGATAGACCCCGACACCCGCCCTCATCCAGCGTTCGGTCTGCGCGTAGAGCTGCTTGCGGAACAGCAGACCGCCGAAGTTCTTGTAGAGCGCCAGGGGCGCCTTGGGGTCGGCCTCGAGCTCGGCCTCGGTAAGTGCGATACCCCGCCCTGCGTCACCCGCCTTGAAGGCGGCCTCGGCCTCGGCGAACCTTTCCATCGACATCCGGCGTTCCTGTCACGCGCCGGGGCTCGGAGGTCCGAGGCGCCGGCGGCGGCGAGTTGGGGAGGTGCTTCGCCCGGGCGGGCGCGCGAATTCGCGCCAATCTAATGGGCCACGCGGCCGGCGCCAACCGGGTGCGACCCTAGCTCGCCGCCCGGTCCCGGAATCGCCACTTCAGCGTCAGGATGACCGCCGCGAACGTCAGGCAGACGGCGTTGGCGCCCGTCACCGGCCAGCTCTGGATGAGGACCCCATAGGCGGTCCACAGGATGAAACCCGTCACGGTGACCACATACATCCGTAGCGACACCGAGCTGGCGTCGCGCTCGCGCCAGATCTTGATGATCTGGGGGAGGAAGCTGCCCATCGAGCAGACGGCGGCGGCGGTCCCGATCAGGTCGGCGGCGGAGAGGTTCATGCCTGCTCAAACGGTCCCGCCCGGCCCAAGTTGCGCGCACGGAAAAGGGCGCGGAGGGGATTTCCGCGCCCTTTGGTCAAGCCGGGCTCGTCAGCCCGGCTTGTAGATCTTGTCGAAAACGCCGCCGTCGGCGAAGTGGGTCGCCTGGGCCTTCTTCCATCCGCCGAAGCTGTCGTCGATGGTGACGAGCGGGATCTTCGGGAACTTGGAGGCGTATTTCGCCGCCGCCTCGGCGCTGCGCGGCCGGTAGTGATTCTTGCCGATCAGGTCCTGGGCGATGGGGCTGTAGAGGAAGTTCAGGTAGCCCTCGGCGACGGTGCGGGTCTTCTTGCGGTCGACCACCTTGTCGACCAGCGCCACGGGCGGTTCGGCCAGGATCGACAGCGACGGGACGACGATATCGACCTTGCCGGGGCCCAGTTCCTCGATGGCCAGATGGGCCTCGTTCTCCCAGGACAGCAACACGTCGCCGATGCCCCGCTGGACGAATGTGGTGGTGGCTCCGCGGGCCCCGGTGTCGAGCACCGGCACATGCTTGAAAAGTTCCTGGACGAACGCCTGGGGATTGCGGCCGTTTTTCTGAGCCCAGGCCCAGGCCGCTAAGTAGTTCCACCGCGCCCCGCCCGAGGTCTTCGGATTGGGGGTGATGACGTCGATCCCCGGCTTGATCAGGTCGCCCCAGTCCTTGATCTTCCAAGGATTGCCCTTGCGGACCAGGAACACGATGGTCGAGGTGTAGGGCGTGGAGTTGTTGGGCAGGCGCGACTGCCAGTTGGCCGGCAGAAGCTTGGCCCTCTGGGCGATTTCGTCGATGTCGTAGGCGAGCGCCAGGGTCACCACATCGGCCTGCAATCCGTCGATGACCGAGCGCGCCTGTTTGCCCGATCCGCCGTGGCTCTGGCTGATCGCCAGGTCCTGGCCGACCTTGTCCTTCCAGTACCTGGCGTAGGCGGCGTTGATGTCCTTGTAGAGTTCACGCGTCGGGTCGTAGCTCACGTTCAGCAGGGTGATGGGCTTGGCCTTGCCCTGGGCGGCCGCGGCGCTCGCCAGGAGCGCCGGTCCCGCGGCGGCGGCGGCGCCCGCGACGACACCGCGGCGAGAGGGGAGCTTCAAGTCATGAGTCATCGAGCGAGGTCCTTGTTCTGAGGCTCGGCGTAAGGGCGTTGATGTCGAAGCAACTGGGGGCGGCGCCGGGCGCCGCCCGTCGTCAGAACGCGTACTGGGTGCGTAACGAGTAGATCTTCAGGTCCTGACCGACCTGGGCCCCGGCCGGGGGCGTGGAGCCGGCCGTGAAGGCCGTGCCGCCCGGCGACAGTCGATCGACGGAGACATCCTGATAGGCCGCCTGGAAGCGCAGGACGTTGTTGACGTACCAGTTGAGACCCAGGGTGAAGATCTCCTGTTCGCCGCCGCGGATGGCGCCCGCCACGGCGGCCGTGCCGGGGGCTCCCGCGAGGTAGTTCAAGTCCAGCTTGGAGTAACGCAGGCCGAGTTCCCAGGCTCCCCAGTCGCCGGTCTTGAGGTCGAACGGCTTGGCGGGGCGCGGGGCGTCGAAAGTGGCGTTGCTGTAGCGGCGCGCCTCGCCGGTGATGGTCCAGCCCGCCTGCGCGTACCAGCCGGAGAAGTCGGGATCGCCCAGCGCGCCCTTCCGGTCCACGTCGATGTCGAAGTACTCCGACTGGACGTAGAAATTCTTCCACTGGGCGCCGAACTCCGCGCCGATGGCGGTCAGGCCGTCGGCGTCGATATTGCCGATGTCGACCAGGCGTGTGCCGTCGACGCGGATTTCCGGGCGATCGCGCAGCCTTATCGCCGTGACCGCTGTTCCGGCCACGTCAGGCCCGCTGGCGGCCGGATTGATCACGATGGAGGTGTTCACCCCCAGGTGGATCAGGCTGTCGTCGCGGCGGAAGGGCACGAAGGAGAGCCGGCCGACAAAGGCCGTCTGCTCGTCGAAGGTCTGGACGCCGATGATGTTGCCGGTGATGGCCGCTGTGGCGGTCCAGTTGTCGCCACTGGCCAGGAAGGCCGCGGCCGTGCGGCCGTCGCCCGCGGCGATGCCGCGCACAAGTTCGGAGGGCGAGGCGCGCTCGGCGAACAGCGAGCCGTTGGTCGAGACCGCCTCCTCGAGGCCGCTGGGCGGGGAGAAGGCGCCGATGCGGATCTTGGCGTTGGCGAAGGGCAGGCCGCCATACTGCACCCAGGCGGCGCTGATCTTGCCGGCCTCTTCGTTTCCGGAGCCGCCGAAATCGTAGAGGAAGTTGTATTCGAAGTCCCCGAAGGCCTTGCCCTCGATGCCGAGCCGGGCGCGGCGGAAGTTGGCGCCGTCGTTCAGGTCGCGGGCCCGGTCGTTCTCGGCGGCGTCGCCGAACGAACCACGGCGGAAATCGCTGCCGAGCGGGCCGGCGGCGCGCTGGTCGTAGTGGGCGGTATCCAGCTGGAACACGCCGCGGAACGAGGCGGTGAACCGGCCGTCGGAGGTCGCGATGGTCGGGCGGCCGTTGGCCAGCGACACCGTGGTCGTGGTCGCGTCGGCGCGCACCGCGGCGATGTTGTTGGCGGTCGACTGCTTCAGGTCGGCGATCTGGCCCTGCAGCAGGGACAATTGCTCCTCAAGCGCCTTGATGCGCGCGTCGGTGGCTTCGTCCGCCGCGGCCATGGCCGGCCAGGCGAACGCGGCGGCCGCGACCCCCGCGATGAGTTTGGTCTTCCACGCCATGGCTTTAGCCCCCTCGGCTTGTTGGAGTTTTCTCGAAACTCGACTGGACATAGACTCGATAATTCCTATCGGGAAAATAGAGATTGACTTGAAACCCCCGCAGATTTCCTGACAAGCCGGTCTCGCGACCGTCATCGGCTTGGGTCGGTGTCATCGCGGTGACATAAGCTTGAGGCCAGGTCGGAGTTTGCCCCACGGGAGATTCGCTTGGCGCTGTTGTCGCCGTCTTGGACGCCGGAGAAGCTGGCCACCTACGCGCCGTTTTGGCCGGTGCTGACCGCTGGCCTGGCCGGAATCATGGGCATCGTCGGACTGGCGATGGCCAGCGCGGCCGATCCGCAGCTGACCGCCTGGATGGTGCTGCTGGTCGCCGGCGCGACCGGCCTGGCGGCCTGGCATGTGGCCGAGCAGGTCCGCGCCCTGGCCCCGGCGGTCGAGGCCGCGACCCGCGCGGCGCATGAAGACGCACCGCCCTATGCGAACCTGATTAACGCTCTGCCGGACCCGGTGCTGGTGATCGCCGCGCATGAACCCGATGACCTCACGGGTCGACGTTTCGTCCTGGTTAACGACGCTGCGCGCGAGACCTTCAGGATACAATATGACGCAGGCCTGCTGGTCACGGCGATCCGCGACCCGCAGGTGCTGGAGGCGGTCGACGAGGCCCTGTTCGGCGGGATGAACGCCGAGGCGGTCTACGAGATGCGCGGCGCCCAGGAACGGGTCCTGCGGGCCATAGCCAAGCCGCTTGGCGTGGCCCCGGACGGGGCCAGGCTCGCCCTGCTGGTGCTGCGCGACGAGACCGACATCCGCCGCTCGGAGCGGACCCGGGCCGATTTCCTGGCGAACGCCAGCCATGAACTGCGCACGCCGCTCGCCTCGCTGTCGGGCTTCATCGAGACCCTGCGTGGCCACGCGCGGACCGACGAGGGCGCGCGCGAGAAGTTCCTCGGCATCATGCAGGCCCAGGCCGAGCGCATGGCCCGGCTGATCGACGACCTGCTGTCCCTCAGCCGCATCGAGCTGAACGAGCACATCGCGCCGGAGGGGGAGGCCGACCTCGCGGCCGCGGTGATGGACGTGGTGGACGGGGTGGCGCCGCTGGTGCGTGAGCGGGACGTTAAGCTGGTCACCGACCTGCCTTGCCGGGGCGAGGCGATCGTGGCCGGCGACCGCGACCAGATCATCCAGGTGATCCAGAACCTCGTGGACAACGCGATCAAGTACACGCCCCGCGGCGCCACCGTGCGGATCTCCCTGCGCGCCGGCCTGACGCTCGAGGCCGCCGCCGCCGCGCGCAACCCCGCGGCCTCGCGGATGTCGCTGCTCACGCCCGATCACGGCCCGGACATCTACGCCGCCCTGCAGGTCAGCGATTCTGGGGTCGGCCTGGCGCGGGAAACCCTGCCCCGGCTCACCGAGCGGTTCTACCGGGTGGAGGGCCAGAAGAGCGGTGAGCGCCAAGGCACCGGCCTGGGCCTGGCCATCGTCAAACACATCATGAACCGCCATCGCGGCGGACTGGTCGTGGAAAGCGTGCTGGGAGAGGGGGCGACCTTCACCGCCTATTTTCCGATGCAGCGGGGCGTGCAAGGCGCCGACGTCCGCCCGTCGGCCGAGGGCGCTGTTACAAAACTGTCTTGAATCCGTCGTACAGCGACAGCAATCCCCAGGCAGTTTCCGGCCGCGTGGACGGGGGATGGCTCCCGCGCGGCTCCAGTAGCTGGGACTTCCGATGCTCACCTGGCTCGCTCTGGCGGCGCTGACCCTCTTCTCCATCGCCGCCTATATGGCCGCGCGGCGTCGCGCCGTGGCCGTGGCTGGCGGCAAGACGTCGAGCCTGCATTCGCTTCCCGGTTACCACGGCGCCTACGCGGCCCTGTTGGCGGGCGTTCCCGCCGCCCTGCTGGTGCTGATGATCGCCATGTTCGGCGGACGGCTCGAGGCCGGCCTGCTGCGCCTCGACGCCCCCGCCGCCGTCCAGGCCCTGACCGCGCCGCAGCAGGACGTCTTCTATGACGACGCCCGCGCCCTGGCCCGCGGCGGCCAGCCCAGCGAGACTCCCTACGCCGGTGACCTGAAGACGGCGCTCGACGCCAAGGTCGCCCGTTCCAGCCAGCTCCAACGGATGATCGACTACGGGGCGCTCTCCCTGGCGGCGGTCCTGGCGCTGGCCGGCGCCGCCCTGGCCTATCCGAGAATCGGAGTCCAGTTCCGCGCCCGCAACCGCGTGGAGGGCTGGATCGCGGCCCTGTTTATCGTCTGTTCGGTCACAGCCGTGCTCACCACGGTGGGCATCGTGGCTTCCCTCGTCTGGGAGAGTTGGCGCTTCTTCCAGGCCGTGCCCCCGCTGCAGTTCCTGTTCGGGACCGAGTGGGACCCCCAGATCGCCATGCGGACGGACCAGTACGCGACCTCGGGGGCGTTCGGGGCCGTGCCGTTGTTCGTCGGCACCTTCCTGATCATGATCATCGCCATGGCCGTGGCCGCGCCCATCGGCCTCTATTCGGCGATATATCTTTCCGAATACGCCAGTCCCTGGACCCGCTCGGTGGTCAAGCCGATGCTGGAGATCCTCGCGGGCGTGCCCACGGTGGTCTACGGCTTCTTCGCCGCCCTGACGGTGGGACCGCTGTTCCGCAGCTTCTTCAACTGGATCGGCGGCATGCTGGTCGGCGGCCCGATGGACGGGGTCGGCCTGTACCTGATGCAGGTCCAGAACCAGATGGCGCTCGTCGCCGGGGCGGTGATGGGCATCATGCTTATCCCCTTCGTCTCCTCCCTGTCGGACGACATCATCAACGCCGTGCCGCAGTCCCTGCGCGACGGCAGCCTGGCCATGGGCGCGACGCGCTCGGAGACGGTCAAGAAGGTGGTGCTGCCCGCCGCCCTGCCCGGGATCATGGCGGCCCTGCTGCTGGCGATCTCGCGGGCCGTGGGCGAGACCATGATCGTCACCATGGCCGCCGGCCTGCAGGCCAAGACCACGCTCAATCCGCTCGACACGGTCACCACGGTCACCGTGCAGATCGTCACCCTGCTGACCGGCGACCAGGAGTTCGACAGTCCCAAGACCCTGGCGGCCTTCGGTTTGGGCCTCACGCTCTTCGTCGTGACCCTGATGCTGAACATCGTGGCCCTGCGTATCGTGCAGAAATATCGGGAACAGTATGACTGACGCGACCCTCCCGACCGCGGCGGCGACCGACCTGCGCCGGCTCGTCGAAGCCCGCCTAAAGCGGCGCCACGCCGAGGAGAGGCGATTCCGCCTCTATGGCCGCATCGCCATCATCGTGGCCCTGTCGTTCCTGGCCGTGCTGCTGGGCCGGATCATCCACCAGGGCTACACGACGTTCATCGACAACCAGATCAGCGTCTCGGTCTATCTGGACCCGGCCAAGATCGACCGGGCCGACATCGGCGGCGCCAATTACGACCAGATGGTCGCCCAGTCCCTGCTGGCGACCCTGGGCGAGACCGACGACGAGTACGGCGAGAAATCCGGCAAGGTCCTCGAGATCATGTCGAACGACCTGGGCTTCCAGCTGCTGAAGCAGGTCCGCGCCGATCCCTCGGTCATCGGCAAGCGAGTGACCGTCACCGGCCCGGTGAAGTCGGACGCCAGCCTCTACTACAAGGGCGAGATCAAGCGCTCGACGCCGCAGGACAGCCGCAAGCTGGACGACCAGCAGCTCGATTGGCTGGACGAACTGCAGGCGGCCGGCGCGATCAAGTCGGGCTTCAATTTCGGCTTCCTGACCCGGTCCGACTCCACCGAGCCGGAGCAGGCAGGGGTCCTGGGCGCCATCGTCGGGTCGCTGATGATGCTGTTCGTCACCGCCTTCCTCGCGGTGCCCATCGGGGTGTTGGCGGCGACCTACCTGGAAGAGTTCGCGCCGAAGAACCGCTGGACCGACATCGTCGAGGTCAACATCAACAACCTCGCCGCGGTGCCCTCCATCGTCTACGGCCTGCTCGGCCTGGCGGTGTTCATCAACTGGCTGGCCGTGCCGCGCTCCTCGCCCCTGGTCGGCGGGCTCGTCCTGGCCCTGATGGCCCTGCCGACGGTGATCATCGCCACGCGCTCGGCGCTGAAGGCCGTGCCGCCCTCGATCCGCGAAGCGGCGCTGGGCGTCGGCGCCTCGCGCACCCAGACGGTCTTCCACCATGTCCTGCCGCTGGCCATGCCGGGCGTCATGACCGGCGCCATTCTCTCCCTGGCCCACGCCCTGGGCGAAACCGCGCCGCTGCTGATGATCGGCATGGTCTCCTTCGTGCCCGGCGTGCCCGAAAGCCTAACCGGCTCGGCCACCGTCCTGCCCGTTCAGGTGTTCATCTGGGAGACCGCGTCCGAGCGTGGTTTCCACGAGCGCACGGCCGCGGCCATTATCGTCCTTCTGGTGTTCATGATCGTCATGAACCTCACCGCCATTCTCGTGAGGCGCCGCTTCGAGCGGCGGTGGTAGCCATGAACCCTTCTTCGAGGTCTCCGATGCCCAGTCAGCGCGATGACGTCGCCGCCCACGCCGAGGCGCCCGTGCATATCGCCGTGGACCGCGTCCACGCCGCCGCCCCTGTCGGCGGGATCAAGATCCGCGCCCGCGACGTCAACGTCTTCTACGGCGACAAACAGGCCCTGTTCGACGTCGGGCTCGACGTGCCGGAAAAGGCGGTCACCGCCCTGATCGGCCCCTCGGGCTGCGGCAAGTCCACCTTCTTGCGCTCGATCAACCGGATGAACGACACCATCCCGGGCTGCAAGGTGAAGGGCCGCATTGAGCTGGACGGCGAGGACATCAACGACAAGTCGATCGATCCGGTGGTGCTGCGCGCCAGGGTGGGCATGGTGTTCCAGAAGCCGAACCCGTTCCCCAAAACCATCTTCGAGAACGTCGCCTACGGCCCGCGCATCCACGGCACGGCCAGCGGCAAGGCCGAGCTGGAGGCCATCGTCGAGAGCTCGCTGAAGCGCGCCGGCCTCTGGGCCGAGGTCGCCGACCGGCTGCACCAGCCAGGCACGAGCCTCTCAGGCGGTCAGCAGCAGCGCCTGGTCATCGCCAGGGCCATCGCCGTCTCGCCCGAGGTCATCCTGATGGACGAGCCCTGCTCGGCGCTGGACCCGATCGCCACGGCGCGGATCGAGGAGCTGATCGACGAGCTGCGCAACCAGTATTGCATCGTCATCGTCACCCACTCCATGGCCCAGGCCGCGCGGGTCTCGCAGAAGACCGCCTTCTTCCACCTGGGCAAGCTGGTGGAGGCCGGTCCGACCGGCGAGATGTTCACCAACCCCCGGGACAACCGCACCCAGGACTACATCACCGGCCGGTTCGGCTAGAGGGCGTCATGAGCGAGCACATCGTCAAATCCTACGAAGACGAGCTGAACACCCTCACGGCTGAGTGCGCCCGCATGGGCGGCCTCTGCGAGGCTCAGGTCAGCGAGGCCATCGACGCCGTGGTCAAGCGCGACCAGGCCGCCGCCGAACTGGTGGTCGGCCGCGACGAGCGGCTGGATGTCCTGGAGGCCGATATCGAGCGAAAGGCCATCCGCCTCATCGCCCTGCGCCAACCCATGGCCAACGATCTGCGCAAGACCGTGGCCGCGATGAAGATCGCCTCCAACCTCGAGCGCTGCGGCGACCTGGCCAAGAACATCGCCAAGCGCACCCTGGTGCTGACCGAGGCCGAGCCGATCACCCCGCTGACCCGCTCCATCGAACGCATGGGTCGGCTGGTGCTGGGCCGGCTGAAGGATGTGCTGGACGCCTATACGGGCTCCGACCTCGACCGGGCGCTCGCCGTCTGGACGCGGGACGACGAGGTGGACGAGCACTACAACAGCCTGTTCCGCGAGCTGCTGACCTACATGATGGGCGATCCTCGCACGATCACCGCCTGCGCCCACCTGCTGTTCGTCGCCAAGAACCTCGAGCGTATCGGGGACCACGCCACCAACATCGCCGAGATCATCCACTACGAGATCACCGGCGAGGAGATGATCTCCGCCGACCGGCCCAAGACCGACGCCCTGCGCGTCTAGGAGGCTTTAGTTGACGCCGCACATCCTGGTGGTCGAGGACGAAGACGCCCTCTCGACCCTGCTGCAGTACAATCTCGACAAGGAAGGCTACGAGGTCGCCGTCGCCGCCGACGGCGAGGAGGCCTTGACCCTGGTCTCCGAGCGCCTGCCCGACATCATCGTCCTCGACTGGATGCTGCCGAAGATTTCCGGCATCGAGGTCTGCCGCCGCCTGCGCCAGCGCTCGGAAAGCCGCAACGTGCCGATCATCATGCTCACCGCCCGCGGCGAGGAGAGCGACCGCATCCGCGGCCTGGACACCGGCGCCGACGACTACATCGTCAAACCCTTCGCCATGAGCGAGCTGTCGGCCCGCATCCGCGCGGTGCTGCGCCGCATCCGGCCGGGCCTCGCCGAGGACCGCGTCCATATCGGCGACCTGGTCATCGACCGCGTCGCCCACCGGGTGAAGCGCGCCGGCAAGGAGATTCACCTGGGACCCACCGAGTTCCGCCTGCTGGACTATCTGATGCAGCACCCCGGCCGAGTGTTTTCCCGCGAGCAGCTGCTGGACGCGGTCTGGGGCTCGGACGTCTATGTCGAGGCCCGCACCGTGGACGTGCATGTGGGCCGGCTGCGCAAGGCGCTGAACCGCGAGGAAGCCGCCGACCCGATCCGCACGGTGCGCTCAGCGGGCTATTCCCTGGACATGGACGCGTAGGCGCAGCTCGCGGAACGGTGCTATCGTCGGGCGAACTCCCTTGGAGGGCCGGATGCTGAAGCTGGACCACGTGGTGTTTCCCGTCCGCGACGCGGGCAAGAGCCTCGCCTTCTATCGCGACATCCTGGAACTGCCGCTGGTCGACGCCCATGAGGGCGACGACTGGGGCTCCTATCCCTGGCTGATGATGATCTTCGCCCTGCCGGACGGCGGCGAGATCGTGCTGGTGGAGCTGAAGGACGCGCCGCGCCCCAGGTACAAGGACCTGCCCAGGGACGTGCGGCACTACGCCATGGCGGAGGGGTCGATTTCCGACCTGGCCCGGTGGCGCAGGAAGTTGCGCGCCGCCGAGGTCCGCTTCTGGGAAGAGGACCACGGCGCGCAGCAGTCGATCTATTTCGAGGATCCGGACGGCGTCGTCCTCGAGATCACCGCGCCGCCCAGCCGGCCTGGGGACGCCCCCTCCGCCCGCGCCGCCCGCGCGGTCCAGCGTTGGCTGGGCGCCCAGCCCCAGGCTTGACCGACGCGCCTCTGCGCGCCAAAGCGGCCTCATGAAAATCCTGCTTGTCGGCTCTGGCGGGCGCGAACACGCCCTGGCCTGGAAGATCGCGGCCTCGCCGCTCACCAGCCGCCTGGTCATGGCGCCGGGCAATCCGGGCATGGCCGGGCTCGGCGAACTTCGGGCGGTCAAGGCGACCGACGTCCCGGCCCTGGTCGACCTGGCCCGCGAGATCGCCGCCGACCTGGTGGTCATCGGGCCGGAGGTGACCGTTGAGGCCGGCCTCGCCGATGCTCTGAACCAAGCCGCCATCCCCTGTTTCGGCCCAGTGGCCCAGGCTGGCCAGCTCGAGAGCTCCAAGGCCTTCACCAAGGCCTTCACCGATCGTCATGGCCTGCCGACCTCGGCCTATGCGGTCTGCGAGAATGCGGACCAGGCCAAGGCGGCGCTGGCCGGCTTCCAGCCGCCCTACGTGATCAAGGCCGACGGCCTGGCGGCCGGCAAGGGCGTGGTGATCGCCGAGGATCTCGCCACCGCCCACGCCGCCATCGACGACGCCCTGGGGGGCCGGTTTGGCGCGGCGGGGGCGCGGGTGGTGATCGAGGAGTTCCTGCAGGGCGAGATCGGCTCGCTGTTCGCCCTCTGCGACGGCAAGGACTCCATGGTGTTCGGCCAGGCCCAGGACCACAAGCGCGCCTATGACGGAGAACTCGGCCCCAACACGGGTGGCATGGGGACCTATTCGCCGGCCCCGGTCTTCACCGCCGAGCTGATCGAACAGACCCGCGTGCGGCTGGCCGAGCGCGCCTTCGCCGGGATCGCCGCGGAGGGGGCGCCTTACAAGGGCGTGCTGTTCGTCGAGCTGATGGCCACGGCCGACGGGCCCAAGCTGGTGGAGTTCAATGTCCGCTTCGGCGATCCGGAGTGCCAGGTGCTGATGCTCCGCTTGGAGAGCGACCTGGTCCCCTACCTGCTGGCCTGCGCCAACGGCACCTTGGCCGCGCTGCCGGAGCCCAAGTGGCGCGACGAGGCGGCGATCTGCGTGGTCCTGGCGGCCGACGGCTATCCCGACAGCCCTCTGGGCGGCTCGATCATCCGCGGCGCCGAGCGGGATTTCGGCGAGCATGTCGTGGTCTTTCACGCCGGCACGTCGCGCGATCCCGACGGAACCCTGCGCGCGGCGGGCGGGCGGGTGCTCAATGTCTGCGCCCGTGGCGCGACCCTCCGGGAGGCCCGCGACCGGGCCTATGCCGCCATCGACCGGATCGACTGGCCGGGCGGCTTCCACCGCACCGACATCGGCTGGCGGGCCCTGGGAGCCCCGTAGTTGACCTGACGCCTTGCCCCGGCGTGGGGCAGGTCGATATGGTGGTTCAAACAAGCGTACGAACGATTAGGGGAGCGTCATGGCCGACACCGCGGAACAGGAGCGCGAGGCGCTCAACAGCGGCACCAAGCCCGTGGCCGAGAGCCACCGGTTCGACGAGGCCGCCCTGCTCGCCTGGATGCAGGCCAATGTCGAAGGCTTCCAGGGCCCGCTGGAGGTGCGCCAGTTCAAGGGCGGCCAGTCGAACCCGACCTATCAGCTGATCACGCCCACCAAGAAGTACGTCATGCGGCGCAAGCCGCCGGGCAAGCTGCTGCCGTCCGCCCACGCCGTGGACCGGGAGTACAAGGTGATCACCGCCCTCTATCCCACCGGCTTCCCGGTGGCGAAGTCCTACGGCCTGTGCACTGACGACAGCGTGGTCGGCACCTGGTTCTACGTCATGGACATGGTGGAGGGCCGCATCCTCTGGGATCAGCAGCTCCCGCAGTACGAACCGGCCGAGCGCCACGCCATCTTCATGGCCAAGATCAACACGCTCGCCGACCTGCACAACACCGACTACGAGGCCATCGGTCTCGGCGACTACGGCAAGCCCGGCAACTACATGGGCCGGCAGGTCGATCGCTGGACCAAGCAATACAAGGCCTCCGAGACCGAGCATCTCCCGGACATGGAAAAGCTCATCGAGTGGCTGCCCAAGTCGCTGCCCGCCCAGGAGCGGACCAGCATCGTCCATGGCGACTACCGCCTCGACAACATGGTCATCCATCCCACCGAACCCCGCGTCATCGCCGTGCTCGACTGGGAGTTGGGCACCCTGGGCGAGCCCCTGGCCGACTTCACCTATCTGCTGATGAACTGGGTGAACGGCACGATCTCCACCCTGCCGGACCTGAAGGCCCACGGCATCCCGACCATGGACGAGGCCGTCGCCGCCTATTGCGAGCGCACCAACCGCACCGGCCTGCACGACCTCGACTGGTTCTTCGCCTACAACATGTTCCGGCTGGCTGGCATCTGCCAGGGCATCGTCGGGCGCGCCCGCGACGGCACGGCCAACAGCCCGCAGGCCGCCGCCATGGCCGCCCGCGTGCCGCTGTTGGCCCAGTCCGCCTGGAAATACGCCCAGAAGGCCGGGGCTTGAGGCGAAGACGGGAACCGTCCATGAAGCGCGCCTGACCCCCGCGTTTTCGAACGAGCTTCCCCCCGCATGAGCGATCCGACCGGTTCCCTGGAATTCGTGCGTGCGCCCGAGGTCGAGGCGCCTGCACCGGCTCCGGCCCGACCGCCATTCTGGCGCCGCCGTTCCTGGCAGATCGCCGGCGGAGCGTTCCTGGCGCTGCTGGCCCTGTTGATATTCCTGGCCTGGTCCCTGCCGCTAGGCCGGGCCCTGGAGCCGCTAAAGAGTCCGACGCTGATCCTGGTCACCGCCGACGGCAAGGACTTCGCCCGTCGTGGATCGTACAAGGAGGCGCCGGTCGACGTGACCAAGCTGCCGCACCATGTGGGCGCGGCTTTCGTCGCCATCGAGGACCGGCGGTTCTACAAGCACTTCGGCATCGACCTGCGGGCCATCGCCCGGGCGGTGCGGCGCAATTCCGAGGCCGGCGACGTGCGCGAGGGCGCGTCGACCATCACCCAGCAGCTCGCCAAGAACGCCTTCCTGACCAACCAGCGCAGCTTCCGCCGCAAGGCCCAGGAGGCGCTGATCGCCCTCTATCTGGAGGCGCGGCTCACCAAGGATGAGATCCTCTCGCGCTATCTCTCGGCGGTCTATTTCGGCGACGGGGTCTACGGCCTGCGCGCCGCGGCGCGGCACTATTTCGACAAGACCCCCGAAACCCTCAGCCTCGGCGAATCGGCCATGTTGGCGGGGATGGTGAAGGCGCCGTCCAAGCTGGCGCCCACCGAAGACCTGCCGGCCGCCAGGGCGCGGGCGCGGATCGTCCTGGCCTCCATGGTCGAGGTGGGCGAGATCACTCCGGCTCAGGCTCGCCAGGCCCACGGGGTCCGGGTCCGCGAGGGCCGGGTGAAGCTGCCGGTGGGCTCCTACTTCGCCGACTGGGTCACGCCCCAGGCCCGGCGCGCCAACGAGCGGGCCTTCGGCGAGGTGCGGGTGCGGACCACGCTGGATTCCGTGCTGCAGGATCGGGCCGAGAAGCTCCTGCGCCGCGCCATCGAGCGTAACGGCTGGGCGAACGTCACCCAGGGCGCGATCATCGCCATGCGGCCCGACGGCCAGGTGGTGGTGATGGTCGGCGGCCGCGACTATCAGCAGAGCCAGTTCAACCGAGCCGTCGACGCCATGCGCCAGCCGGGCTCGGCCTTCAAGCTGTTCGTCTACCAGGCGGCGATGCGCAGCGGCCAGACCCCCGACAGCATGATCCTCGACGCCCCCGTGGAGATCGGCGACTGGAAGCCGGAAAACCATGAAGGCCGCTATGCCGGTCACGATGTGCGCCTGCGCAACGCCTTCGCCTCGTCGTCGAACGTGGCGGCCGTCCGCCTGGCCCAGCAGGTCGGCCGCGTTGCGATCATCAAGGCGGCCCGCGACATGGGTGTCACGGCCAAGTTCCCCGACGACCTGACCCTGGCGCTGGGTACCGCGCCCATGAGCCTGATGGAGCTGACCGCCGGCTACGCGGCAGTAGCCAATGGCGCCATGCCGGTGATCCCCTATGGCGTGATCCAGGCCGCCGAGCCGGCCAGGACGCCGCTGCCCAAGAAGGAACGTGACGCGCTGCTCGACTTGTTGCGCAACAGCGTGGTGTTCGGCACCGGCAACACGGCCAACATCTCGCCGTACGCCCACGGCAAGACCGGCACGACCCAGGACTATCGCGACGCCGTGTTCGTCGGCTTCGTCGGCGACATGGTCGTGGCCGTGTGGTTCGGCAACGACGACAACAGCCCAATGAAAGGCGTCGCCGGCGGCGGCCTGCCGGCTCAGGTCTGGCGTGAGTTCATGGGCGAGGCCATGCGGCTGAAGACCGTGCGCGTGGCCGGCAAGGTGGTCGGCGGCCCGCCGGTCCGCGTCGAGGCGCCGGTCGACCTGGAGGCCTTGCCGGGGCTGGAAATCCCTGGCCTCACCGCCGAGGAAGGCGCACCCCCGGTGGCGCCGGCCGACCCAGCCGCGCCCGCGCCGGTGGAGGAGCCTGCGCCGGCCGAAGCTCCGCCGTTCTAGAACCGCGCCAGAAGCTCGCTGATCGCGGTCTCGTCCTCGAACACCGCTTTCACCGGCCAGGCCACGACACGCTCGCGCCACGGAGCGGGCAGGCGCACCCAGTCCTTCTCGGTGGTGACCAGGCCGGCGCCGAACAGTTCCGCGCGGTCGGCCAGCATCTTCAGGCTGGCGCCGTCATAGGCGAAATGGTCGGGGAAGGGCACGAAGTCGGCGAGGTCGCAGCCGGCGGCCTTGAGCGCGGTCTCCACCTTCCACGGCATGCCGATGCCCGCGAAGCCGAGCTGCGGCCCTGGCGGCGGCGGGGCGGCGGGCTCCAGGCGGGCGATCAGCACCGTCTTGCCCTTGAACACCGCGACCAGTTCGGGATCGGGCTCGGCCAGGTCGGCGGGCAGCATCAGCACCACCGCGTCGGCGCGGGCCAGGCCCTTCGCCAGGGGCTCGCGCAGGGGGCCGGAGGGGAAGACCGACCCGTCGCCCAGCGGCCAGGCGTTGTTCCGCGTCTCGCCGTCCACGACCACGATGGACAGCGCCTTCCGGAGGCTGGGGTTCTGGTGGCCGTCGTCCATCACCACCACGCGCGCGCCGGCCGCGGCGGCGGCCCCGGCGCCCTCGATCCGATTGCGCGCGATCCAGACGGGTGCATCGGCCGCCAGCATCAGCGGCTCGTCCCCGACCTCGCGGGCGGTGTGCAGGGCCGGATCGACCCGCACGGGGCCATGCAGCGAGCCGCCATGGCCGCGCGACAGGGCGTGGGCGCCGGGCAGCCGGGCCAACAGGGCGCGGACCACGGGCGTCTTGCCGGCCCCGCCCAGGGTCAGGTTGCCGACGCAGATCACCGGAACGCCCGGATCGACCGGGACTGTCCGAGCGATTCGCCGGGCGGTGACGTAGGCCCAAATCCAGGACACCGGCCTCAGCAGCAGACGGCTGACCGGCGCCGGAGCGCCTCGGCGGACATACCACCAGCGGGGTGTGGCGAGCTTCATGCGGGCAGCAGGGGTTCGAGCAGAGCCAGGGCCTGGTCCAACGCGCCCTGCTGGCGTTCGGCATAGGCCAGAGCCGCCTCGCCGATACGCGGGGCGATCAGCGGCTCGGTGAGCAGGCCGCGCAGGTGGCGGGCCAGGATCGCGCCGTCAGCGGCCTCGATGGCCGCCACCTCGTCGAACATCTCGCCATAGACCGCGGCGGCGTTGAAGGCGTGCGGTCCGGTGACGATGGGCCGGCCCAGCCGGGCGGGCTCCAGCGGATTGTGGCCGCCGATCCCGGGGACGAAGGCGCCGCCCATCACCACCACGTCGGCCAGCCGGAAGAACAGGCCCATCTCGAACATGGTGTCGGCCACATAGGCGGTGGTCTCGGTTGCGATCGGCTCGGCCGCCCCGCGCCGGCTGACCGTGAAGCCGGCCGCGCTCAGGAGGTCGGCAACGGCTGGCCCGCGCTCCATATGGCGCGGAGCAACGATCAGGAGGGCGCTGACGGCCGCCTCGACCACCGCCCTGGCGATGATCTCGTCCTCGCCAGGGTGCGTGCTGGCGGCCAGGATGACCTTCCGCGCGCCGATGGCGGCGCGTAGTTCGGCTAGCCGGGCTGGGTCGAAGGGCAGGGGCTCGCCCACCTGTTTGAGATTGAGCTGGGGTCCGAGGCTTGCGCCCAGTCGGGCCAGTCGCGCCGCGGTCTGCGGTTCCTGCGGCAGGACGACGTCGAAGGCGCCGAGCAAGGCCCTGGCCGCGCCCGGGAACCGGGCCCAGCCATCGGCGCTGGCCTGGGTCATGCGGGCCGAGAGCAGGGCCAGCCTCGCGCCCGACGCCTTGGCATGGAGGATCAGGTTGGGCCACAGCTCGCTCTCGACCGTGACCACCAGGCCGGGTCGCCAGTGGCGGAGGAACCGGCTCACGGCGCCGGGCGTGTCCACTGGGGCGTACTGATGGATGACCCCGGCCGGAAGCCGCTCGGCTAGCAGCCGGGCGGCGGTGATGGTGCCCGAGGTGACCAGCAGGACCAGATCGGGCGTGCGCCGATGCAGGGCCTCGACGAGGGGCAGCAGCGAGACGCTCTCGCCCACGCTGACCCCGTGCAGCCAGACCAGCGGGCCGTCAGGGCGCGTCAGGCCCGCATGGCCGAGGCGTTCGGAAAGTCGGGCGGGATCTTCCTTGCCCCTGGCCGCGCGCCGCTTCAGCACCACGCTCGCGAGCGGGCTCAGGACCCGGGTGAGCGCGCCGTAGAGCGCGAGCGAGAGGGGGCGCAAGCGGCTCTAGACCGCGTGGGCGGGGGCGAGGCGGCAGGGTTCGGCGCAGCCGATCTCCACCTGCAGGGTGGCGTGTCCGATGCCGAACCTGTGGGCCAGGGCGTCGCAGGTGGCGTGCAGGAAGTCGTCGCCGTCGTCGTTGACCGGTCGGGTGACATGGGCGGTCAGGGCCGTCTCGGTGGTGCTCATGGCCCAGATGTGCAGGTCGTGGACCTCGGTCACGCCCGGCCGCGCTGTCAGCCAGAGGCGCACGGCATCAACGTCGACCCCCTTGGGCGCGGCGTCCAGCGCCAGGTCGACGGAATCGCGCAGCAGGCCCCAGGTGCCCAGCACGATCACCACAGCGATCAGCAGGCTGAGCGCCGGGTCGATCCAGAGCAGTCCGGTGACCGCGATCAGGCCGGCCCCGACCACCACGGCCAGGGACACCCCGGCGTCGGCGGCCATGTGCAGGAAGGCGCCGCGGACATTCAGGTCTTCATGGCCCTTCATGAACATCAGGGCCGTGGCGGTGTTGATGACCACCCCGATGGCCGCGACGATCATCACCGGGGCCGCGGAGATCTCGGCGGGCTCGGCGAAGCGGCGCACGGCCTCGGAGGCGATGACCCCAACGGCCACCAGCAACAGCACGGCGTTGGCCAGGGAGGCGAGGATGGTGGCTTTGCGCAGGCCGTAGGTGCGCCGCGCGGTGGGCGCGCTCTTGGCGAGCACGGTCGCGCCCCAGGCCAGCAGGAGGCTCAGCACGTCGGAGAGATTGTGGCCGGCGTCGGCCAGCAGGGCGAGGGATCCTGACCACAGGCCCGCGGCCACCTCGGCCAGGACGAAGGCGAAATTCAGCCCGACCCCTATGGCGAAGGCGCGGCCGAAGTCCTTGGGCGCGTGGTCGTGGCCGCCAGGACCGTGCGCATGGCCGTGCGCGCCGTGGTCGTGCCCCGCGTGCGTGTGATCGTGACCGTGGTGATGGTCGTGGCCCATGTCCCTATGTGTCATCGCGCGGCTTGCGGATCAACGTAGCCGACCAGGGTCTCGGCCCGACGGGTGAGCCGCGAGAGCCTGGCCGACCAGTCGACCATCAGGGCGTCGATGGCGCCGTCGTCGGCGTCCGGCGGGACATGGAGCGGCCCGTCCCAGACCACCGCGCCCTTGCCGAAGGGACAGCCGATCATCGCCCGGTCCCAGCTACCGGCCCTGGCGGCGGGCGAGACGGCGATGCCCATCATGAACACCGGAGCGCCGGTGCGCTTGGCGATCTGGGCCGCGCCGGGCGCCATGACCTCATTGGGACCCCGCGGGCCGTCGGGCGTGACGATCAGCACCCCGCCGTCACCCACCAGCTTCATGGACTCGCGGAAGGCCGCGACCACCGCCCGGGCCTTGGCGCTGTCGCCCTTCTTGGCCGAGGAGGCGCGGATGGATGGGAACCTCGCGTGGGCCATGGCCTGGGCGAAGAATTCCCCGTCCCCGGAGGGCGAGACCAGGCAGGCCCGGGGCTTCTTCCACCACACCTTGGCCACGGCCAGGGCCACCGGGATGCGGCCGTGCCAGCAGAGGGCCAGCGCCCCTTCGCCGGAGGCCAAAACCCCATCGACGCATTCGATGTTCTCGTGGCGCCAGCGCACCGTGCGGCGGATCAGCACCATGTAGGCATGCAGGATCCAGCCCAGCGCCACCTGGGTCGCCGGGTGGCGCAGCAGCTGCTTCACGCCGCGCTCTCCGCCTCGAGGTCCTGGCTCTGGGCGAGGCGGGCATAGAGGCCGCGGTCCTTGATCAGGCTGTCGTGGTCTCCGGTCTCCACCACCCTGCCCTTGTCGATCACATAGATGCGGTCGGCCCCGCGCACGGTCGACAGGCGGTGGGCGATCAGGATGGTGGTGCGGCCGGCCATCAGCCGCGACAGGGCCGTCTGGACCTGGGCCTCGCTCTCGGTGTCCAGCGCGCTGGTGGCCTCGTCCAGCAGCAGGATCGGCGCGTCCTTCAGGAAGGCCCGGGCGATGGCGATGCGCTGGCGCTGGCCGCCGGAGAGCCGCGCCCCGGCCTCGCCCACCAGCGTGTCGTAGCCGTCCGGCAGCTCGCCGATGAAGTCATGCGCCGCCGCCGCCGAGGCGGCCGCCTCGATCTCCGCCAGCGTCGCCTCGGGGCGGGCGTAGGCGATATTGGCGCGCACCGTGTCGTCGAACAGGAAGGGCTCCTGGGTCACCAGGGCGATCTGGTCGCGCAGGGAGGCCAGCGTCACGTCGCGCACGTCGATTCCGTCGATGCTCACCTGGCCCGCGGTGGCGTCATAGAAGCGCGGGATCAGGTTGAGGATGGTGCTCTTGCCGCCGCCCGAAGGGCCGACCAGGGCCACGGTTTCGCCCCGGCGGACCTCCAGGGACACGTCGCGCAGGGCGGGCGGGCCGTCGACCGCATAGCTGAATCCCACGGCCTTGAAGCCGATGGTGGCCGCGCCGCGCGGCAGCGGCCTGGCGCCGGCCTGCTCACGCACCTCGGGTTGGACGTCGAGGGCCGTGAACAGCCGCCGGGCGGCCGCCAGGCCCTCGGCCATCACCGTCTGCAGGTTGGCGAGCTGGCGCAGGGACTGGCTCGCCAGGCCCAGGGCCATGATGAAGGCCACAAAGGCCCCGACGTTCATCGCCCCGGTCTGCGAGCGCCAGCCGGCATAGGCGATCACCGCCGCGGTGATCAGGGTCATCAGGAGTTCGGTGGCCGGCGCGGCCCGGGCGCGGGCGTTGGCGCCCTTCACCAGATGCTTCTGGCGGCGATGGACCACCTCAGCGACCCGGCCCTCCTCATAGTCCTCGCGGTTCTCGATCTTCACCACGCGGACGCCGTCGAGGCTTTCCATGATGGCGGTGGAGAGCGCCGAGGTCTCGGCCATGGCGCCCTTGGTGGCCTTGACCGTGCGCCGGGAGAACCGGCGCATGATGGTGCTGGCCAGGGGCGCGGCGACGATCAGCACGATGGAAAGCGCCGGATCGTTGCTGGTCATGACGATGAAGGCGCCGACCAGGGTCAGGGCGTGCTGGGTGTAGTTGATCACGCCGGAGGTGGCGGCCTCGCGGATCAGCCCGGCGTCGTAGAGCACCGACGAGACGAATGAGCCGGAATGCTCGCTGCGCAGCCGCGCCAGGTCGGCGCGCACAAGCTTGCCGAACAGCTGCACCTGGACCTGGCCCACCACCTCGTTGCCGATGCGGTTGACCTGGGTGGCCTGGATCACCTGGGCCAGGGCCCGACCGATAGCCAGGGCGGCTATGGTCAGGGGAATGGTGACCAGGGCGCCGGCCTTGTGGTTGACCAGCAGATCGTTGATCGCCGGTTCCATCATCTGGATGAGAGTGGCGCTGAGATAGGCCACGGCGACGGCCGCCAGCATCGCCACGGTCCAGCCCTTCCACCGCGGCGTCATGTAGACGCGCGCGATCCGGCCGATCACGGCGCGGGTGGGCAGCTCGGCGGCGGGCTCGCTCATCGCCCTTGGGGTCGGCTGTCGGGGCTCCGAAGTCAAGGGAGCCGAACGCCGCCGCGGCCGGCTGGGCCCACCCGCGCGTCGCAGCTGGGCAGAGTTTATCGGGTGTTAATGGCGTCCCGTGCAGCCTCGTCACCAGGCAAGGGACGCTCCGATGCAGACTCAACGGCAGGTCGACGGTGGGCTGGAGGCCAGCGCGGCCACGACGTTCGACGCCCTGGCCTGGGAGATCGAGCTGGCCGGCGCCCGCTGCATCTTCCTCGACAAGCTCATCGGAGACCTGATGCAGACCATGCCCGTCGAAGAGCGAACGCGGCTCATGGAAGGCATGCATGCGGTCGACCTGCTGAGCCAGCACCTGACCGGCCTGTCGGCATTCGCCCGCAAGGTCAGCGAGAGTGTCTCGGAAGACGTTCTGGTCCCGGTCCAGGCGGCGCTGGACGATATCACCCTGGGCGTTCTGGCCGACCGGATGTCCACGGCGTTCGGCGGCGAGGAAATGGGCATCAATCAAGGGGATGACGCCGGGGATCTCGACCTCTTCTAGGTTCCGAGCGCCTGGTCCACCCGTTCAGGAGGGGTGTCGCCGATGCAATTCGATACCCGAGGCCTGAACATCATGATCGTCGACAACGATCGGACGGTTCTGGAGATGCTGCAGATCCGGCTTGAGGTCGCCGGCTACAACACCAGCACGGCCCGCACCGGGCGCGCCGCCCTGGAATCCATGCGTCATGCCCGACCGGCGGCCCTGGTCCTGGATATCAACGTCCCGGACGTCTCGGGTCTCGAGGTGCTGGCCGCCCTGACGCCCCCTGGATGCAAGCCGCCATTCCCGATCCTGGTGATGGGCCGCAAGCTGAGCGCCGATGACGTGCAGCGAGCGATCAACCGCGGCGCCCGCGATTGCATGGCCAAGCCGTTCAGCGGCGCCGACATGCTTGAGCGGGTGGCCCGCCTGCTTCGCCGGACGGTCGCGCCCCCCACGACGGCGGCCCAGCCGGCCGCCTACATCTAGCCGGCGCGCGTTTGGTCGCGCTTTCGTTCGCGCCGTCCAACGCCTAGTTAGGGGCCATGAGCCAGGACATCGCCGCGCCCGGATTCGATCTCAGCACGCCCGCCGGGCGGCGGTCGGCCTATCTCGACTACCTCTGGAACGACCACGCCTATCTGCGCCTGAAATTCCAGAACGCCCACTGGATCAGCGACGAGCTGGTGCGCACCAACCAGCCCTGGCCCCACCAGCTGGCCGAGTGGAAGCGCCGCGGGATCAAGACCATCATCAACCTGCGCGGCGGGTTCGACGCCAGCTTCCACGCCCTGGAGAAGGACGCGTGCGAACGGCTGGGCCTGAAGATGGTCGACTTCACCATCACCTCGCGCGAGGTCCCCAGCCGCGCCCGCGTCCTGGGCGCCAAGGCGCTGTTCGAGAGCATCGAGTACCCGGCCCTGATGCACTGCAAGTCCGGCGCGGACCGGGCGGGCATCATGAGTGTTTTCTACAAGCACTTCCGCCAGGGCCTGCCGATCCGCGAGGCCCTGGAGCAGCTCTCGCTCAAGTACCTGCATGTGAAGCAGGGCAAGACCGGTGTGCTGGACTATACCTTCGAGCGCTATCTGGCCGAAGGCGAGCCCAAGGGGCAGAGCTTCCTCGACTGGGTGCAGAGCGACGCCTACGACGAGGCCGGCATCAAGGCCGACTTCCGCAGCCAGATGTGGGGCCGCCTGCTGACCGAGGGTCTGCTGAAGCGGGAGTAGGCGGGCGGCGGGACGTCCGCTCTCAGATGCTCCCCTCTGGGAGAGCTGTCAGCGAAGCTGACTGAAGGGGACTTTGACCCTTGCTTGTGAGCTCAACCCCCTCCGTCACGTCGCCGAAGAGGGCGACGCGCCACCTCCCCCAGATCGCGCTGCGCGCTGGGGGAGGATCTAGAGCCCCCTCAGTGCTCGTGGTCCTCGTCGTCGTGCGGGTCGAGCAGCTTGTGGGCGTGGATGATGAAGTAGCGCATCAGGGCGTTGTCGACGGTGGACTGGGCCTTTGAACGCCAGGCGGCGAGCGCCTCGGCGTGGCTGGCGTAGGCGCCCACGAGGTCGATCTTCGTGAGGTCGCGGAACTTTATGCCATCCACCTCTTCGAGTTCGCCGCCGATGACGAGGTGCAGGAGCTGTCTGTCGGGCATGGCCGGCTCATTTCCCAAAACG
Organism: Phenylobacterium sp. LH3H17; assembly: GCF_024298925.1. Taxonomy (NCBI): domain Bacteria; kingdom Pseudomonadati; phylum Pseudomonadota; class Alphaproteobacteria; order Caulobacterales; family Caulobacteraceae; genus Phenylobacterium; species Phenylobacterium sp. LH3H17. The sequence continues at coordinate 3,655,778 of NZ_CP101283.1, read as the reverse complement.
ATTCAATTGCGGAGGGCGATATGCGAGACGCGCTCCAGGATCAATGGGGCGAGGCGCGGCGCGGCGCAGACCAGGCTCGGCTGGGCCGGTTTCGGGCCGTTGTAGCTGAAGGGGCGGCCATGATGGTCGCCGACGAAGGCGCCGGCTTCCCGCGCGATCAGGTCGGCGGCGGCGAGGTCCCAGTCGAACTTGGGAACCATCGCGATCGTGGAGTCGAAAGCGCCTGAGGCGACGGCGCACATCCGGTAGGCGGTGGAATTGCGCGCCTCGATTCGCATTTCGGGCCAGGGCGTGGGCCAGGCGGGGTGGGCGAACATCCGCGCGTCGCCGACCATGCCGCAACCCTCGACCTTGTCGCAGCTTGAGGCCTGGATCGAAAAGCCGTCGAGCCGCGCGCCACGTCCGGCCATGGCCGTGTAGGTCTCGTCGAGCTGAGGGGCGAACACCACGCCGGCCAGGGGCAGCCGGTCCTCGACCACGGCGATCGACACCACCCACCAGGGCCGGTCCTTGAGGTAGGATCGAGTGCCGTCGATGGGATCGACCACGAACAGCCGGCGCCTGGCGAGACGCGCGGGATCGTCGGCGGTTTCTTCCGACAGCCACCCATAGTCCGGCCGCGCGGCCGACAGGCGTTCCTTCAGCAAGGCGTCGCAGGCCAGGTCGGCGTTGGTGACCGGCGAATCGCCCGCCTTGTATTCGGTGACCAGGCCCTCGTCTCGTAGCCTGATCGCCAGGGCGCCCGCCTCGTGCGCCGCCTCGGTGATCAGCGCCAGGTCGGCGGCGGCTATGGGCATCAGCGGCCGGCGATGGCCAGGCCGTCGACCAGGATCGAGGGCGAGTTGGCCGATCCTCGAATCTCCAGGTCGGAGCCCGGGACCAGGCGTGCGTAGATGTCGATCAGGTTGCCGGCCACGGTGATCTCGGTGACCGGATAGGCCAGCTCCCCGTTCTCGAACCAGAAGCCCGCGCAGCCGACCGACCAGTCGCCGGTGTTGCCGTTCAGCGAGGGGCCGAACATCGAGGTGATGATCAGCCCGGTCTTGGCGTCGGCCATCAGGGCGGCCTGGTCCTTGGCGCCGGGACGCAGCGTCAGGTTGGTGGTCGAGACGCCGGGCGGACCGGCCAGGCCGCGCGAGGCGTGGCCGGTGGTCTCGAGGCCGAGCTGGCGGGCCGAGGACGAGTTCATCAGCCAGGTGGTCAGCACCCCGTCGTCGATCAGGTTGCGGGCCCGGTTGGCGACGCCTTCGTCGTCGAAGGGCGAGGAGCCGAGGCCGCGGCGGACATGGGGGTCATCGACGATGTTGATCCCCTTGGCGAACACCGTCTGCCCCAATCTGTCCTTGAGGAACGAGGTGCCGCGAGCGATCGACGGCCCGGAGATCGCCCCGATCAGCGGGCCGATCAGCGAGGTGGCGAGGCGGTTCTCGAAGATGACCGGAGCGGTCGTCGAATCGATCTTGCGCGCGCCCAGGCGGGCGACGGCGCGGCGGGCGGCCTCGGCGCCTATGGTCGCAGGGGCCGGCAGGTCGGCGCGCCAGCGGGTGGAGCGACCGTCATAACCGCTCTCCATCGTCTCGCCCTCACCGGCGACCACCGAGGCCCCAACGGAGAAGGTCGATGCGCTGTAGAGGCCGGAGAAGCCGTCGGAGGTCACCAGCCGCCACTGACTTGACGAGGCGGAGGCCGAGCCGCCTTCGGAATTGGTCACCCCGGGGTTGGCGCGGGCGGCGTCTTCCGCGGCGCGGGCGACGTCCTCCAGCGACTCGGGGCTGGGCTCCTCGCTGTCATAGAGGTCGAGGTCGGGGAATGGCGCTTGCGCCAGGCGTTCCTTCGGCGCGAGGCCGGCATAGGGGTCCTCGGGCGCGAGGCGCGCCATGGCCACGGCGCGCTCCACCAGCTTGGCGCGGGCATCCTTGGAGATGTCGGAGCCGGAGACCGTGGCCTGCCGCTGGCCGACGAAGACCCTCAGGCCGAGGTCGCGGGACTCCTCGCGTTCCACCTCTTCCAGTTCGCCCAGGCGTACGTTGATGCCCAGCGCTCGGCGCTCGGCGCTTACGGCTTCGGCGGCATCGGCCCCGGCTTTTCGCGCGGCGGCCACGACATCGGCTAACAGGCTCTCATCCATCCCGGCCATATGGCGGGATGCGCCGCCTTCGGCAAGCTGAAGCGGGCTCTAGACGATCGCGTTGAAGAGCAGGGCGACGCTGGCGAACACGTAGGCCAGCCAGGTCATGGTCATGCCGATGGTCCGGGCGAATGAGGCGCCCCCGCTGCGCGACAGGCCAAACCCGTGCAGCACCCGTCCCACGAACAGCACGAAGCCGGTCACGTGAATGGCCAGGGGGGCGGCGTCGACGACGGCCAGGACCGCAATCCCGATCAGGGCCGGGGGGATGTATTCCGTGGCGTTGCCGAAGGCGCGTATGGCCTGGGCCAGCTCCGGCACGCCTTCGTCACCCAGGGCGACCTTATGACGCTGGCGCTGGCGCACGACCAGCAGCGAGAGCACCAGCAGCAGGATGAGATGCAGCCCGGTCCACAGCGCTGCCGCATGGCCCGAAGAGACGGCGTCCATGTGTGATGTTCCTCTATCGCCCCACGCGATGGCGCGCAGTTGTGCGCGTAACGCCGCCCAGGGCAAGAGGTCGGGTAGTCGACCTTAGTCGGGCAGGCCCAGCCGCGCCCACTTGGCGGTCACCGCCGCGACGGTGGCCTCGTCCATGCCGAGCTTCTCGCCCCACTCGCGCTTGGTCTCGGGCGGCCACTTGTTGGTGGCGTCCAGGCCGATCTTCGAGCCCAGCCCGCTCTCGGGCGAGGCGAAGTCGAGGTAGTCGATGGGGGTGCCTTCCACGACCGTGATGTCGCGGGCCGGATCCATGCGGGTGGAGAGCGCCCACATGACGTCCTTCCAGTCGCGGGCGTTGATGTCGTCATCCACGACGATCACCCACTTGGTGTACATGAACTGCCGCAGGTAGCTCCAGACGCCCATCATCACGCGCTTGGCGTGGCCCGGATAGGCCTTCTTCATGGAGACCACGGCGATGCGGTAGGAACAGCCCTCGGGCGGCAGCCAGAAGTCGACGATCTCCGGGAACTGCTGGCGCAGCAGGGGGATGAAGACCTCGTTCAACGCCTCGCCCAGGACGCTGGGCTCGTCCGGCGGCCGGCCGGTGAAGGTGGTGAGGTAGATCGGGTCCTTGCGCATGGTGATGGCGCTGACCTTGAACACCGGGAACTGTTCGACCGAATTGTAGTAGCCCGTGTGGTCGCCGTAGGGGCCCTCGTCGGCATATTCGTCCAGCATGACGTGGCCCTCGATGACGATCTCGGCCTGGGCCGGGACCATCAGGGGCACGGTCTTGGCGGCGACCAGATCGACCTTGGCCCCGCGCATCAGGCCGGCGAACTGATACTCCGACAGGGTCTCCGGCACCGGAGTCACGGCGGCCAGGATGGTCCCCGGATCGGCGCCGATCACCGCGCAGGCGGGCAGGGCGTCGGGCTTGCCGGCCGCCTTCCAGCGGCGGTGGTGCTGGGCGCCGCCTCGATGGGCCAGCCAGCGCATGATCGTCCTGTCCTTGCCGATCACCTGCATGCGGTAGATGCCGAGGTTGTAGTCGTCCTCGCGCTCGTCCGACGGCCCCTTGGTCACCACCAGCGGCCAGGTGATCAGCGGGGCGGGTTCGCCCGGCCAGCAGGTCTGGATCGGCAGCTTGGAGAGGTCGATCTGGTCGCCCGTCCAGACCACCTCCTGCACCGGCGCCTTCTTCACCGTCGCCGGCCGCATGGACATCACGGTCTTGGCCAGCGGCAGCATGTCCCAGGCGTCTTTCAGGCCGCGAGGCGGCTCGGGCGCGCGCAGGAAGGCCAGCAGCTCGCCGACCTCGCGCAGGTCGGCGGCGGTTGTCCGTTCGCGGCCGTCCAGGGTGACACCCATGGCCACGCGCTTCACCGTCCCGAACAGGTTGATCAGGCAGGGCATGGACGAGCGTTCGCCGTCGGCGCGGATGACGTTCTCGAAGATCACCGCCGGGCCGCCCTTGGCCAGCAGGCGGCGATGGATCTCGGTCATTTCGAGCACGGAAGAGACGGGCTCCTTTACCCGCACCAGCTCGCCGGCGGCTTCCAGCTTGGCGATGAACTCCCGCAAGGACCGATAGGCCATGTCGTCTCCTGAACTCGCGCCGGAAGCTAGGGCGCGGGCGGGCTGGTGTCACGCCTGGGTGTCCCCTAAAATCAAAGGGCCATGAAACGTATCGACCTCGACGACCTGCCGCCCAAGCTCGCCCAGCTCCTCACCAGCGTCGAGGAGGGCGAGGAACTGCTGCTGGTCCAGAACGGTGGGGTGGCCGGCCGGCTCACCGGCGGCGCCCCGGTCGCTGAGACCCCCGCCGATCCGGAAGAACCCACCCGCGAGCGCGCCGCCGAAGTGTTCGAGAACTTCCGCGCGGCCATGGAAGACGATTTCTAGGGGCGAGATCCTCCCCCAGCGCGCAGCGCGATCTGGGGGAGGTGGATCGTCGCCACTTCGCGACGAGACGGAGGGGGTGGCAGCCCCCGAAGTGAGTCAAGGTCCCCCTCAGTCGGCTTCGCCGACAGCACCCCCAGGGGGGGAGCATCTGGGAACCTCAGGACCGCGCCGCGTCGAATTCCTTCACGGCCTTCTTCGGCGCCAGCTTGCGCCAGCGGCGATCGAGGAAGTTGCGGAACGATCCCGGATGCAGGCTCTCGATGCGCGCCAGCACGCTGGGATAGTCCTTGTAGTGCGGGGTGATGTGGAAGGTGGCGGGCTCGGCCTCCATCAGCATCTCGCGCTCGTCGTGGCTGACGTCCAGCAGGACCACGCTCTGGTCCTCCCGCCGCAGCCGCGTGAAGAACTTGCCATAGACCTTGAACGAGGGCTGGCCATAGGAGGAACCCTCCTCGGCGCCGGGGAAGGACAGGGCGATCTCGCGCACCTCGTCTGGGGTCATCGGTGGTCTCCTCTAGTAGGCCAGGGCCACGCCGTCCTTGCGCATCTCGGTGGCCGCGGCGTAGCGGCCCGGCCAGCGCTCGATGGCTTGGTAGCCGCCATAGCCGCCCCGGTCGGGCGCCAGTTTCCATCCGATCTTGGCCAGAGCCTCCCGCGTCGCCGCCGGCACGCCGGTCTCCAGGTTGAGCACGCCGACGCCCTGCTGGGCCTCCCCTGTAGGCTCGGTGGAACCCCCATGGTGCCAGCGGGGGCTGTCGCCGGCCTCCTGGAGGCTCAGGCCGAAGTCGACCATGTTGGAAATGATCTGCGCCTGGCCCTGGGGCTGCATGTCCCCGCCCATGACCCCGAAGGAGAGCCAGGGCCTGCCGTCCTTGGTGGCGAAGCCCGGGATGATGGTCTGGAAGGGCCGCTTGCCGGGCGCATAGATATTGGGGTGGCCGTCGGTGAGCGCGAACAGCTCGCCCCGGTCCTGGAACATGAAGCCCAGGCCGTCCGGAGCCAGGCCCGAGCCCATCCCGCGATAGTTCGACTGGATGATCGAGACCATCATCCCATCCTTGTCGGCGGTGGTGAAATAGGTGGTGTCGCCGTGGCTGGGCGCCTGGCCCGGATGAACGGGGCTCAGGATGGCGTCGGGGCGGATCAGCCTGGCGCGCTCGCGGGCGTAGTCCTTCGACAGCAGCCACTCCGTCCGAGCCTTGTGGAAGTCGGGGTCGGCGTAGAACCGCGCCCGGTCCTCGAAGGCCAGGCGCTTGGCCTCCACCGCGTGGTGGATGGACGCCGCCGACTGGAACCCCATGGCCTTCACATCGAAGGTCTCGAGGATGTTCAGCAGCTGCAGCGTGGCCAGGCCCTGGCTGTTGGGGGACAGGCCCCAGACGTCGACCCCTCGATAGTTGATGCTGTGGGGCGGGTCCCAGCGGGCGTGGTGGGCCGCCAGGTCGGCCTTGGTCATCCAGCCGCCGATGCGCTTGAAATAGGCCTCGATGGTCGCCGCCGTCTCCCCGCCATAGAAGCCCTCGCGGCCCTCGGCGGCGATCCGGCGGTAGGTGCGCGCCAGGTCCGGATTGCGGAACAGCTCGCCCTCGCGCGGGGTCTTGCCGGACGGCGCCCAGGTCTTCTTGAAGTTCTCCACCTCCTCGATGCCCGAGGCCGGCCGGGTGAAACTGGTCAGGGAGCGGTCGAGGTAGAAGGCGACGTTCTGGGTGACCGCATGCCCTTCCTCGGCGTGGCCGATGGCCGGAGCGAACAGGTCCTTCCAGGCCAACTTTCCGTAGCGCTGGTGCAGGGTCCACCAGGCGTCCACCGCGCCCGGCACGCTGACCGAGATCGCGCCATGGGAGGGGATCAGACCTTTCTTCGAGCGGGCGCGCACGGTCTCCAGCGACAACCCCTTGGGGCTGCGGCCCGAGCCGTTCAGGCCCTCCACCTTGCGGGTCTTGGGGTCCCACAGCATGACGAAGCAGTCGCCGCCTATCCCGCAGGCGATGGGCTCGCATAGTCCCAGCACCGCGTTGGCGGCGATGGCCGCGTCGACCGCCGAGCCGCCGGCCTTGAGGATCTCGATCGCCGCGAGGCTGGCCAGGGGATGGGCGGTGGCCGCCGCCCCGTGCAGGCCCCAGGCGGCGCTGCGCGAGGCGAAGGTCGCGCCGTCCACCCGGTCGCCGCCGTGCACGTCAGGCCGGTCGCGGTTGGGGTTCTCGCCGCGGCTTTGCGCCAGGGCCGGGCCGGCGACGGCGACTGCGGGGAGGGCGGCGAGGAAGGTGCGGCGGCGCATGGAGGCTCCGAAGACAAATGCTCTATGACGGCCACTATAGGGGCGTCCTTGCCCCTGGCATCCCTGAAGTTCGCAGACTTCGTCCATGGATCAGACGTGTCGGGACATCGTCCCTACCTTGCCGGAACCCGTCCGTCTCCATATGATCTGAGCAGGGGATAGATATGCGGAAGATAGACATCTTGGCGGCTTCGGCCGGGCTGATCGCCTGCCTCGCCATCGGCAGGCCGCCCCCGCCGCAGGCCGATGAGCTGGCGGCGGAGACCTGGCTGCTGGAACAGGGCGTGGAGGGCGCCTTCACCGAGCTGAGCGGCTCCTTCGAGGCCTGCTACTCCGCGACCCTGCCCAAGGCGGGCGAGGCCGATCAGCGTGCGGGATTGGTGCTGGCCTCCACCTGCTACGCCGACGCCTCAAACCTCGTTGCCTAGGCCGGCAGGTCGCTGAGGATCATGGCGTAGGGGACCATCTGGCCGTCGCGCTCCGCATAGCCGCTGACCAGCTTGTGCTCGGGATCGACCACGCCCAGGTCCACATCCTCGTGCGGGAAGACTACGATGCGCCGTTGGTCGATGCAGACCACCAGCTCGTAGCCCTCCAGGGCGCGCTGCGACATGGCCTTGATCCGGCGATAATAGGGCTCGCGCTTCCAGGCCGCGGGCTGGGCCGGATCTACGATGACGTTGAGCCGCTTGCCGTCCTTCTCGGTGTACATCAGGAACTTGGCCCGGTCCGGGCGCCAGGCGTCGTCCAGCTTCTCGGAGTCCAGCCACAGGCACATGAAGCCACGGCACGCGGGCGGTCGGTCGGCATAGATGCCGCAGCCCGTTCCGCGCCTGAAATGGCCGCACCAGGCGCCGGCGGACTTTTCCAGCTCCCGGATGGCCAGCAGCTTGCAGCACATCCCGCACTCGCCGCAGCTCTTGCCCGTCATCCCCACATCACCCGTTCATCCGGCCGCGGACGATAGCCGAGCCCCGTGACGGTTCGGCGACGGGCTCGACGCGGGCGCCTCGCCTGTGCAGACTTCGCCCATGGCCGACAGGGCGATCGAGGTTCCGGGGCCGGTGCGGCTGCGCGCCGAGGCTGCGGGCGAGGCGGGCGTCGCCTGGCTGAACGGCCTGGGCGACCTAGTCGCTGGGCTTGAACGCGACTGGGGCCTGGCCGTTGGCTCGACGCTGCACGGCGGCACCGGCAGCTATGTCGCGCAGGCGACGACTCGCGAGGGCGAGCCCGCGGTCCTCAAGCTGGGCATGCCGGGCGAGGACGTCACCGGTGAGATCGCCACCCTCGTCCGGGCCGAAGGCCGCGGCTATGTGCGGCTGCTGCGCCACGACGCGGCGCGGGCGGCCATGCTGCAGGAGCGCCTGGGGCCTTCGCTCAGCAGTCTCGACCTGTCGGTCGAGGATCGGATGGCCGCCATCTGCCGCACCCTCCAGGCCGCCTGGACGACGTCGCCGCAAGGCCTGGACCTGATGACCGGGGCTGAGAAGGCGCGCTGGCTGGGCGACTTCATCGGCGAGACCTGGGAGGCGCTGGACCGGCCGTGTTCCGAGCGGGCGGTCGCCCAGGGCCTGGCCTATGCCGAGCGCCGGGCCGCCGCCTTCGATCCGGACGCCTGCGTCCTGGTCCACGGCGACGCCCACGACCACAACACCCTGCGGGTCCCGGGAACCGAGCTCTTCAAGTTCGTCGACCCCGACGGCCTGGCGGCCGAACCGGCCTGCGATCTGGCCGTCCCCATGCGCGAGTGGAGCGCCGAGCTGTTGGCTGGCGATCCTTTGGAGCTCGGCCTCGTCCGCTGCGCGCGGCTGAGCGCCCTCACCGGAGTCGAGGCTGGCGCCATCTGGGAGTGGGGCGTGATGGAGCGGCTCTCCACCGGCCTGCTCGCCACCAAGCTCGCCTATCAACCCGAGGGCCGCGAGATGCTGGCCGTCGCCGACGCCTGGGCGTTCGTCGGGCCGCTCCCTTAGGATGAGGGGCTGAGGGATAGGAAGGCGAAGGCGTCGCCGATGGGGATGAAGAAGTTGATCCCACGCGGCGCGTCCTTCTGCCCAATGCCGGCCACCGTCACACCGATCACGGCGCCCCTCTGATCGAGCAACGGCCCACCGCTGTTTCCGGGATTCACCACAACGTCGCTCTGGATGAAGTTGTAGCCGCCGAGCGTGCGGGTGGCCGACACCACGCCCTGGGTCAGACTGCCTTGCAGCCGCGAGTCCAGCGGGGTCCCGATGGCGAACACCGTCTCTCCTGTCTGCACGCCGCTGCGCCGGAGATCGAAGGGCTGACGGCCCCGAGGATCGGTCTTGATCAGGGCGATGTCGCGACCCGCGTCGGAGCGAATGACCTCGCCGACGGTTTCGACGCCGTCGGACCACTTCACCTTCAGGAATTTGGAGGCGCCCACCACATGGCGATTGGTCAGTAGATGGCCGTCGCGCGACACCAGAAAGCCGCTGCCCATGCCGTCGCCGGTGAACAGGGCGACCACCGATCCGGAGGCCTCCGAAATGGGCCGCGCCGTCCCACGCGGCGCCAGCGGGAGGGCGATGGGCGGCGCCGCGATCGGACTCCTCAGCGCCGAGGCCGAGGGCCCCGCACTCAGGACCGCGGTCCGGAAATCGTCCGACGCCGCCAGCGCGCGGACATTGGCGGCGAAAACCCCCTGCAGCATCGCATCGACGACTTGCGTCCGCGGTTCCTTGTAGTCGACCCGCACGACCGTGGGGACCTTGGCGAGCACCTTTGATTCAACCGGCGAGTAGATCTGCCACTCGATCGACATCTGGGCGACGCCGAGCGCCGGAACATCGGCCAGTTCCAGCTTGCGATCACGCGCCGTCAAACCCCCGCAGGCCATGATCGAGACGTCGGTGATCAGCGCCCCGACCTGGAGTTCGGCTCCGTCGTCCTCGTCGTCCCTGAACAGGTTGTTGGGGTCGCCGGCGACGGTGAAGCCCAATCCGGTCAGCTCATCGCGGAAGAGGCGTTCGACCACCGGATCTCTCTTGAAGCCGTCCTGCGAGGTGTCCCAAACCGCCTCGCTATCGACGGGACAATTGCGGCCCCAGAGGATCAGGGCCCAGGGCTGACCGTGCTTCATTGTGTCGCCGACCCGGGCCAGCGAAACGCTGCGCGGCTTGGCGCCCATGGGCAGTGGCGCGGCCGTCACGGTCGGCGGCGCGGTCTCCGCCAGTACGGACAGGTCCGACCGCGCTTGCGCCGGCGCCGACCACAAGACCAAGGCCGCGCCAATCGCACCCACGCTTCTCAACATCGCCGCCCCCGAAAGCTGCAGTCCCGACGTCAGTTCAACCCCAAGGCGACTAATTCTCGGTAAAGACCGCCAGTTCGTTGCCGCTGGGATCGCGGAAGTGGAAGCGTCGCCCGCCGGGGAAGCTGAAGATCGGTTTGACGATCACCCCGCCCGCGGCGATCACCTTGGCCTCCATGGCTTCCAGGTCGTGGGCAAACAGCACCACCAGGGGCTTGGTGAGCTGAGAGGCCGCGTCGGCGTCGAAACCGCCGTCCAGGCCCTCGCTATAGGCCGCGTAGGAGGGGCCATAGTCGGTGAAGCTCCACCCGAAAGCCTTGTTGTAGAAGGCCTTGGTGGAAACGATGTCCCCGCCCGGCATCTCCACATAGTCGATCTTGCCGTCTTCGCGCATTTCGGCCTCCGCACATGTGTTCTTTATTTGTTCCAGGCTAGCGGCTCAGGCCGGGAGAGTCCAGACAGCGGTCTTCTTGATCTCGAAGTCCTCCAGTTCGCGGGTGGTCTCGACCTGGTATTCGGCCAGCTTCTCGAGCCCGACCTTGGGGAAATAGCTGCGCCCGGGATCGCCGATCAGCACACGCACGCCGCGTACGTGGGCGGCGGCCAGCCAGTCCATCACCTTGGCCGCCAGCGGCTTCTCGTAGCAGATGTCCCCGGCCAGGATGACGTCGGTCTGCGGGGCGGGGGCGTCCAGCAGGTCGAGGCCGGTATAGCCGACGACCACCCCATTGGCCTTGGCGTTGAGGTCGAGGGCCGCGCCACAGAAGTCGTCGATGTCGGCGGCCAGCACCTCGAACGCCCCGGCCTGCATGGCGGCGATGGCGACGATCCCGGAGCCCGAGGCGAAGTCGATCACCCGCTTGCCCGCCACCTCTTCGGGGTTGTCGAGGATGTAGCGGGCCAGGGCCTGGCCGCCCGCCCAGGCGAAGGCCCAGAACGGCGGCGGCAGGCCGATCTCGGCCAGGGCCTCCTCGGTCATCTTCCAGATCGGGGTGATTTCGTCGGCCAGGTGCAGGGTGATCTCCGGCGTGTGCGGAGGCTGCTGCAGCCGGGTGTTTCGAAGGATAAAGGCCTGGCGGCCCTCGATGGAGGGATCGATCATCCCGCCATCTAGCATGGCGGCAGCCGGACTCTAGGCCGGCTTGCTCGACGCCAGGCTGAGCACCTTCAGATAGCCGCCCGGCTCGACCAGCATCCGCTGCGTCACGCCCTTGCGCGCCAGGAGCTTGTGCGCGCGGGGCAGGCTGTAGCAGGGCAGGTGCATGAACATGTGATGTTCGCAGTGGTAGTTCACATAGTAGGGCGCGATCAGCAGACGCTCGATCAGGCTGGCCTTGGTGGTGCGGGCCTGGCGCATGGGGTCGGGCTCGTTCTCGTCGATGCAGGCGTGCTCGGCGATGTTCCGCAGGCGGGTGACCAGCGGATACCAGGTGGCCTGGGGCAGGACCCACAGCACCGGCCAGACCCACCACAGGCCGAAGGGCGCGGCCACCGCGGTCACGACGGCGCCGCCGATCAGCCAACGGCGGTGGCGCTTGAGCTCGGCGCCGAGGATCGGCAGCAGGGGTTCGCCGGACTTGCGGGCCTTGAGCTTCTTCACGAAGCCGCCGAACCGCGCCTTGAAGAAGGTCTGGCCGGTGAGGTCGCGCACGATCTTGCGCCGCAGGGACAGCCGCGTGATCGGGAAGGGCGCAGACAGGGTCAGGTCGGGGTCTTCGGTCTGCTGGGCGAAGCGGTGGTGGGTCAGGTGATAGGGGCGGTAGGTGCGCACCCCGCCGCCGGTGAGCCACTCGCTGAGCCAGTCATTGAATTTGAGGTTCTTGTGCAGGGCGCCGTGGGCGGCGTCGTGCATCAGGATCGCAAGGCCCAGTTGCCGCGCGCCGATGATCATCACCGCCAGGGGCAGGGTGAAGGGCCAGACCACGACCATGGCGCCGGCCGCGACGATGGTCGCCCAGGCGTGGGCGATCATGGCCAGCCCCTTCCACGACGAGCGGCGCGACATGGGCGCCCACTCTTCGGGGGTGAAGAAGTCCTTGGGGTCCAGGCGGGCGGCGGCGGCCATCAGGCGTGTCCCCCAGCGATGCGGGCGTGGCCCAGCATGGCCAGCATCTCGTCAACCGCGGCCGAGCCCGTGACCTCGGTGGCGCCGTCGCGCAGGGCCACGCCCAGGGCCAGGGTCCAGAAGCGCCGCGCGGTGGTCGCCGGGTCGTCCCGGCCCGACCAGCCGCGCCGCTGGCGCACCTCCGCGAAGGCGCGGTCGCCCTGGCCGTGCAGGCGATCGAAGGTCCGCTCGATCAACGGGGCGAGGTCCTGCCGCCGCCGGGTGAGGGACAGGGCGTCCACGAAGAGGGCCAGGCCGGGCGATCCGATCACAGTCTCCACCAGGCTGCGGTTGTAGTCGGAACCGGTGACGGCGGACGCCGCGGCGGTCTCGGCCTGGCGCGCCACATAGAGCACCTCGCGGCAGGCGGCCTCCACGAACAGGGCCTCCTTGGTCCGGAAATAATAGGTGACCTGGCTGGGGAAGGCTCCGGCCGCCGCGGCGATCTCGGCCACCGACACCCCGGCAAGACCCTTCGCCTTGAACAGCTCCACCGCCGCGTCGAGCAACCGCGAGCGCATGCGCTTTCCAGGCTCGCGCATGGCCCGTTTCTCGGCCAGGGAAAGGACGTTCAGCATGGCTTATTTGTATGACGTACAAGCCATTTCGTCAAGGCTGGGCCTAGGCGTTGCGGGCCGTCAGCCCCCCGTCCACCGGGATCACCGCGCCGGTGATGTAGGAGGCCGCCGGCAGGCAGAGGCTGACGGTGACGTGGGCCACTTCCTCCGGCTCGCCGTAGCGGCCCATGGCCGTGCGGCGCCTGGCGAAGGTCTCCTTGGCCTCGTCGGGGATTGCGGCGGTCATGCCGGTGCGGATGGGACCGGGGCAGACGCAGTTGACCGTGATCCCCTCGCGCCCGAGCTCCACGGCCAGCGCCCGGGTCAGGCCCACCACCCCGGCCTTGGCCGCGGCATAGGGGCTGTCGCGGGCGGTGGCGCCCAAGGCCTCGGTGGAGGCGATATTGACGATGCGCGGCGCGGCCGAGGCGCGAAGGTGCGGCAGGGCCGCGCGCACCACCCGCTGGTGGGCGGTGAGCAGGATCGAGAGCGACCGGGCCCAGACGGCCTCGTAGTCGTCGCTGTCGATGGCCGAGAAGGCGGACACCCCGGCGTTGTTGACCACCACGTCCAGGCCGCCGAGACGCTGGGCGATCTCCTCGACCACGGCGATGATCTCGGCGGCGTCGGACACGTCCAGTTTCCACGGATGGACGCTGAGCCCCTCGTCGGCCAGGGCGCTGGCGGCGGCCTCGGCCGAGGCCGCGGTGTAGTCGGTGAGCGCCACCTCCGCGCCCTCCTGGGCGAAGATCCGGGCGGTGGCCAGGCCCATGCCGCTGGCCGCCCCGGTGACCAGGACGCGGGAGCCCTTTAGCGAACGTCCGGGCGCGCTCACAGGCTGAGCCCCCCGTCGACGATCAGGGTCTGGCCGACCACGTAGCCGGCGAGCGGCGAGGCCAGGAACAGGGCCGCGCCCGCCATGTCCGACGGCTCGCCCATACGGCCGGCCGGGATGCGGGCCAGCGCGCCGCGCAGGCGGTCGGGATGCTCGGTGGTGACCTTGGTCAGCTTGGTGGCGACCAAGCCGGGCGCCAGGCCGTTCACCCGGATGCCGTCGCCGGCCCAGGCCTGGCCGAGCGTCTTGGTCAGGCTGACGGCCCCGGCCTTGGAGGCAGCGTAGGCCGGGTTGCCGCGGTTGGCCTGGTAGCCCGAGACAGAGCTGACGATGATGATGGAGCCGCGCGCCTGGCTAAGGGCGTCATGGAACTTCATGGCGCAGGCCATCAGGCTATCGAGGTTGACCGCCATGACCCTGTCCCAGCCCTCCGGCCCGAACTCGCCGCGCTTGTAGACCACCGTGCCCTGGCAGAGGACGAGGATGTCCAACGGGGCGATGGGGGCGGCGGCCTCGATCTCCGCACGGTTTCCCACATCGACCTTGGCGTAGGCCAGGCCGGCCAGGTCCGAGCCGTCCGCCGGGTCATAGTCGGCGGCCCGCGCCCGGGTGCCCCAGACGTGGACCTTGGCGCCCCGCTTGCGGAACCCGTGGGCGATCCCGTTGCCTATGCCGCTGGAGCCGCCGACGACCAGCGCCGTCTTGCCGCCAAAATCGAGGTCGCTCATGCGTTTGGCCTCCCGTTTGCGCGATCCTCCCCCGTGCTGAAAAGGCCGACAAGCGTGACCCAACGGCAGGTCCGGAAGTTGACGTAACTGATTGACGTTCACGTAAAGGGAAGGGCAAGCTTCGATCTCGACGGGCGGTACGGCCCGCGATCCCAGGGAGGACAGAATGACCGCCAAGCTTCGCCGCCCGGCGATGAGCTTCACCATCACCCAGCTCTGCCGAGAGTTCGGCGCCACCGCGCGCGCGCTGCGGTACTACGAGGACCAGGGCCTGCTCGCCCCCGCCCGCCAGGGCATGGCGCGGGTCTATTCCTACCGCGACCGCGCCCGCCTGCAGATCATCCTCAACGGCAAGCGCGTCGGCCTGTCCCTGGCCGAGATCCGCGACATCCTCAGCCTCTACGGCCAGGGGGACGGGGAGGTCGCCCAGAACGCGCTCGCCCTGCGCAAATTCCGCGAGCGGATCGTGGCCTTCGAGCGTCAGCGTCAGGAGATCGACGACGCCATCGACGAACTCCGCCGCGCCAGCGCCCGGATGGAGCAGCGCCTGGCCGAGCAGCACGGCGACCGCCAGGTCGCCTAACGGTGTTCCAGATCCTCCCCCAGCGCGGAGCGCGGTTTGGGGGAGGTGGTTCGTCGCCTCTTGGCGGCGAGACGGAGGGGGCTTCATCCGCGGCGGGATGAGTCAAAGTCCCCCTCAGTCGGCTTTGCCGACAGCTCCCCCAGAGGGGGAGCATCTTGTCGATGTCGCCTAGAGGCCGAGCGGCCCCCGCCACATCCCGGCGACAAGGGCCAGGAACAGCAGCAGCCCCGCCAGGCTGTTGGACTTGAACAGCGCCAGGGCCAGTCCCGGATCGGCCACGTCCAGCCGGGCGGCCTGGCGCGACAGGTGCATGCCGTAGAGCGCCAGCGGCGGCAGGGCGAGGGGGCCGAGACCCGCCATCCAGCCCGCCGCGAGCGCGAGGGTGAAACTCGCCACATAGAAGCCGAGCACCGCCTTGGGCGCGGCGCCGCCCAGCCGCAGGGCTGAGGACTTCACCCCCGCCAGGGCGTCGTCCTCCAGGTCCTGCACCGCGTAGATCGTGTCGTAGCCCAGGGTCCAGAACACCCCGGAGGCGTAGAGCAGGGCGGCGGGCCAGCCCAGCGTCCCGGTCGCAGCGGCGTAGCCCAGCAGGGCCCCCCAGTTGAAGGTCAGGCCCAGCCAGGCCTGTGGCCACCAGGTGATCCGCTTCATGAACGGGTAGGCCGCCACCAGGGCCAGGGACCCGACGCCCAGCGCGATGGCGAGCGGCGGCAGGGTCAGCAGGATGGCCAGGGAGACCAGGCTGCAGGCCGCCAGGAAGGCCCATGCCTGCTTCACCGAAATCTGGCCCGACGGGATCGGCCGGCCGGCGGTGCGCGCCACCTTGGCGTCGATGTCGCGGTCGACGATATCGTTATAGGCGCAGCCCGCCGCCCGCATCAGGGCCGCACCCGCCAGGATCTTCAGCAGCAGCCAGGGATCGGGCCATTGGCCGGCCTGGGCGCCGGCCAGTGCCGCCCCCTGCCAGCCCGGCAGCATCAACAGCCAGATCCCCGCGGGGCGGTCGAAGCGCCCCAGCTTCAGCCACGGCTGCAGGCCGGGCGGCGCGTGGCGGTCGACCCAGTTGCTGGGCGCGGCGTCGGGAAGGGGGGCGGCCATGGGTTCAGCCTCTAGCAGAACCTCGACGGCCTTCCAGCCGCTGTTGCAGTCCGGCCACGCGGTCCAGCGACCTGATCGCGACGCCAAATAACGCGGGTCGGTCGGATTGACAGCGGGAATCGAGGCGCGCAGGGTCTGCGTCGTCGTCCAGCCCCGCAGCGCCTGAAACAGGGAGGTGATCAGCGTGACAGCATTCAATCATCGCCCGCAGACGCCGTTCGTCGCTGTGTCCGCCCTTAAGCGGAACCGCGATTAACTCGCGACCGGGCCCCCAGCGGGGGCCGCTCTGCACCGCATCGCCAGCCTTCCGCGCGTAGCCAAACGCGTTCGCCGGCGCTCCTCGATTCCACGGATTCCCCGGCCCGGATTTGGCGCGGAGTCCGTCCGACTCAAGAGACGACATGCCTATCACCGAACCCATCTCGGCCACTCCCATCGCATCTTGGCCCAACGCCCCCGTTCCCAACCGCTACGGGGCGATGTGCACGGAGATCTACGACCTGGACAAGCCGCCCGGCTCCCTGCCCGACGTGCCCTTCTATCTCGACCGGCTGGTCGGGACGCAGGGGCCGATCCTGGAGGCCGCGGTCGGAACCGGACGCCTGCTGGTCCCGCTGCTCGAGGCGGGCCTGGAGGTGAAGGGCTTCGACCAGTCGCCGGACATGCTGGAGAGCTGCCGCCGCCACTGCGCGGCGCGCGGCCTCCCGGCCGACCTGCGGCAGGCCCGCTTCCAGGACTTCGCCTACGACCACGCCTTCGCCGCGATCCTCGTGCCGGTCGGGACCTTCACCCTCATCGACGACTTCGCCGAGGGCCTGGCCGTGCTGAAACGGTTCCACGACCACCTGGCGCCCGGCGGCCGGCTGCTCATCGACCTGCTGCCGATGGGCTACCTGACCAACGAGAGGCCCGACGTCCGCACATGGACCGCCGCCAACGGCGACATGCTGCGGATCGAGGGCCGGGCGGTGGAGATCGACCTGGTCCGTCAGCGGCGCGTCACCCACGACCGCTACGAACGCTGGCGGAACGGGCGGCTGGTGGAGTCGGAGCTGGAAGTGATGGCCTTCCGCATCTGGGGGCTTGCGGAATTCCAGCTTGCCCTGGCGGCCGCGGGCTTCACGGACATTTCCGTGGGCGCCGACCACCAGGCCGGGCGGCGTCCTGGCCGGTCCAGCCGAATACTCAACTTCGAGGCCCGCCGACCCGCTGCGTAGCGGGGCGCGGCAAGGCGGCGCCGGGATCCGTGCTCCCCCACGGGTCCCGGCGTCCAGCCTCGGACCTTCAATTTCACCCCGGCCCGGCCGGGAATCTCAGAAGTGCGTCATGACCGATTTTCTCGACGACGATGAGGACGCCAACCGTCCCAGAGTCCTGACCAACACCCAGGTGCTGGGCTTCATCGTGCGCCACTGGCTGGCGGAGCCCGGCAAGTTCGCCCTGATCGTCGGCTTCATGCTGGCGGCCACCGCCGCCGACCTGGCGATACCATGGGCCACTCGGGCGCTGATCAACGCCGTCTCCGCGCCGGAGAAGGTGACGGACGCCGCCTGGGCCGCCTGGGCGAGCCTCTCGGGCCTCTATCTGATGTTCTATCTGATGCGCTCGTCGCTGTTCCGCGCGGCCAACGGCTTCTATGCGCGGATCATGGCGCGGATCGTCAATGACGGCTTCAAGCGGGTGCAGGCCTTCTCAGCCGACTGGC
This sequence comes from Phenylobacterium sp. LH3H17, assembly GCF_024298925.1. NCBI lineage: Bacteria > Pseudomonadati > Pseudomonadota > Alphaproteobacteria > Caulobacterales > Caulobacteraceae > Phenylobacterium > Phenylobacterium sp. LH3H17. Next base: position 3,638,139 of record NZ_CP101283.1, on the reverse strand, counting down.
ATGCCTCGAACTTCGCCGGCGCCACGGTGCGCCGGGTCAGCCGGGCCATGTGGGGCTATGACAGCGCCTCGGACGCCCTGCTGATGATGCTGTTCCCGACCCTGATCGTGCTGGGCGGGCTGGCGATCTCGCTGGGGCTGCAATGGCCCTGGGCAGGGGCGTTCGTGGCGGTGATGGTGCTGGCCTTCGGGGCCTACAACATCCTGATGTCGGTGCACTACATCCGGCCGGTGAACTTGGTCTCCACGGCGCTCGACTCCAAGATCGGCGCAACCCTGGCCGACGCCGTGGGCGCCAATCCGGTGGTCAAGAGCTTCGGGGCCGAGGACCGCGAGGAGGCCCGCTTCGGCCGCACGGTCGAGGCCTGGCGCGCGGCGGTGAACAAGACCTGGGACCGGTTCAACAATGTGGGCCTGGGCCAGAACCTGTTCCTGATCGTGCTGCAGGCGGGGCTGACGGCCTTCCTGGTCGACGCCTGGGCCAAGGGGAACGCCACCCCGGGGGACGTGGCCTTCGCCATCACCTCGTTCATCGTCATGGCCGGCTACATGCGGAACTTCAGCGAGATCACCCGCATGCTGCAGAAGGGCCTGGACGACATCCTGGACGTGGCCACCTACGCGGTCACCGAGCCGCAGCTGGCCGACGCACCCGACGCCATGACCTTCCGCGGCGAGCTGGGCGAGGTGGTCTTCGACCGCGTCACCTTCGGCTACGCCAACCAGCCACGCCCGCTCTATGACGGCTTCACCCTGGTGGTGGCGCCCGGCGAGCGCGTGGCCCTGGTGGGTCCGACGGGGGCCGGCAAGTCGACCTTCGTCAAGCTGATCCAGCGGCTTTACGACCTGCAGGGCGGGCGAATCCTGATCGACGGCCAGGACATCTCCAAGGTCAGCCAGGGCTCCCTGCGGCGCGCCATCGCCGTGGTGCCGCAGGATCCGGCCCTGTTCCACCGCTCGATCGCCGAGAACATCGGCTACGCCCGGCCGGACGCTACCCACGAGGAGGTCGTGCTGGCCGCCAAGCGGGCCCGCGCCCACGAGTTCATCGCCCGCCTGCCGAAAGGCTACGAGACCCCGGTGGGCGAGCGGGGGGTGAAGCTGTCGGGCGGGGAGCGCCAGCGCGTGGCGATCGCCCGGGCCTTCCTGGCCGACGCGCCCATCCTGGTGCTGGACGAGGCCACATCCTCGCTGGACGTGGAGACCGAGCGCCAGGTGCAGGCGGCCATGGAGGAGCTCATGGTGGGCCGCACCACGGTGGTCATCGCCCACCGGTTGTCGACCATCCGCGGAGCCGACCGGATCCTGGTGTTCGACCAGGGTCGCATTGTCGAAGAAGGCCGCCACGCCGAACTGATCGACCGGGGCGGGGCCTATGCGCGGCTGCACGCCGTGACCGAAGGGACCCATCTGTGACCGAGCACTACGAAGACACCGACGACCAGCCGCAGCGGGTCCTTTCCAACGGCCAGGTGCTGGGCTTCATCGCCCGGTTCTGGCTGCGGCGGCCGGTGTTGCTGACCGCCTGCGTGGTGCTGACCCTGGCCTCGGTCGGCTTCGACCTGGCCCTGCCCTGGGCGGCGGGGGAGCTGGTCGACGCCGTGGCGGCCGGTCCTTCTCGGGCCGAGCTCGCCTGGAACGCCTGGGCGATCTTCGTGGGCGTCTACCTGGCCTTCGCCATCATCCGCAACATCAGCTTCCGGTTCTGGAACCCGCTGGCGGCGGCCAACATGAAGGAGATGACCGACGAGGGCTTCAAGCGGGTGCAGTCGTTCTCGTCCGACTGGCACGCCGACACCTTCGCCGGCTCCACGGTGCGGCGATTGAGCCGCGCCATGTGGGGCTACGACATGGTCTCGGACTCGGTGGTCCTGTGGCTGGGCCCCGCCATGCTGGTCCTCTTCGGCCTCTCGGGGGTGATGATCGCCCGTTGGCCCAGCGTCGGCCTGTTCTCCCTTGCGGTGGTGGTGATCTATGTCGCCTCCAACCTGATCCTGACCGCCACGTATGTGCGGCCGGCCAACCTCAAGTCGGTGGCCCTCGACAGCCGCATCGGCGGGGCGCTCGCAGACTCCATCTCATCCAACCCGACCGTGAAGTCCTTTGGGGCCGAGCACCGGGAGGAGGAGAGGATCGGCGGCATCACCGCGCTCTGGCGGCGGCTCACCCTCACCACCTGGACCCGGTTCATCAATGTCTGGCTGTGGCACAACCTGCTGCTGGTGGTGCTGCAGGCGGGGCTGACCGGCCTGCTGCTGCGCCTGTGGGCGCGGGGCGAGGCCACCGCCGGCGACGTGGCCTTCGCGATCACCTCGTTCATGCTGATGAGCGGCTATCTGCGCAATATCGGCGAGAACATCCGCATGATGCAGAAGGGCCTCGACGATGTGGAGGACGTGGCCCGCTACGCCCAGACCCCGCCCCAGGTGCTGGACGTCGCGAACGCCCCGGCCTTCGGGGGCGAGCTGGGCGAGATCGTCTTCGACAGGATCACCTTCCGCTACAAGTCGGCGGAGGAGCCGCTCTATCGCGACTTCACCCTGCGCATCGCGCCCGGCGAGAGAGTGGCCCTGGTGGGTCCGACCGGGGCCGGCAAGTCGACTTTCGTCAAGCTGATCCAGCGGCTCTACGACCTGCAGGACGGCCGCATCCTGATCGACGGCCAGGACATCGCCACGGTGAACCAGGGCGGTCTGCGCCGGGCGATCGCGGTGGTGCCTCAGGATCCGGCCCTGTTCCACCGGACCATCGCCGAGAACATCAGCTACGCCCGGCCCGAGGCGACGGACGATGAGATCGCGCTCGCCGCCAAGCGGGCCCGCGCCCACGACTTCATCGCCAAGCTGCCGCTGGCCTACCACACGCTGGTGGGCGAGCGCGGGGTGAAGCTGTCGGGCGGGGAGCGCCAGCGCGTGGCCATCGCGCGGGCCTTCCTGGCCGACGCCCCGATCCTGGTGCTGGACGAGGCGACCTCGTCCCTGGACGTGGAGACCGAGCGCCAGGTCCAGGCGGCCATGGAGGAGCTGATGGTGGGCCGCACCACTATCGTCATCGCCCACCGGCTCTCGACCATCCGCGGGGCCGACCGGATCCTGGTGTTCGAGGAGGGCCGCATCGTCGAGGAGGGCCGCCACGCCGAACTGGTGAAGAAGGGCGGGACCTATGCCCGCCTCCACGCGGTGACCGAGGGGACGGCCTGACCGCTGCGCCCTGACGGCGGCGGCCTGGCGGTGCTAGATGTCGCCGATGATTCCGGGCCGGGGCGCGTCATGACCTATGCGGAGCGAGTGGTTCAGTGGCTGCGGGAGCGGCTGGACCGCGACCCGCCGCTGAGCCAACCGCAGGAGCTCAACATGGCCCTGCGGGTGCTGGCCCTGTGGCGGGCCTCGGCCATCGTAGACGCCTATGTCCGCCACCACGGCCAGGTGATCCTGCAGGGGCCGTTCGCCGGCATGTCCTACCTGCGCACCGCCACCGAGGGGGCGCTGGCGCCGCGGCTGCTGGGCACCTACGAGTCCGAGCTGCACCCCCATATCGAGGCCTTCGCCCAGCAGGGCTTCGACACGGTGATCGATGTGGGTTGCGCCGAGGGCTACTATGCGGTGGGCCTGGCCCGGCTGATGCCAGCCGCCACCATCTACGCCTACGATGTCGAGGCCAAGGCCCGGGCCGCCTGCGAGGCCCTGGCGCAGACCAACGGCGTCGCCGATCGGGTCATGGTCGGCGAGACCTTCGCCCCTACCGGATTCGAGGCCTTCGCGGGCCAGAAATGCCTGGTGCTGATGGACGTGGAGGGCGCCGAGGATGACCTGCTGCGCCCCGATCTCTCGCCGGCGCTCACGGGCATGACCCTCATCGTCGAGACCCATGACGTCTACCGGCCGGGAAACCTCGCGCGGCTGGTCGAGCGTTTCTCCCCCACCCACGACATCGTCCGCCTGGACACCCAGCCCAAGACGCTGCCCCTGCCGGATTGGCTGGCGCAGTCGGGCCACCTCGACCAGCTCCTGGCGGTGTGGGAATGGCGAATCAAGCCGACCCCATGGCTGGTGATGACGCCGAAGACCTGAGCGACCGGCCGGCGCTCAGGCCGCGAAGCTCAACCGCAAGGCCATCTTGCTGGTCTCTCCCAACGGTGCGAGGTCCAGGGTCGGATCCAGCAGCAACTGCATCGACAGCCCGAACAGCAAGGCGCCGGTGACGAGGGCCGCCGCGTCGGGGTCGATGCCGGACCGGACCGAACCCTCGGCCTGTCCCCGCTGGAAGAAGGCCGTGAGGACGATCTCGACCTCCTTGTGGGCGTCGGCGAACGGCGCGCGCAGTTCCGAGACATCGGCCACGGCGGAGGCCAGCACCACGAAATAGGCCCGCAGTTCCCCGTCGTGGTCGAGCGCGGCGAGAAACACCTCCACATAGGCCAGGACCGCGTCCAGGCCGCTCATGGCGTCCACATGCCGGTCTTCTAACAAGCCGCCAAGGCGACCCTGGAGCTGGACGATCAGGGCGTCGATGAGACCCCGCTTGGACCCGAAGCGCTGTGTGACGAGGCTGCGGCTGTACCCTGCGCGGGCCCCGATGTTCTCGAAGGTCGCCGCCGCCATGCCCCGTTCCACCACGAGCTCGGCGGCCGCTGCCAGCAGGCGGCGTTCCGATTCATCCCTGCGCTCGGCCTGGCTGCGGCGAGATTTGCGCCTGGTCAATGTGCTGGCCATATTGCGGAGTCTAGAAAGTTGTTAGACAACTAGCAAGTTGCAGTGTCGGGCCAGAAGACACGCAAGGGAGCCCAGGAACCGCACATGACCATTCCGTCCGATATCGCCCAGACCATTGTCGATCCCCGCGCCTACGCCGACGGCAAGCGGGTGGACGACGCCTTCGCCTGGCTTCGGCGGGAAGCGCCATTGGATCGGGCCCAACCCGAGGGCTTCGATCCCTTCTGGGTGGTCACCCGTCACGCCGACATCCTCGAGGTGGAGCGGCAGAACGAGCTGTTCCACAACGGCGACCGCTCCACCGTTCTCACGACCATCGACGCCGACCGGAAGGTTCGCGAGATGATGGGCGGCAGCCCCCACTTGGTGCGGTCGCTGGTGCAGATGGACAACCCCGACCACATGGCCTACCGGCGCCTGACCCAGGGTTCGTTCGTGCCGCAGAACCTCCGGGCCCTGGAGTCGCGGATCCGCGAGATCGCCAAGGGCTTCGTCGACCGGATGGCGTCGCATGGCGGCCAGTGCGACTTCGCCCGGGACGTGGCCTTCCTCTATCCGCTGCATGTGATCATGGAGGTGATCGGGGTGCCGGAGTCCGACGAGCCGCGGATGCTGAAGCTCACCCAGGAATTGTTCGGCAGCGCAGACCCCGACCTCAATCGGACCGGCGAGGAGATCCAGACCACCAACGCCGGCGTCGACACCATCCAGTCGGTGGTCATGGACTTCATGCTGTATTTCAACGCCATCACCGAGGATCGCCGGGCCAATCCGCGCGCGGACCTCGCCAGCGTCATCGCCAACGGCAAGATCGACGGCCAACCGCTCGGCCACCTGGAGGCCATGAGCTACTACATCATCGCGGCGACCGCCGGCCACGACACCACGTCGTCGACGGTGTCGGGCGCCCTGTGGGCCCTGGCCGAGAACCCCGAACAGTTCGCCAAGTTGAAGGCCAATCCCGCCCTCATCCCCGGCCTGATCGAGGAGTCGATCCGCTGGGTCACGCCGGTGAAGCACTTCATGCGCACGGCCACCGCCGACGCCGAGGTCGCCGGCCGCAAGATGGCCAAGGGCGACTGGCTGATGTTGTCCTATCCGTCGGGCAACCGCGACGAGGCGGTGTTCGCCGATCCCTTCAAGTTCGACGTCGAGCGGACACCCAACAAGCATGTGGCGTTCGGATACGGCGCCCATGTGTGCCTGGGCCAGCACCTGGCGCGGATGGAGATGCGGATCCTGTGGGAGGAACTGTTCGCGCGGCTGGAGTCGGTGGAGCTGGACGGGACGCCCCGCAACATGTCCGCCAGTTTCGTTTGCGGTCCCAAGTCGGTTCCCATCCGCTTCAAGATGCATTGAGGCGGCGCCGACATGTCCGAACCCTTCAAGGTCTGGCAGTGCCGCACCTGCGGCTATCTCTATCAGGAGGAGTTCGGCGACCCGGCCGAGGGCCTGGCGCCGGGCACGCGCTGGAAGGACCTGCCCGACAGCTGGATATGTCCCCTGTGCGGCACGCCGAAGGCCGACTTCGACATGGTGGAGCTCTAGGTCCGCCAACCCTCGGTCATGGCCAAGTCTACGTAACGTCCCGGAGTACGCAGGTTGCCGATGGGCGCGCATGTTGCGGCCAGGAACCCCAGGTCCGGGGTCGGTGTAGGACAATTTTCCATGTCGTTTCTAAAGCTTATCTTCGTAGCGCCCGGCAATGCGCTGGCCGACGCGCTCGGCACGACCGACGAGCATGAGCGGGGCCTGCTTCGCATGCTCGTCAACTCGGTGATCTGGATCTCGCTTGGGGCGGTGATGTTCATGATCGCCGTCATTTCCCGATAGTGCGACGACCTAGGTCAGGGCCGCCTTCAGCGCCCCGGCCAGTTCGCCCCTGGGCTGGACCTGGATGTCGTCCAGCCCCAGCCAACCCGCCATCAGTCGGAGCTCCTGGGCCAGCAGGCCCGGAGTCTGCGCGTTCGATCCCGGTTCGTAATGAGCCGACTGCACCACCAGCACCCCCGTCTTGCGCTCGGCTTTCAGATCGACCCGGGCGGTGATCGCCTCGCCCTGCAGGAAGGGCAGGACGTAGTAGCCGTGCACCCGCTTGTGAGCCGGGGTGTAGATCTCCAGCCGGACGCGCACGTCGAACAGCCGCTCGGTGCGCTCGCGGAACCAGATCAGGTTGTCGAAGGGCGAGAGCAGGGCGTTGGCGGTGACCTTCCGCGGCCGCCGCGCGGCGGGGGCGAGATAGGCGGGCTGGCCCCAGGCCTTGACGGTGACGGCGACCAGGTCGCCCGCCTCCACCAGCTCGGCGATGCGCGCCTTGGTGTCGGCGACCCCCATGCGGAAATAGTCGCGCAGGTCGCGCTCGGTGGCCACGCCCTGAGCGCGGGCGGCGATGCGGATCAGCTCACGCTGGGCGTCTTCGCGGTCCGGCGTCGGAGTCTCGCGGACCGCCTTGGGCAGCACCTTCTCGGCGATCCCGTAGACCCGCTCGAAGGTCCCGCGCCGGGTAGCCGCCGTCAGGTCGCCGATCCAGAACAGGCACTCCAGCGCCCGCTTGCCCTCGCTCCAGCCCCACCAGCCCTTGGCGCCCTTGGCGCCGAGCTCCAGTTCCGAGGCCGGCATCGGCCCGCGGGTCTCGATCTCGTTCAGCACCCGGTCGATGAACTCCGGGTGGGTCCGCAGGAACCGCGCGATCCCCGTCCAGGTCCCGACGCCCTCCCGGGCGTCGTCCATCCGCCAACGGAACAGGGGATGGGTGGCCGCCGGCAGCAGCGAGGCCTCATGGGCCCAGTACTCGATCAGGGCGGGATTCTTACCCCACGCGACCTCGTCCAGCAGGGGCCGCGGATAGGCGCCCAGGCGCGAGAACAGCGGCAGGTAATGGGTGCGGGACACCACATTGACCGAGTCGATCTGCAACACGCCGAGGCGATCTATGGTCTTCAGGACATGGCGCTTGCCCGGCGCGGCGGGGCGCCGGTCGGCGAAACCCTGGGCGGCCAGCGCGATGCGTCGGGCCTCCCGGGCCGAAATTTTTTCCACCCCCGATCAGCTCCGCTACCTGTTCAGCCGGCCATCGAAGATGGCGGCGATCTCGAAGGGAAACAAGATTTCCGGATCGGGCTTGGCGACGCTCTTGGCGATACTCGCGGGGGCGATGGCGTGGATCACGTGGCGCATGATGTTGAGGCGCGCGACCTTCTTCTTGTCGGTCACCACGCACCGCCAGGGCGCGGCGGCGTTGTGGGTGCGGGTCAGCATCTCGTCGCGAGCCGCGCTGTAGTCGTCCCACTTCTCCTGGGCGACATCGTCGAGGGGACTGGTCTTCAGGGCCTTCAACGGATCTTCACGTCGCGCCTTCAGCCGTTCGGCCTGCTCCTCGCGGCTGATGTCGAGCCATAGCTTCACGAGCTTGATCCCGCTCTCGACCAGCATCTCCTCGAAGTGCGGGACGTCGCGCAGGAAGATCTCCTGCTCCTCGGAGGTGGAGAACCCCATCACCTTTTCCACGCCAGCCCGGTTGTACCAGGAGCGGTTGAAGATGATGATCTGGCCCGCCGCCGGCAGGTACTGCACGTAGCGCTGGAAATACCACTGGCTGCGCTCGACCTCGGTCGGCTTCGGCAGGGCGATGGCCCGGGTGTACCGGATCGAGAGGTGCTCGATCATGCGCTTGATGGCGCCGTCCTTGCCCGCCGCATCGCGGCCTTCGAGGATGATCAGCACCTTGTCGCCACTCTCCATGGCGGCCTGCTGGTAGCGGACCAAGGCCAATTGCAGGGCGGTGAGTTCGGCCTCATAGGCCTCGTTGTCGAGCTTCGCCATATCGTCAAACTAGTCCTGAACCCGCGCCCCCGGCTAGAACCTCAATCCATGATCCGCTTGTTCGTTGCCACAGACCTCGCCCAGGGCCAGGCGCTCGCCCTGGACTCCGGCCAGAGCCGTTACCTCACCGCGGTGATGCGCCGCGTCGTGGGCGACCAGGTGCTGGTGTTCAACGGCCGCGACGGCGAGTGGCGAGGGGCCATCGAGGTCTCGGGCAAGCGTGGCGCGATCCTGCGGCTCCAGGCCCAGGAGCGGCCCCAGGCCCTGGGGCCGGACCTCGACCTGCTCGTCGCGGTGGTCAAGCGCACGCGGGTGGAGACCATCGTCGAGAAGGCCGCCGAGTTGGGCGCCCGGCGCGTCCGGCTGGTGATCACCGAACGCACCAACGCCGAGCGCTCGCGGATCGATCGCCTGCAGGTCATCGCCGCCGAGGCCGCCGAGCAGACTGGCCGCATGGATGTGCCGCAGATCCTGGAACCCGTGAAGCTCGCCAAGCTGCTGGCCGATTGGCACGCGCCGCGGCGGCTGTTGTTCTGCGACGAGGCGGGCGACGCCAAGCCGGTGCTGGCGGCCCTGGACGGCGCGCCGCCGGCGCCCTGGGCCATACTGATAGGACCCGAGGGCGGCTTCTCGCCGGCGGAGCGCGAGACCTTGCGCGGCTTGCCTTACGCCACGCCCGCCACCCTGGGGCCCCGGATCCTGCGGGCCGATACCGCGGCCATCAGCGCGCTCACCCTGTGGCAGGCGGCCCAGGGCGACTGGATCTAAGCGCGACTGGCGAGGGCTTGAGCTTTCCTGATTTGCGCCCACCTGTTTGAACAGCGTAAAGATCGCCGCCGTTTCGGTATGGGCTTGGGGGAGATTGAGATGGCCGACGTCGTGACGGACGACCGACCCCTCGCGGTTGAGGATATCCTGGACTGGTTCGAGGCCGGCTCGAAGCCGGCCGACCAGTGGCGCGTGGGCGCCGAGCACGAGAAGTTCGTCTTCCGCCTGGGCGCGCACGAGCCGGTCCCCTACGCGGGCCCCGCGGGCATCCAGGCCCTGCTGAACGGCATGACGCGCTTCGGCTGGAAGGGCGTCTACGAGGGCGACAACATCATCGCCCTCGAACGGGGCAAGGCCAATGTCAGCCTTGAGCCCGGGGGCCAGTTCGAGCTGTCTGGCGCCCCGCTCGAGACCATGCACGACATCTGCGAGGAGACTGGCGTCCACCTCCAGGAGGTCAAGACCGTCGCCGACGAGCTGGGCCTGGGCTTCCTGGGCCTCGGCTTCACGCCGATCTGGCGGCGCGAGGACGTGCCGATCATGCCCAAGGGCCGCTACAAGATCATGCGGGAATACATGCCCAAGGTCGGCAATCTGGGCCTCGACATGATGTTCCGCACCTGCACGGTGCAGGCCAATCTCGATTTCGGCTCCGAGGCCGACATGGTGGCCAAGTTCCGCACAAGCCTGGCCCTGCAGCCGATATGTACGGCCCTGTTCGCCAATTCCCCCTTCATCGAGGGCAAGCCGTCGGGCTTCCTCTCGGCCCGCGCCAACGTCTGGACCGACACCGATCCCGACCGCACCGGCATGCTGGACTTCGTCTTCGCCGACGGCTTCGGCTTCGAGACCTACGCCCAGTACGCCCTCGACGTGCCGATGTACTTCGCCAAGCGCGAAGGGAAATATGTGGACCTCGCCGGCAAGTCCTTCCGCAAGTTCATGGCCGGCGAGCTGGCCGAGCTGCCCGGCGACCGGCCGAGCCTCAAGGACTGGGCCGACCATACCACCACCGCCTTCCCCGAGGTGCGGCTCAAGCAGTACCTGGAGATGCGCGGCGCTGATTCCGGGCCCTGGAGCCGCCTGTGCGCCCTGCCGGCCCTCTGGACCGGCATCTTCTACGACCAGGCGGCGCTCGCCGCGGCCTGGGACCTTTGCAAGGACTGGCAGGTCGAGGACCACGAGCGCCTGCGCGCCGACGTCGCGCGGCTGGGCCTGAAGGCGCAGGTCGGCGGCCGGAGCGTCCAGGACGTGGCCAGGGACATGGTCGCCATCGCGCGCCAGGGTCTGAAGAACCGCAACCGCCTGAGTGGCGGCATGGTCGACGAAACGGGCTATCTGACCGAGCTGGAGGAGATCGCCGACAGTGGGATCACCCCCGCCGAGCGGCTTCTCGAACTCTACAACGGCCGCTGGAAGGGCGACGCGAGCAAGGTCTTCGAAGAGTTCGCCTACTGACCATGCCGCGCGGGTCCTGCCACTGCGGCGCGGTTCGCTTCCAGGTCGACGCCGAGATCGTGGAGCTGACCACCTGCGACTGTTCGCTGTGCGTCAAGAAGAACGCCGTCATGGCCAAGGTGCATGAAAGCGCCCTGACCGTTCTGGCCGGCGAGGAGTTCCTGTCGCTCTATCGATGGAACACGCGGCGGGCGAAGCACTACTTCTGCAGTCGCTGCGGGATCTACACCTTCCATCGCAAGCGCGCGGCCCCCGACCACTACGGGGTCAACGTCTTCTGCCTCGACGGATTCGACGCCAGCACCATCCCAGTGGTGGAGACGGAGGGCGTCGGGATGAGCGTCGTGCCGGAAGGTGCGCGGGCCGAGTGGCCCGGCCCGCGGGAGGCCTAGGGACGCGGTACGTCCTCGCTCGGCGGCCAGTGGGTCTTCTGGCTGGAGCCCGAGCCGGAGTCGGTGTGCTGAATCACCTCGTCGATGGCCTTGGTGTTATGGTGGGCCGGATCGACGGTGTCGTCTTCGACCGCATAGACGTCGACCTTGTCCGGATAGAAGGCAAGCCGCCCGCGGATCTGCTCCATGGCCGGGTAGGGTTCCTCGTAGGTCCAGACCGCGTTCTCGGCGAGATGGCCGTCCATGAGGATCGTGTAGTAGGCCGCGTCGCCCTTGTACGGGCAGTAGGTCGTGCGGTCGGTCCTGGAGAAATATTCCATCGAGACGTCGCCCCGCGGGAAGTAGACCACCGGCGCGCAACCGGCCTCGCAAAGGACCAGGGCGTCGCCGCTGTCGGCGATCACGTGGTTATCGAACATCGCGCGCCACCGGGTCGCGCCGGGGGTTATGGTGATCGAATGGTCCGGGCCGGGAATTTTCATGGGACGCGCCTCCTATGGACGGATAACGCCTGAGATGGGGACGCGGGTCCCGCCGCGACAAGGCCAGGCTTGCTTGTGCTTGGCCTTAACGCGTGATCTTCTCCCGCCAAACTAGCCCGGCGGGGGGAGAAAACACCCCAGGGAGCGCCGGCCGTCCAAGGATTGGAAGAACCGCCCTCATGAATATCGTTATCCTGCTGGGGATCCTCGTCACGTTGGCGACGGGGATTCCGGTGCTGCTGCAGTTGCTGAAGACCCACCCGAAAGGGTTGATGATCCTGTTTTTCGCCGAGATGTGGGAGCGGTTCTCCTACTACGGGATGCGCGGCATCCTCATCTTCTACCTCACCCAGCACCTGCTGTTCGACGATGAGGCCGCGGGCGCCCAGTACGGGTCCTATACGAGCCTGGTCTATCTTCTGCCGCTGATCGGCGGCCTGCTGGCCGACCGCTACCTGGGAACCCGCAAGGCCGTCGCCTTCGGCGCCCTGCTGCTGGTCGCCGGCCACATGACCATGGCGGTCGAAGGCAATCCGACCAGCCAGAACCTGGTCTACCAGGGCCAGAGCTATGCCGTGGCGGCCGAGGGCCGCATGGAATCGCGCTCGGTCAAGCTGATGGTGGGCGACAAGGCCTATGACTTCGGACCGGCCGCCAGCGGCGGACTGGAGATCAAGAACCTCGACGCCGGCGCGCCCTTGCCGGCGGTCCTGCCGGCGGGCAGCTACACCATGGAGAAGAAGAGCGACCCGATGGGGGTCAACGCCTTCTACCTGGCGGTCTCGCTGATCATCATGGGCGTCGGCTTCCTGAAGCCCAACATCTCCACCATCGTCGGCCAGCTCTATCCGCAGGGCGACCCGAGGCGGGATTCCGGTTTCACCCTCTACTATTACGGCATCAACCTCGGGGCCTTCTGGGCCGCGGTGTTGTGCGGCCTTCTGGGCCAGAACGTCGGCTGGTGGGCGGGCTTCGGCCTGGCCGGGGTCGGCATGGCGCTGGGCTGGGTGGTCTTCGTCCTCGGCAAGCCCCTGCTGCAGGGCAAGGGCGAGCCGCCGAATCCGGAGCGCCTTAAGGAGCCCTTCGTCGGCCCGATCAACCGCGAATGGCTGATCTATCTGGCCGGCATCCTGGGCGTCATCCCGATCTGGCTGCTGGTCCAGCGCAACGACCTGGTGGGCTGGGGCCTGACCCTCTCGACCCTGGCGTCGCTGGCCTTCATCGTCTGGTTCATCGTCAAGAAGTGCGACAAGGTCGAACGCGAGCGGATGATGCTCGCCATGGTGCTGATCTTCGGCGCGGTGGTGTTCTTCACCCTGTTCGAGCAGGCCGGCACCTCGCTCAACCTGTTCGCGTCGCGCAACGTCGACCTAGCGATCACCACCCAGGCCACCAGCTTCCTGGGGCTGCCGATGGGCAGCGCCGACCAGCTCGCCGCCGCCGGCATCCAGCCCGCCAACTGGTGGTCCTGGATCGACACGGGCATCGGGGCGGCCCAGACCCAGTCGTTCAACGCCGGCTTCATCCTCATCTTCGCGCCGATCTTCGCGGTGATGTGGACGTGGCTCGGCAAGCGCGGGAAGGTCCTGGATCCGACCTTCACCTTCGGACTGGGCCTGATCCAGGTGGGCCTCGGCTTCCTGGTCGTGGTCTGGGCGGCGAGCGCCGGGATGGTCGACTCGGCCTATCGCATGCCGTTGATCATGCTGGGCATGCTCTACCTGCTGCACACCACGGGCGAGCTCTTCCTGTCGCCGGTGGGCCTGTCGGAGATCACCAAGCTCTCCGTCGCCTCCATCGTCTCGTTCATGATGGCGGTCTGGTTCCTGTCGTCCTCCATCGCCCAGCTCGTGGGCGGCCGGATCGCGGGTCTCATGGGAACCGAGACCGTCGGCGGCCAGGTGCTGGACCCAGGCGCGGCGCTCGCGACCTCGCTGGACGGCTTCAACAAGCTGGGCTGGGTGGGTGTAGCCTGCGGCGTCGTCTTCGTGGCCGCCAGCTTCTTCATCCGGCACTGGGCGCACGGGGCCGGGGTCAACAAGCACCCCGAGCTGTAAGGGCGGCCCCTCGGGCCGGTTCGCCAGCCACGAAAAAGGGCCGGACGCGGGAGCGTCCGGCCCTCATCGTTCGAGGCGGCCGTTCAAACGCCGAAGGTCTTCCGGACGCGGACATAGTACATGCGGCCGAACTGGATATCCCGATCCTCGACCTGCGCCAGCGGACTGGTTCCGCGCGGACCGGCATAGTCGTAGCGGGTGTAGCGGAAGCCCCGCGAGGTGATGTTCGGCAGCTCGGCGCGAATGGTGATGTCGGGTCGGGCCCTCCACTCGGCGAACGGCCGTACGTAGGTCTTGAGCTTGCGCGTCTCGATCGAGCTGGTCTTGTACGCCGTCTCGCGCCACGCGCCGTAGACGTCGACCCCCCAGTTCACCTTCAGGGCCGGCAGCTCGTGCGAGAGCGTCGCTTCCCAATCGATGGGATGGAGGTTGGAAATCTCGCGATCGCGGCCCGTCGCCGGGTCGCGCACCTCGGATTCGCGCCAGGTCGCCTCACCCTTGAGCTGCAGCCCCTTGGCGCCCAGACGGTCGAAGGGGATCGTCAGGCCCAGGATCAGCTCATCCTTGGTGGCGTCGCCGATATTCGCCTTGGCGTCGAATGCGCCCCCGTCCGCCGCGAACACCGGCGCGCGGTCGATGACGTCGCTGATGGCCGAGTGGCGCAGGGTGATGGAGATCACCCCATCGGTCCAGAATCGCTGCTCGATCCCGGCCTCCGTCACCCAGGCCTGTTCCGGCTCGAGGTCGGGATTGCCGGCTACTATGACGCCCGTGCCCAGGTTGGACGAGGCGACGAAGTCATCGAAGTTCAACTGGCCGACCACGCGCTCGAAGCGAAAGCGGACCTGGGTGGTGGCGGTGGGCGCCCAGGTGGCGGCGAATCGGGGCTTGGCGAAATAGAGGGTCTTCTCGAGGCTGGTGTCGCCTTCCGAGGAGATCGACGAGCCTTCGTAGCGAAGCACCCCTTCCAGCGTCCAGGCCTTGACGGGCTGCCACACCGCCTTGCCGAACACCTGACCCCGGGTCTCCTCGACCCGCACATTGGCGGACGGCAGGGTGACCGGCACGCCGTTGGCGACGTATCCGGTGAGACTGTCCAGGGCGTTGAAGGCGCCTTCGCCGCCCGCCTCCAGCGAGAGTTCGGGGTTGGGGCGCAGCTTGAGGACCCCGCGGGCGATCGTTTCCGAGGTCTGGCGGTTGAGCGTGAAGATCTCCGACCCCGACCGCCCGGTGAAGTCGCCGCGCAGGTCAATGTCCTTGTCCTGCCGGAGCCCCACCAGCTCCAGCGAGGTCTTGGCGCCGAAGTCACGGGTGAACCGGCCGCCGATCTCGGTGTCGAGCCGCTTGTTGACCTCGTCATTGGCGTCCAGCGCGCCTAGGGGGGCGAGGATGTGGTTGTCCTCCTCGAACTTGAACTTCTCCCAGAAGGCGCGGGCGTTCACGCGGGCCTTGCCGCCCAGCAACGGCGTCTCGTAGGCGCCGGTCAGGGTCTTGTTCGCGACCGTACCTTCCTGGTCGATCTCGGATTGTTGCAGCACCGCGCCGGTGGGGCTCACGATGAGGCCCGGGCCCTCTCCGGCGCCGTCGTCCGCGCCAAAGCCGTAGCGCGCCGAGGTCTCCCAGTTGCGGCCGTCCTTGCCACCCGACAGCTCCAGGCGGACGCCGTGCAGGTCGCGGCCGTCATAGACGTGGTTCAAGGCCACGGCCCACAGGCCCTGGAATCCGCCGCCCTGCTTCTTGACGATATTGGCCACCACCGAGCGGCCCTGCATGTCGATGCCCGGCGCCCCGCCGCGGATCAGTTCGACGCGCTCGATCTGGCCGGTCGGAATCCGCCGCAGCAGTTCATCCAAGGGGTCGGTCTTGCTGGTCGGACGCTGGCCGTCGACCAGGGCGTTGCCGCCGCCGCCCTCGAAGCCACGGATCGTATCGCCGGTGTCGAGGGTGAAGCCGGGCAGGCGCAACAGCATCTCCCAGGCGTTGGCGGCCAGGCTGGCGGCGAAGAATTCGGGCGGGTAGCGGATGACGCCCTCGGTCTGTCCGCCCGCGGGCGCGGGCGGCGTCGGCTGGGCGTCCTGGGCGGCGGCCGGCGCGGCGAATACGAGGGCCGAGGCCAAGGCGGTGGACGCCAGAGCGACGTGACGGATCATTCGGTAACACTCCCCACAGGTGGGGGCGAAGTGACCCGCGCCACGCGGGGAGAGCCAATTAAATCCAGGAAAGGTAGATTAAATCGCCGAAAGGTTATCGGCGATCACAAAGCGTGGTTCCTGAGATGCCACGTCCTACAGGCTGGTGCCGCCGACCGTCAGTCCGGTGAGCTTCAGGGAGGGCTGACCGACCCCCACCGGCACGCTCTGCCCAGACTTCCCACAGACCCCGACGCCGGGATCGAAGTCGAAATCGTCGCCGATCATGGTCACCCGGGTGAGCGCCGAGGGGCCGTCGCCGATCAGGGTGGCGCCCTTGACCGGAGCGGTGATCTTGCCGTCCTCGATCAGATAGGCCTCGGTGCACTGGAAGACGAACTTGCCGTTGGTGATGTCCACCTGGCCGCCGCCGAAATTGGCGCAGTAGAGGCCACGCTTGGTCGATTGGATCATCTCCTCGCGCGTGTGGTTTCCGCCCATCATGGCGGTGTTGGTCATACGCGGCATGGGCATGTGGGCGTAGGATTGGCGCCGGCCGTTGCCGGTGGCGTCGAGGCCCATCAGCCGGGCGCTCATCCGGTCGTGCATGTAGCCGACCAGAATCCCGTCCTCGATCAGGATGGTGCGCTCCGTGGGCGTGCCCTCGTCGTCCACGGTCAGCGATCCGCGGCGTCCGGCCAGGGTGCCGTCGTCGAACACGGTGACGCCCGGCGCGGCTACGCGCTCGCCGATCCGGCCGGAGAAGGCCGAGGTGCCCTTGCGGTTGAAGTCGCCTTCCAGCCCGTGGCCGACCGCCTCGTGCAGCAGCACGCCGTTCCAGCCGGGGCCCAGCACCACGTCCATCTCGCCGGCGGGGCAGGGGATGGCGTCGAGATTGACCAGAGCCTGACGCAGCGCCTCCTCGGCCTGCTCCCGCCACATGTCTGGGGTGATCCAGGCTTCGAACCCGGCGCGGCCGCCGGCGCCGGCGAAACCGTTCTCGCGCTTGCCGTCCTTCTCCACCGTAACCTGGACATTGACCCTGCAAAGGGGCCGCACGTCGCGGATCAGCCGGCCGTCCGCCCGCAGGATCTCCACCGTGCGGCGCTCGCCGGCCAGGGAGGCCATGACCTGGACCACCCGCGGGTCGCGCGCCCGGCACCAGGCGTCGATCTCCTGCAGCAGTGCGATCTTGTCGGAAAAGGCGGGGGAGGCGGTGGGGTCGTCCTCGCCATAGAGCTTGGCGTTGGTGGCGCGCGGCGCCTGGTCGGAGGCGCCGGAATAGCCGCGCTTGGCCAGGGACGAGGATTGGGCGGCCCGCTTGATCGCCGCCTCGGACACCTCGCTGGAGTGGGAATAGCCGGCGGTCTCGCCCGCCACCACCCGCAGGCCGAAGCCCTCGGACGAATCATAGGCCGCCGACTTCAGGCGTCCGTCGTCGAACAGGAATGATTCGCTCTCGGAGCGTTCGACGAACAGTTCGCCGTCGTCGGCGCCCGCCAGGGCCTCCCCGAGAATCTCGCGGGCTCGCTCGGGGGAGACGCCGGCGGAGTCCAGGATCGAGGGGGCGGGGGAATGGGCGTTCATCGAACAATCTGCTTTCGAGAGGGCGAGCGTCCAGAGATAGGAGTTCGGGGCCGCCGCGTCACCCCAAACCGCCGTCTAATCCGCCTTTCTCCGGCAGCGGATCGTGGCCCCAGCTCACCAGCCACCACCGCCAGCGCGTCTGCGTCACATCGCCCCAAGGCCGCTGGGCCAAGCGAGGCCGGGCGTAGCCGACCACCTTGTGCATATGGCTGTCGTCGGCCTCGGTCGGGCGTTCGACGGCCTTGGGGCGACCTTCCACCTCTCCGGCGTCTCCAGCCGGGCGGCCAGCGCTTCGGGCGCCATGTTCGCGATGGCGTCGAAGTCGCGACGGATCGCCTGCTCCTCGGCCGGGATGGGTGATGTCGCAGAAAATCGCCTCGTTCAGGTCGATCTGAACGAGGTTGAGGGCGGTGTTTTGGACGCCATCGCCCCGGCATATCGCCGGTCGGAGTCAGGACATCGCGCCATAGGGGGCTCTAGCGCCTTGGCAAGCCCCAATTGAGCGCGTATGCACCGCCGACGAAGGGTGGGGCCGCGCGATTTACGTGGCGTCGCCTCGATTCCAGTCGGCGGGGGCGATCGTCTTTTGCGAGGCGCGGCCGGCCAAGCAGACCGAGGGGACATGAAGTCTAGGGTTCAGGGCATGCGGACGTGGGCGGCAGCGACCGCCGCGGGCGCCACGTCGGCGTTCTGGGGCGTCCAGGCGTTCGCGGAAGAATTGATGGGGCAGCCGACGCCGGGCGGCCTTGGGCTGCAGCCGGCCGCCGCGCCGCTGAAGCACGCGGTGCACGATTTCCACGATCTGATCCTGCTGCCGCTGATCACGGCCATCTGTCTGTTCGTGCTCGCCCTGCTGCTGTGGTGCGTGGTCCGCTTCAATAAGCGCTCCAACCCGATCCCGGCCAAGTGGACCCACAACACCATGATCGAGGTGGTCTGGACCGTGGTGCCGGTCCTGATCCTGATGGGGATCTCGGTGGTCTCCTTCAAGCTGCTGTTCGCCTATCACGACATGCCCAAGCCGGACCTGACCGTTAAGGCCACCGGCTACCAGTGGTACTGGGGCTATGAGCTGCCCGACCAGAAGGTCGGCGAGTTCGTTTCCAACATGCTGCCCGAGGACGAAGCCAAGGCCCGCAACGTGCCTTACCGCCTGGCGGCCAACGAGCCCCTGGTGGTTCCGGTCAACAAGACGGTCCGCGTGCTGGTCACCGGCGCCGACGTGATCCACGCCTTCGCCCTTCCGGCCTTCGGCCTGAAGACCGACGGCATCCCCGGCCGGGTCAACGAGACCTGGTTCAAGGCCGAGCGCACCGGCACCTTCTACGGCCAGTGCTCCGAGCTGTGCGGCGTCGACCACGCCTTCATGCCGATCGAGATCAAGGTCGTGACCCAGCCCGAATTCGACGCCTGGGTCGCCTCCAAGGGCGGATCGACGTCGACGGCCGCTCCGGCGCCCGCCGCCGCGCCGGCCGCCGACGCCGCCGCGGTTCCGGCCGCCGCGACCGCGGCTCCCGCCACCACCACTCCGGCCGCGGCCGCGTCTGCGACGCCCGCGCCGACCTCCACGCCTGCCGCGCCCGCTCCGGCGCCGGCGGCGAAATAAGCTTGGGACAGCGTACGATGGCACAAGCCGCCGCTCACGATCATCACGACGAAGCCGAGCACAAGCCCGGTTTCATCACCCGCTGGTTCTTCTCCACGAACCACAAGGACATCGGCACCCTATACATCCTCTTCGCCATCATGGCGGGGCTGGTGGGCGGCGCCCTGTCGGGCCTGATCCGCTGGGAACTGGCCGAGCCGGGCATCCAGATCTTCACCGAGGGCTCCTCGGTGAACCTGCTGGGCCTGATCGAGCAGTCCAAGCACGGCTACAACGCCGTGGTCACCGCCCACGCCCTGATCATGATCTTCTTCATGGTCATGCCCGCCATGATCGGCGGGTTCGGCAACTGGTTCGTGCCGCTGATGATCGGCGCGCCGGACATGGCCTTCCCGCGGATGAACAATATCTCGTTCTGGCTGCTGGTCGCCGCCTGGGTGATGCTGCTGGTCTCGATGTTCGTCGACGGCGGCCCCGGCAGGGGCTTCGGCGGCGGCTGGACCATGTACGCGCCGCTCTCCACGTCGGGCCACGCGGGCCCGGCCATGGACTGCGCCATCCTGGCCATCCACCTGGCCGGCGCCAGCTCGATCCTCGGCGCCATCAACTTCATCACCACCATCTTCAACATGCGCGCCCCGGGCATGACCCTGCACCGCATGCCGCTGTTCGTGTGGTCGATCCTGGTCACGGTGTTCCTGCTGCTGCTCTCGCTGCCCGTCCTGGCCGGCGCGATCACCATGCTGCTCACCGACCGGAACTTTAACACCCACTTCTTCGACGCCGCCGGCGGCGGGGACCCCGTGATGTACCAGCATCTGTTCTGGTTCTTCGGCCACCCCGAGGTCTACATCCTGATCCTGCCCGGCTTCGGCATGGTCAGCCACATCGTGTCGACCTTCTCGAGGAAGCCCATCTTCGGCTATCTCGCCATGGCCTACGCGATGGTCGCCATCGGCTTCATCGGCTTCGTCGTGTGGGCGCACCACATGTACACCGTGGGCATGAGCATCAATCTGCGCGCCTATTTCGTGGCGGCCACCATGGTCATCGCGGTGCCGACCGGCGTGAAGATCTTCTCCTGGATCGCCACGATGTGGGGCGGCTCCATCGACTTCAAGACGCCGATGCTCTGGGCGATGGGCTTCATCTTCCTGTTCACCGTCGGCGGCGTGACCGGCGTGGTCCTGGCCAACGCCGGCGTCGACTACAGCCTGCACGACACCTACTACGTGGTCGCCCACTTCCACTACGTCCTGAGCCTTGGGGCCGTCTTCGCGATCTTCGCGGGCTTCTACTACTGGTTCGAGAAGATGTGGGGCGTGAAGTACCGGGAATGGCTGGGCGCGGCCCACTTCTGGATCACCTTCGTGGGCGTGAACCTGATCTTCTTCCCGCAGCACTTCCTGGGCCTGCAGGGCATGCCCCGCCGTTATGTGGACTATCCCGACGCCTTCACCCTGTGGAACCAGGTGTCGTCGATGGGCTATGTGGTCACCCTGGTGGGCGTGGGCGTCTTCCTGCTGGTGCTCCTCGACGCCATGATCTCGCGCCGCAAGGCCGAGGCCAATCCGTGGGGCGAGGGCGCGACGACGCTGGAATGGACCCTGTCCTCCCCTCCGCCGTTCCACCAGTTCAACGAACTTCCGGTGGTGAAGCCCGACCTGCACTAGGTCGGGTTCGCCCCCAGAGACGCAACGAGGGGCGCGGGCTGGGACAATCCGGCGCGCGCCCCTCGGTCGTTTTGCGAGGGATTTGAGAGTAACTAGATGGCCATGTCGCCAGCCCTCTCCAGAGCATCCTCTCCGGCCCGGTGGCAGGACTATGTCCAGCTGATGAAGCCGCGGGTGATGTCGCTGGTGATCTTCACCGCCATTACCGGCCTGGTCTGTGCGCAGGGCCCGGTGAACCCGGTGCTGGGCGCCATCGCCATCCTCTGCATCGCCGTCGGCGCCGGGGCCTCGGCCTCGTTCAACATGTGGTACGACGCCGACATCGACGCCAAGATGCGCCGCACCCGCGCCCGTCCCGTGCCCTCCGGCAAGGTCCAGGGCGCCGACGCCCTGGCGCTCGGAGTGGTGCTGTCGCTGTTTTCGGTGATGTTGCTGGGCATGACCACCAACTGGCTGGCGGCCGGCCTGCTGGCCTTCACCATCTTCTTCTACGCCGTGGTCTATACGATGTGGCTGAAGCGCTCGACGCCGCAGAACATCGTCATCGGCGGTCTCGCCGGCGCCCTGCCGCCGGTCATCGGCTGGGCCGCGGCCACCGGCGCCGCGCCGCTGAACGCCTGGCTGCTGTGCGCCATCATCTTCATGTGGACCCCGCCGCACTTCTGGGCGCTGTCGCTCTACACCAGCGAGGACTACGAGAAGGCTGGCGTGCCGATGATGCCGGTCACCGCCGGCGCGGCCTCCACGCGCAAGCAGATCCTGATCTACAGCCTGCTGTTCACGCCGATCTGCATCGTGCCGGCCTTCACGGGCTTGGGCGGCCTGACCTATCTGGCGGTGGCCGCGATGGGCGGGCTGGTCTTCCTGATCCTGGCCTGGCGGGTGTTCCGGAGCCGCGCGGGCGAGCGGATCGGCGAGCGTAACGACGACGGTCTCTACGACGTGAAGGCCAGTTCCAAGGACGCGCGCAACCTGTTCGCCTTCTCGATCCTATATCTCACCCTGCTGTTCGCCACCTTGCTCGCCGAGCACCTGCTCGACCTGCCCGCCGTCGGAGCCTTCCAGTGAGCGAGCCTGTTCAAGACCCGCAAGCCGACGCCAAGGCCCGCCGCGGCCGCAACATCGCCTTGGCGCTGGGACTGGTGCTGTTCGTGGTGCTGGTCTTCATCGTCACCGTCGTTCGCCTGGGAGCCAGTGTTGCCGCCCGCCCGCTCTAAGCCGCCGCTCACCGCCGAGGCCACCCGCAACAAGCGTGTCGCCCTGATCTGCGGCGCGTTCTTCTTCGGCATGGTCGGCATGGCCTACGCCTCGGTGCCGCTGTACAAGGCCTTCTGCCAGCTCACCGGGTTCGATGGCACGGTCCGCAAGGCCGAGGCCGCGCCGGATCAGGTGCTGGACCAGAAGCTGACCATCCGCTTCGACGCCAATGTCCGCGACCTGCCCTGGACCTTCACGGCCGAGCAGACATCCCAGACGATCAAGATCGGCCAGACGGGTCTGGCCTATTTCAAGGTCACCAACAACGGGACCAGGCCGGTCACAGGCCGGGCGGTCTACAATGTCGTGCCCGAATCCGCCGGCGCCTACTTCCAGAAACTCGAGTGCTTCTGTTTCTCCGACCAGACGATACCGGCGGGAACGACCATCGAATTCCCGGTCGTCTACTTCGTCGATCCGGAATATGCGAAGGACTTCGAGACCAAGACCAAGGGGGAGGTGACCCTCTCCTACACCTTCTTCCCGGCGGTCGGCGGCGGCGCGGAGGCCAAGACCGCGCAGGCTGCGCCGTCAAAGCATCCTTCGGCCCTTGGCGGAACGGCCAGGGCGGGGCTATAGCGTCACGCGAAATGTCTTACGTCCGTTCGAGAGAGGGACGGACGTCAGTGAGATACAAAAGGGGTTAGGACCGAAATGGCCCACGGCGAAGTCAAGCACGACTACCATCTGGTGAACCCGAGCCCGTGGCCGCTGGTGGGGTCCGCCTCCGCCACGGTGATGGCGCTGGGCGGGGTGGTCTGGATGAAGGGCCTGTTCGGCCTGCCGGAGGGCACCTCGTGGCTGTTCTTCGCCGGCCTGGCCGGCGTGCTCTACACCATGGTCGGCTGGTGGTCGGACGTGGTCAAGGAAGCCAACGCCGGCGACCACACCCCGGTCGTGGCGATCGGCCTGCGCTACGGCATGATCATGTTCATCGCTTCCGAAGTGATGTTCTTCGTCGCCTGGTTCTGGATCTTCTTCGAGATGGCCCTGTTCCACGAGGCGCGGACCCTGTCCGGCATCGAGGAGGTCCGCACGGCCTGGGCCACCTGGCCGCCTCAGGGCATCGAGACCGTTCCCGCCTGGAACCTGCCCCTGGTCAACACCCTGACCCTGCTGCTCTCGGGCACCACGGTCACCTGGGCTCACCACGCGCTGCAGCAGGGCGACCGCCGCGGCACCCAGATCGGCCTGATCCTGACCATCCTGCTGGGGGTCCTGTTCACGTCGATCCAGGCCTACGAGTACGCCCACATCCTGCAGCACAACTATTTCTTCGGCGCCGAGACCCAGGCCAATTCGGGCCTCTATGGCTCGTCCTTCTTCATGGCCACGGGCTTCCACGGTTTCCACGTGCTGATCGGCACCATCTTCCTGACCGTCTGCCTGATCCGGCTGATGAACGGCGGCTTCACGCCCAAGCAGCATTTCGGCTTCGAGGCGGCGGCCTGGTACTGGCACTTCGTGGACGTGGTCTGGCTCTTCCTGTTCGCCTTCATCTACGTGGTGTTTGGCGGAGTCGGCGGCCACTGACGAATGAGCAGCCCCAATCCGCTGTTGGCGGGCCTTCGCGGCCGCTGCCCGAACTGCGGAGTGGGGCGCTTGTTTCAGGGCTTCCTGAAAGTCGCGCCGTCCTGCGACAGCTGCGGCTACGATCTGGCCAAGGCCGATTCCGGGGACGGGCCGGCGGTGTTCGTGATCCTGATCGCGGGCTTCCTCTGCGCCTTCGCCATGCTGTTCACCGAGATCGCATTCTCGCCGCCGATCTGGGTGCACATCCTTATCTTCCTGCCCCTGACGCTCGGCGTCTGCCTTGGCCTGCTGCGCCCGCTGAAGGGCGTCATGCTGGCGGCCCAGTTCTCCAACAGGGCGTCCGAAGCCCGGCATGACTGACCAGGCGCCCCGCCGGCTTCCGATCGGCCTCACCCTCAGCGTCCTGGTCGCTCTCGGCATCCTCATGGCCCTGGGCGGCTGGCAGCTCCAGCGCCTGGCCTGGAAGCAGGATCTGCTGGCCCGGGTGGCGGCCCTTCAGTCGGCGCCCGCCCGCGATCTCGCGCCGCTCCTGGAGCGGGTGAAGGCCGGCGAGGACCTGGAATACGCCCGCGCCCGGGTGGTCTGCCCGGGCATCGCCGCGGCGCCCTATCTCGAGGTCTACGGCGTGCGCGGCGGCCAGGCAGGGGTGCGCCTGGTCTCAGCCTGCGCGCTGGAGGGCGCGGCCTACGGTTCCATCCTGGTGGACCGGGGCTTCGTGGCCGACACCATCTCCGCCCGCCCGCCGGTCGATACCGCGGCCGCCGCGTCGGTCGAGGTGGTCGGGGTGTTTCGCGCGCCGGAGAAGCCGAGTTTCGTGACGCCGGCCAACGACGTGGCGGCCAACCACTGGTACTCCCGCGACATCGCCGCCATGGCCGCCCAGCTGAAGGCGCCCGGACCCGCGCCGCTGTTCCTGATGGCGGAGACGCCCACCAACCCGGAATGGAAGGCCCTGGTCCCCGCGCCCCTGCCCGCCGAGATCTCCAACCGCCACCTGGAGTACGCGCTCACCTGGTTCGGCCTTGCCGCGGCCCTGGTCGGCGTCTATGCCGCCGTGCTCTGGAGAAGGTGGAAAGCTTGATGCGGTATGTGTCCACGCGCGGGCAGGCGCCCTCGGTCGGCTTTATCGACGCGATCCTGTCGGGCCTCGCCCCCGACGGCGGGCTCTATGTGCCTGAGACCTGGCCGACCCTCACCAAGGACGAGATCGCCGCCTTCGCCGGCCAGCCCTATCACGCGGTCGCCACCGAGATTCTGTCGCGCTTCGTCGGCAATGAGATCGCCCGCGACACCCTGGCCGACATGTGCGCCGAGGCCTACGCCACCTTCTCCCATTCGGCGGTGGTGCCCCTAAAGCAGATCGCCCCCCAGGGGTTCATCGCCGAGCTGTTCCACGGCCCAAGCCTGGCCTTCAAGGATGTGGCCATGCAGCTGCTGGCGCGGCTGTCGGATCATGTCCTGGGCGAACAGAAGCGCACCCAGACCATCCTCTGCGCCACCTCCGGCGACACCGGCGGCGCGGCGGTCGAGGCGTTCCGGGGCCGGGCCAACACCAGGATCGTGGTGATGTTCCCGGACGGTCGGATCTCCGAGGTCCAGCGCCGCTTCATGACCACGGCCGACGAGGGCAATGTCGCGTGCGTGGCGGTGGCCGGCGACTTCGACGACTGCCAGGCGATCCTGAAGACCGCGCTGCAGGACGCCAGCCTGAAGCAGGCCGTGGGGCTGGCGGCGGTCAATTCCATCAACTTCGCCCGCATCGTCGCCCAGTGCGTCTATTACTTCACCACCGCCGTGGCGCTCGGCGCGCCGCATCGGAGCATCTCCTTCGCCGTGCCCTCCGGCAATTTCGGCGACGGGTTCGCGGGCTACGTGGCCAAGCGCATGGGCCTGCCGATCGACAAGATCGTGGTGGCCACCAATTCCAACGACATCCTGGCGCGGGCCTTCGAGGAGGGCCGCTACGTGCGCGGGGTCACCACAGCGACCCAGTCGCCGGCCATGGACATCCAGTCGGCCTCGAACTTCGAGCGGCTCTATTTCGAGTGCGCGCGCCGCGACGGCCTGGAAACCGCCCGCGCTTTCGCCGCGTTCGCCGAGACCGGAATCATCGACATCCCGCCCCAGGCCTACGCCGCCATGCGCGAGACCTTCGTGGGCGTCTCGGTCAGCGAGGGCGAGACTGCGCGGACCATCGTCTCGACACTGCGTGAGACCGGCGAGCTCATTGACCCCCACACCGCGGTGGGCGTGGCCGGCATGCGCCGCGCGCCCGGCTTGACCGGCCCCGTGGTGGTGCTGTCGACGGCCCATCCGGCCAAGTTCCCCGACACGGTGGCCGCGGCCACCGGCGAGACACCGACCATGCCTCGCACCGCCGCGCACCTGGCGGGCAAGACCGAGCGCTACGATCGCCTGCCGGCCGACGCCGACGCCATCAAGGCCTATGTCCGGGCCTTCGCCGAAGGCCACGCGCCTGCCTAGGGTCCATACGCTCGGCAACGGGGTGAGGGTCGTCTGCGACCCCATCGATGGCCTGGAGACGCTCGCGCTCTCCGTCGTCGCCGGCCGCGGGGCGCGGTTCGAGGACGAGGTCCATTCCGGCTGGTCGCACCTGCTGGAGCACATGGTGTTCAAGGGCGCCGGCGCCCGTTCGGCCCGCGAGATCGTCGAGGTGATCGAGGCCCAGGGCGGCCAGCTCAACGCCGCCACCGGCTACGAACGCACCAGCTTCCAGGTCCGCGCGCTCAAGGGCGGCCTGGATCTCGGCAGCGCCGTGATCGCCGACTTGGTCCTGCGCCCCACAATGGACGCCGGCGACCTGGCCCGCGAGATCAACGTGGTTGGCCAGGAGATCGCCGAGGCCGCCGACACCCCCGACGACATTGTCTTCGAGATGGCCCAGGCCGCGGCCTATGCGGGCCAACCCCTCGGACGCCCGATCCTCGGCACGGACGCCTCGATCGCGCCCGCAACGACTGGAGCGCTGTCGGACTGGCGGGCGAAGGTCTATGCGCCGGACGCCCTGATCGTCGCCGCCGCCGGGGCGGTGGACGAGGACGAACTGCTGGCGATCGTCGAGCGCGACTTCGGCGGGGCCACCGGGCAGGGACCGGACGCACCCACCCCCGCGTTGTTCGAGGGCGGCGCCCAGACCGCGGTGAAGGCGCTGGAGCAGGCCAACCTGGTCTTCCTGCTGCCGGCCGTCAGCGTCCGCGACAAGGCCTATTTCGCCCTGCGGCTCTATGCGGAGATCCTGGGCGGCGGCATGGCCTCGCGGCTGTTCCAGGAGGCCCGCGAGAAGCGCGGCCTTGCCTATGCTGTCGACGCCTATTCCGAGACCTATGCCGACGCCGGCCTTCTGGGAGTGTTCGCCGGCTGCGCGGCCAAGGACGCCGCTGAACTCGCCCGCGTGGCTGCCGCCGAGATCCAGGGCATGGCCGCGGGCGTGGAGGCCGCCGAACTCTCGCGGGCCAAGGCCCAGCTCAAGGCCTCGATGTTCATGGCGCGGGAATCGCCGCTGGCGCGCGCCGAGCAGGCCGCCGGCCAGGTCCTGCTTTTTGGCGAGACTCTCCGGCCCGCCGACCTCGCCGGGCAGATCGATGCGGTGACCGCGGCCGACCTGGAAACCCTGGGCGCGGCCATGCTGACCCCTGGCCGCTGCGCGGTCAGCGTGCTGGGACCCAAGGCGGCGCTGACGGCGGCCGACGCCTTCCGGCAGGCCTTGTTCGGCTAGGTGTTCGCACCCACGGGTTGACGCCGGCCGAAATCCCGCGATTTTCAGGTCATGGCCCTGCTGGATTGGATCGCGCCGGAGAGCGGCCTTCGCATCGACGGCGAGGGCGTGCGCCTGCGCCCGCCCCGCGCGACCGACTATGCCGAGTGGCGCGACCTGCGCGCGCGCTCGCGCGATTTCCTCCAGCCGTGGGAGCCGACCTGGCCGGTCGACGACCTTAGCCGTGCGGCGTTCCGACGCAGACTGACCGCCTACGCCCGCGACCGGGAGGCGGGCACGGCCTATCCGTTCTTCGTCTTCCGGGCTTCCGACGACGCGCTCACTGGCGGAATCACCCTCTCGAATGTCCGCCGCGGCGTCGCCCAGATGGGTTCGGTGGGCTATTGGTGCGGCCAACCCTTTGCCCGACAAGGACAAACCCTGGCGGCCGTCCGGATGTTGACGGTCTTCGCCTTCCGCACCCTGGCGCTTCACCGGCTGGAGGCGGCCTGCCTGCCCTCCAACGACGCCTCGCGGCGGCTGCTCAACCGGGCCGGGTTCAGGGAAGAGGGGCTCGCCTCGGCTTATCTGAAAATTAACGGCGTTTGGCGAGACCATGTCCTGTTCGGCCTGGTGTCGCCCTTGCGGGCGCATGAGGCGCCGGACGACGGAGTGTCGGTCTGACCGACGCGTTGACCTGTAGCGTCTTGAGGCGATGCCGAACGATCGTTGGATCTGGGACGCCACCACGACGCTCGAAGCCTTGGGCGCCGCCGATGTGGTGCTCTGGCTTTGGGAGCCGGAGAAGGATCGTCTGCGCCTGACCGGGGCCTCGCGGTCGCTTGGCCTGGGTCCGCTCGCCCCGGAATGTTCCTCCGCCGCCATGCGCGCGCTGGCCCTGCCCCAGGACCGGGCCATGGCCGACGATGTCCTGCGGGTGCAAGATCCCGGCTCGGAGATCGCCGTGCGCCTGCGTATGCGCGGCGGCGGCGTCTGCATCTGGCGCGGCGTCTGGCTGGAGGAGGGGCTGCGCGCCGCTGGCGTGATCGCGCCGGAGACCAAGTTCGCCGCCTCGGACCTCGACCATCTTACCGGCCTGCTGGATCGCAAGAGCTTCGTCACCCGCGCCCGGGAACAGCTCCAGTCGCCGGGTAATCACGAATTGGTCGTGGCCGACCTGGACCGTCTGCGCCGCCTGAACGAGGCCCTCGGCCACGAGCGGGCCGACCTTGTCCTGGCCGCGCTTGGTTCGCGTCTGGCCGCCGCCTTCCCGCCCGGCGCCTTGCTGGCCCGGGTCGGCGAGGACGAATTCGCGGT
This sequence comes from Phenylobacterium sp. LH3H17, assembly GCF_024298925.1. Lineage (NCBI taxonomy): Bacteria > Pseudomonadati > Pseudomonadota > Alphaproteobacteria > Caulobacterales > Caulobacteraceae > Phenylobacterium > Phenylobacterium sp. LH3H17. Next base: position 3,609,632 of record NZ_CP101283.1, on the reverse strand, counting down.
CCTGGCTCCTACCTCCCGGCCGAGCGCCGCGGAGATCCTCCGCCAGGCCCTGGAGCAGCCCTTGCGGGTGGCGGGCTTCGATATCCATCCCACCCTCTCCATCGGCGCCGTCGAGGCGGTCGGCGGCGAGGATGCCCCCGAGGCCGCCGAGTTGCTGCGCCGCGCCGAGCTGGCCGTCGAGTCCGCCAAGAGCGGCGGGCGCGGCGGGGCCGCCGCCTATGGCCGCGGCCTGGAGAGCGACGGCCTGTCGCGCCTGGCCTTGGAAAGCGATCTGCGCGGCGCCATGGGGCGCGGCGAGATCGTGGCCTATTACCAGCCCATCGTGCGGCTCTCGACCGGCGCCCTGTCGGGCTTCGAGGCCCTGGTCCGCTGGCGCCACAGCCGGCGCGGCCTGCTGACCCCCGACCAGTTCCTGCCGCTCTGCGAGGAGATGGGCCTGATGAGCGAGCTGGGCGCGCGGATGATGCGCGAGGCCGGCCACCAGCTCGCCGTCTGGCGCCGCGACCACCGCGCCGCCGGAGAGCTCACCGTGGCGGTGAACCTATCGACCGGCGAACTCGACCGGCCAGACCTGATCTCCGACGTCATGGCCATCCGCAAGGAGACCGGCCTGCCGCCGGGAGCGCTGAAGTTGGAGGTCACCGAGGGCGACGTCATGCGCGACCCGGATCGCGCCGCCGTGGTCCTGCGCAACCTGCGCGAGGCCGGCGCGGCCCTGGCCCTGGACGACTTCGGCACGGGCTTCTCGTCGCTGAGCTACCTGACGCGGCTGCCGTTCGATACATTGAAAATCGATAGATATTTCGTGCGCACCATGGCCACCAACGAAGGCTCGGCGAAGATCGTCTCCTCGGTGGTGAAGCTTGGCCAGGACCTCGCCCTCGAGGTGGTGGCCGAGGGCGTCGAGAACGCCCAGATGGCCCGCCAGCTCCTGTCGCTCGGCTGCGACTACGGTCAGGGCTTCGGCTACGCCCCGGCGCTGTCGCCGCAGGAGGCCGAGGTCTATCTCAACGAGAGCTATGTGGACGGCGCCGCGCCCGTGAAGGCCCGCGGCTAGGCTCGCCCGGCGGTCGCGCTGAGCAGGCTGGCGTCCACGCCAAGCTTGGCCAGCGCCTTGCTCCATTTCTGCGCATGGTCGCCGTCGAAGATCAGGCTCTCGTCTGCCTCGCAGGTCAGCCAGACGTTCTCGCGGATTTCCCGCTCCAGCTGACCTGGTCCCCAGCCCGCATAGCCGAGGGCCAGCAGCGACCGCCTGGGGGCGGAGTTGTGGCCGGCCATGGCCTCCAGAACCTCGCGGGTGGCGGTGAGCGAGACGTCGTCGCCGATGGGCAGGCTGTGGTCGCCGGCCATGTAGTCGTTGGTGTGCAACACGAAGCCGCGTTCGCGCTCCACGGGTCCGCCCATCAGGACCAGGTCAGGCGGGATCTCGATGGTCGACTTGACCTCAAGCCGCTTCAGCAGGTCGGGGACGGTGAGGCCCTCGACCGGCCGGTTCACGGCTATGCCCATGGCGTGGCTCTCGTCGTGGGCGCAGATCAGCACCACCGCGCGCTCGAACCGCGGGTCACCGATTCCCGGCATGGCGATCAGGATCTGGCCGGAGAGAAACGAACCGTCTTCCATTCCTTGCAGATTTGAGCCGGAACGCGGCGCTTTCAAGCCTGGAAGCGAGATAAGGGCGTTGAAGACGAACGCATCCGCGTTATCTGCTGCGGAACTTCATTCGGGAGACAACAAGATGACCATCAAAGTCGGCGACAAGCTGCCCGCCGCCACATTCGCCGCCGGCACGGCCGAGGGCCCGCGGCCGATGAGCACCGACGACGTGTTCGCGGGCAAGAAGGTCGCCCTGTTCGCCGTGCCCGGCGCCTTCACCCCGACCTGCTCGGCCCGCCACCTGCCGGGCTTCAAGGAACATGTGGCCGATTTCCGCGCCAAGGGCGTCGACAGCATCGTCTGCCTCTCGGTCAACGACGCCTTTGTGATGAAGGCCTGGGGCGAGAGCCAGGGCGTGGGCGAAGACATCATCATGCTGGGCGACGGGAACGGCGACTTCACCAAGGCCGTCGGCCTGGAGCTGGACGGCTCCAAGTTCGGCATGGGCGCGCGCTCGCAGCGCTATTCCATGCTGGTCGACGACGGCGTGGTGAAGGAGCTCAATGTGGAGCAGGGCGGCGAGTTCAAGGTCTCGGCCGCGGACTATCTGCTGGCTCAGCTCTAGGACAAGGAGGCGGAGGCTCCCGACGCGCCTCCGCCATTCTTGACTCCGGTATCCCGGCGTCCGCACACTTCGCGGCGAGCGACCACAAGGTCGCCGGGAGGACGCCATGCCCTACGTCGAAGGCCAGACCATCCACGACGCCGACAGCCATGTGATGGAGCTGCCCGGCACGCTCCATCGCTATCTGGACCCGAAGGTCCGGGAGGCCTTCGTCGAGGCGACCGGGAAGAAGGACGTCCTGCCCGAGTGGTTCGAGAAGGCCGCGGCCCAGCAGGAGGACCCGGAGTTCCGGGCCGGCGACGAGGCCAACCTGCTGCTGCGCAAGAACTACCAGGCGCTTGGCGCCTTCCGCAGCCAGGACCGGCCCAAGGCGCTGGACCTGTTCGGCTTCGCCAGCCAGCTGGTGTTCACCACCGCCTCGCTCAGCAATTACGGCCTGGAGGAGATGGGCCAGGCCGATCTCGCCGTCGAGGCCGCCCGCGCCCACAATCGGATGATGAGCGAGTTCTGCTCTGTCGACCGCCGTCTGCTGGCCACCGGCTATGTGCCGCTGATCGATATGGCTCGCGCGCCCGAGATCGCCCGCGAGGCCATCGCCATGGGCTGCAAGGGCATCGTCATCCCCTCGCGACACCCGAACGGCCATTCGCCCAGCCACATCGGTCTCGACCCGCTCTGGGCCGTGGTCCAGGAGGCCGGCATCCCGATCCTCTTCCACGTCGGCGGGGAGGAAAAGATGCACAGGGACTACATCAACAACGGCGGTCCCCAGGTGCTGGACTTCCACGGCGGGGCGGAGAATTTCACCTCGCTGACATTCATGACCATCCCGCTCTCGATCTGGCAGACCCTGTCGGCCCTGGTGCTCGACGGGGTGTTCGATCGCTTTCCGCGGCTGAAGTTCGGGGCCATCGAGCTGGGGGCCTCGTGGCTGCCCAGCCTGATGCGGTTCATGGATTCCGGCGCCGCGGCCTTCGGCAAGGAGGAGCGGCTGCAGCGGCTCTCGGCCAAGCCCAGCGAGATCTTGCGGCGCCAGTTCCGCGTCACCCCGTATCCGCACGAGGACACCGCCTGGATCATCGCCAATTCGGGCGAGGAGATGTGCCTGTTCTCGTCGGACTTCCCGCACATCGAGGGGGGGCGCAACCCGTTGAAGCGCTTCAACGACGCTCTGGAAGGCGCGTCGGATCGGGCCAGGCGGGCCTTCTACCGCGATAACTTCATCGACCTGATGGGGCGCGGCCTGGACCCCGCCCTGCACGACGCGCCGGGACTGGCGGCGGCCTAGACAAAGCCGCGGCGGCTGCGCCAATGGCCGCATGGCAGGTGGATACAGGGTCGAACGGCTCCAGTGGCGCGACCAGGTGCTGGCGGAGATCCCGATGCCGCGGGGCGTGCTGCGGGTGACCCTGGGCGTCGGCTCTGGCCTGGCGCGGGCGCCGGGCGATCCGCCAGACCGCCTGTGGGCGATCGGCGACCGGGGCCCGAACCTCAAGATCAAGGCGGCGGTGAGGGACTACGGGCTCGACCATCTGGAACGCGTGGCCGACATCGACGGCGCCAAGATCATGCCGACGCCCGATCTCGGCCCGACCATCGCCGAACTGCGGATCGTGGGGACCGCCGTCGAGTTCGTCCGCGCGATACCGCTGCGGCGCTCCGACGGGCGGCCGCTCTCGGGCCTGCCCCTGCCGGGCGGGGGTGACGCGGAGATGGAGCCGACCTTCGACCTGGACGGCGCCTTGCGCGAGGCCGATGGCGGGGCCGACACCGAGGGGCTGGCGGTCCTAGCCGACGGCAGCTTCTGGGCGGCGGAGGAATACGGCCCTTCGCTGATGAAGGTCGCGCCGGACGGGCGGGTGACCGCTCGTTGGGTCCCGCAGGGCGTCACCGGCCACTGCGATCCGACGCTGACGCCCCTGCTGCCGGCCATCGCCGCGCACCGGCAGCTCAATCGCGGTTTCGAGTCTGTGGCCGCCTCGGCCGACGGCGCCTGGCTCTACACGGCCTTCCAGAGCCCGCTGGCCCATCCCGAGAGGGCGGCCGGGGAGACCGCGCGCCATGTCCGGATCTGGAAGCTGGATGCTGCCACGGGGCAGGTGGTGGGACAGTACCTCTATCCCCTCGACCGCCCGCGCAGCTTCGAACGGGACGCCCGGGAGGGTGACGTCAAACGCGGCGACCTGAAGATCTGCGAACTGACTTGGCTCGGCCCCGACCGATTGCTGGTGCTGGAGCGGATTTCGCGGACCGCCAAGATCTATCGGGTCGACCTGACGGGATTCGAGACGCCGCCCGAGCACCTGGACATCGAGACCCGGCCCACCCTGGAGGAGATGGACCCCGGCGACTTGGCGGCGGTCAGCGTGCGGATGCTGGCCAAAACCCTGGTCTTCTCCACGGACGAGGCCAGGGATATCGCCCCAGACCTGGAAGGCATGGCCGTGCTGTCGGACCGCGAGCTGATCCTGGTCAACGACAACGACTTCGGCATCGAAGGGGTCGAGACCGCCTTCTTTCGCGTGACGTTTGACGAGCCGGTGCTGGCTTAGCCGCCGAGGTCAGCGCGCTTCAACCCCCTCCGTCACGTCGCCGAAGAAGGCGACGCGCCACCTCCCCCAAATCGCGCTGCGCGCTGGGGGAGGAACTGGTCACAGCCTAGTTGCTCCCCTCCTGGGGGAGCTGTCAGCGAAGCTGACTGTGGGGGACTTTGACTCTCGCTAGCCGCCAAGGGCGTGGGCGGTGACGCTTTCCAGGTCGCCTGCGCCGTCCATCACCCCGTCCGCCAAACCGGGCGCCTGGGCCAGGACCTGGCCGGCATAGAGGCGGGCGAGGGCGGACTTGCTCCGCGACCAGTCGTCGGACCCGGCCGCCGTGGCGAGCGCCTGGCGGGCCAGCATCCAGCCGCCGATCACGTCGCCGGCCAGCTTCAGGTAGGGCGTCGCCGCCGTGAGCGCGTTGGGGCCCTTGTTCTGCAGCAGCCAGTCGGTGGCCCGCTCCAGGGCCGCGATCCCGGCGTCGAGCCGCGCCCCGACCGCCTCCAGGCCCGGCGTTGCGGCCAGGTCCGCGACGGTGGCGTGCATCTCCGCGCACAGGGCGTCCATGACACCGCCGCCCTCCATCGGGATCTTGCGGCCCACGAGGTCGATGGCCTGGATGCCGTTGGTGCCTTCGTAGATCGGGGCGATGCGGGCGTCGCGATAGTGCTGGGCCGCGCCGGTCTCCTCGATGAAGCCCATGCCACCGTGGACCTGCACGCCCTGCGAGGCGACCTCGACCCCGACGTCGGTTGACCAGGCCTTGGCGATGGGGGTCAGCAGCTCCTGGCGCTGGCGCGCGGTGGTCCGCTCGGCCTCGCTGGGCGCCAGCCGGGCCAGGTCGGCGCAGACTCCGGTGGTCAGGCAGATCGCGCGGGCGGCCTCGATCTTGGCCTTCATCAGCAGCAGGGTGCGGCGCACGTCGGGGTGGCCGTAGATCGAGCCGTCAGCGGACCAGGCCGCGCGGCCCTGGCGGCGCTCCTGGCTGAAGGCCAGGGCCTGCTGGAAGGCGCGCTCGGCGATGGCCACGCCCTGGACGCCGACCTGCAGGCGCGCGGCGTTCATCATCACGAACATATGGGCGATGCCGTTGTTCACCTCGCCGACCAGCTCGGCCTTGGCGCCCTCGAACAGCATGACGCAGGTGGGGGAGCCGTGGATGCCCAGCTTGTGCTCGATCGACCCGGCGCGCAGGTCGTTGGCGATCCCCAGGCTGCCGTCGTCCTCGACCAGCCGCTTGGTGGCCAGGAAGAGCGAGATGCCCTTCACGCCGGGCGGGGCGTCGGGCAGGCGGGCCAGCACCAGGTGGCAGATATTGTCGGCGGCGTCGTGGTCGCCCCAGGTGATGAAGATCTTCTGGCCGTGCAGGCGGTAGCCGCCTTCGCCGTCGGGCTCGGCCCGGGTGGTGACGGCGGCCAGGTCCGAACCGGCCTGGGGCTCGGTCAGGTTCATGGTGCCGGTCCATTCGCCGGAGACCAGCTTGGGCAGGACGAGCCGCTTCTGGCGCTCGGTCCCGTGCAGGTCCAGGGCCTCTATGGCGCCCTGGGTGAGCATGGGGCAGAGGCCGAAGGCCATGTTGGAGGCGTGGACCATCTCGAAGACGGCCAGCTCCATGGCCTTGGTCAGGCCCTGGCCGCCGTGCTCGGGATCGGCCGACAGCGAGTTCCAGCCGCCGGCCACGAAGGCCTGGTAGGCCGCCGCGAAGCCCGGGGCGGCGCTGACCACGCCGTTCTCGAAGCGGGCGCCGACCTGGTCGCCCTTGCGGTTCAGGGGCGCCAACTCGCTTTCCACGAAGGCCCCCGCCGCCTCCAGCACCGCGGCGACGGTGTCCTCGTCCAGCTCGGGGAAGGCCTGGCCGACCAGGGACGGGTGACCGGCGGTCCGAAGGGCGAGCGCGAGATCGCGGACCGGGGCGCGGAAGGTCATCGGCAACTCCTCATGGCTGGCGCGTTCTAGGCTAAGGTGACGGGGCGGCCAAGCCGGCCGCGACCGCGCCGGGGACTCGTCATGGTCAGGACCCTGCTTGCCGCAATCGCTCTCGGCCTCGCCCTGGTCGGCCCGGCCGCCGCCGACCCAATCACCCAGGACCCGGCCCGCGTCCCGGCCGGCGACTATGCGCTGGATCCGCGCCACGCCAGCCTGCTGGTCCAGGTCCCACACATGGGCGGGTTCTCGAAGTTCATCATCCGGTTCGAAAAGCTGACGGGCGGCTTCGCCTACGATCCCGCCAACTGGGGCGCGACCCAGGCGACCATCACCGTCGACGCGGCCTCCCTGCGCACCAATGTGCCGGGCTTCGACAAGACGCTGACGGGGTCGAGCTACCTGGACGTCGGGAAGCATCCGACCATCACCTTCGTCGCCAACCGGACGGAGGGCGAGCCCGCCAAGGGCGTCGTCCACGGCGACCTGACCATCCTGGGCGTGACCAGGCCGGTGGACCTGAGCGTGGTGTTCAACGGGGTCGGACCGGGCCTGCTGGGCGTGGGCACGCGGCTGGGCTTCTCGGGGACCGCCCGCATCAAGCGCTCGGAATTCGGCCTGACCACCATGAGCAGCATGGCGGGCGACGATCTGGACCTCATGTTCGAGGTCGAGTTCACCAGGAAGTAGGGGCCACGTGGTTCGAGACCGTTACAGCGCCGTGGCGATCGTCCTGCACTGGCTGATCGCCGCGGCCATCGTCTTCCAGCTCATCCTCGGCTGGCGCGGCCACGGGCTGAGGACCACCCTGGAGGGCTTCAGCCTCATCCAGCTGCATAAGTCGGTGGGTGTCACCATCCTGGCCCTCAGCCTCGCGCGGCTCGCCTGGCGCCTGACTCACCGGCCGCCGCCGGAGCCCGAGACCTTGGCGCCCTGGGAGCGACGGCTGGCGGCCGCCACCCAGTGGGGCTTCTATCTCATCATGATCGGCCTGCCGCTGAGCGGCTGGGTCGTGGTCTCCACCAGCAAGATCACCATCCCGACCCTGCTCTATGGGACGATCCCCTGGCCGCACGTCCCGGGCCTCGCCGAGCTGGCCGCCCCGGCCAAGAACGCCTGGAACCTGGTGGCCTACGGCGTCCACAAGTCGCTGGCCTGGGCGACCTGGGGCCTGCTGGCCCTGCATGTGGCCGGCGCTCTGAAGCATCAGCTCTTCTCCCGCGACGAGCCGGTGCTGGCCCGAGTGGCGCCCGGCGCCAAGGCCGGCCGCTGGCTGGAGCCACGACTGGTCGCGATTGTCCTGGCCGCTGGCGCGATCGTGGCCATGGGCTTGCTGATCTCGCCGCCCGTCCGGGCCTCGAGGCTTGCCCCGGCCGCCGCGCCCGTCGCGGCGTCCACCCCTACGGCTGCCACACCGGCCCCGGCACCGGCCCCGATCCCGACGGTTCCGGGTGAGCCCAGCCGCTGGGCCGTCGCGCCAGGATCGACGCTCGGCTTCGCCACGGCCTTCAGCGGCGCCCCCATCGAAGGCCGCTTCCAGCGCTGGACCGCCGACATCGTGTTCGACCCCGAAGCCCTGGATCGCTCAAGCGCCCGGGTGGAGATCGAGGTCGCCTCGGCCGATACCGGCGACAGCCAGCGCGACGAGGTGCTGCCTAGCGGCGGCTGGCTCGACGCGGCGTCCCATCCCAAGGCGGTGTTCGCCGCCCGGCGCTTTCGAAAGACCGGAATCGACCGATATGTCGCCGAGGGTGAGCTGACCCTACGGGGCGCCACCAGGCCGCTCAGCCTGCCCTTCACCCTGAAGATCGACGGCGACACGGCGCGGCTGCGCGGTGTAACGAGCCTCGACCGAACGGCCTTCGGCGTTGGGCAGGGCGAGTGGACGAACACAGACCAGATACCGGCCAAGGTCGCGATCCAGGTGGACCTCACGGCGAAGCGGCGCTAGCCGCCGCGGCGCAGGCGCTGCGCGACGGCGGGCTGGTGATCCTGCCCACCGAGACGGTCTACGGCCTGGCCGGGAACGCCGCCGACCCGGCGGCCGTGGCGGCGATCTTCGAGGCCAAGGGCCGGCCGAGGTTCAACCCCCTGATCAGCCACGTGGCCGACCTGGCCACGGCCGAGACCCTGGCGGTGTTCGACGACCGGGCGCGCAGCTTGGCGGAAGCCTTCTGGCCCGGCCCGCTCACCCTGGTCCTGCCCATCGCCAAGGACACCGTGGTCTGCGATCTGGCGCGGGCGGGCCTGGACACCGTGGCCCTGCGCGTTCCGGCCCATCCCCTGGCCCGCGCCCTGCTGACCGCGTTCGGCGGCCCGGTGGTCGCCCCCTCCGCCAATCGGTCGGGACGCCCCAGCCCGACGACCTATGCCGACGCCATGGAGGAGACCGGCGACAAGGCCGCCGCCTCTCTCGACGGCGGCGCCTGCGAGATCGGCCTGGAGTCCACGGTGGTCGCCTTGCTGGACGAGCCGCGCCTGCTGCGGCCCGGCGCGGTGACCCGGGCCCAGATCGAAGCCCTGATCGGGTCGTTGGCCGAGGCGCAGGCCGACGCCAAGCGCTCGCCCGGCCGCCTGGCGCGCCACTATTCGCCCAAGGCCCCGGTGAGACTGGAGGCCTTGGGCCCAGAGCCCGGCGAGGCCTATCTGGCCTTCGGCCCCGGCGTGCACCGTTGGAATCTCAGCCCGTCCGGCGACCTGCGAGAGGCGGCGGCGAACCTGTTCAGCTATCTGCGCGAGGCCGACCGCACCGATCCGCGCGCCATCGCCGTCGCGCCCATCCCGCACGAGGGCCTGGGCGAGGCGATAAACGACCGGCTCAAGCGCGCGGCGGGCTTTGTCGGCTAGGGGCGAGGGGCTAGGCTAGGGCATGACCATCTCCGTCCCCGCCGATGTGCTCTCGCGCCTGAAGGCCGTGCTGGGCGAGGGCGGCTGGAGCCAGGATCCCGAGCGCCTGGCGCCCAAGCTGGTGGAGTGGCGCGACCGCTGGGTGGGCGAGACCCCGTTCCTGGCCCTGCCGAAATCCACGCAGGATGTCGCCGCCGTGGTCGGGATCTGTTTCGAGGCCGGCGTGCCGATCACCCCCCAGGGCGGCAATACAGGTCTGGTCGGCGGCCAGATCCCGCTGGGCGAGATCCTGCTCTCCACCGAGCGCCTGCGGGCCATCCGGGATATCGACGCCTTCGACGACGTGATCGTGGCCGAGGCCGGCGTGACCCTGGCGGCGGTGCATGAGGCGGCGCTCTCCAAGGGCCGGCGCTTCCCGCTGGACCTGGCCTCGGAAGGCACGGCGACCATCGGCGGGGTGGTCTCCACCAATGCCGGCGGCACGGCGGTCCTGCGCTATGGCAATACCCGCGAGCTGGTCCTGGGCCTGGAGGCGGTGCTGCCCAATGGCGAGGTCTGGAATGGGCTCAAGCGCCTGCGCAAGGACAACACGGGCTACGACCTCAAGCAGCTGCTGATCGGCGCCGAAGGGACTCTGGGCGTCGTCACCGCCGCCAGCCTGAAGCTGTTCCCGGTCCTGGTCTCGCGCGCCACCGCCATCGCCGCGGTGGACACGCCCCAGGCCGCGCTGGACCTGCTGGTGCGCGCCAAGGACACGGCCGGGACCGGGGTCGAGGCCTTCGAGCTGATGGGGCGGCGCGGGCTCGAGTTCGTACTGAAGAACATCGTGGGCCAGCGCGACCCCCTGGCGCAGGTCCATCCCTGGTACGTGCTGATCGAGATCGCGTCCGGGGAGCCCGGCGCGGCCGAGGCGGCCCTCGAGCGGCTGCTGTCCAAGGGCCTGGAGGACGGCCTGGTCCGCGACGCGGTGGTCGCCCAGACCAAAGCCCAGGCCAGGGCCCTGTGGTCTATCCGCGAGAACCAGTCGCCGGGCCAAAAGCCCGAGGGCGCCACCTGGAAGCATGATGTGTCCGTCCCGGTGAGCCGCGTCGCCGACTTCCTGACCCAGGCGACCGCGGCCATGGAGGTCCTTGTCCCCGGCTGCCGGGTCACCGCCTTCGGCCACATGGGCGACGGCAATATCCACTACGACATCATCCGCCCGGACGGCGGCGACGACGCTGTCCACTCGGCCCGGCGAGGCGAGGGCTCGCGCATCGTCCACGACATCGTGGCCTCCATGGGCGGTTCGATCTCGGCCGAGCATGGCCTGGGCGCCATGAAGACCGAGGAAGCGCGGCGCTACAAAAGCCCGGTCGAGGTTGCGGCGCTCACCGCCATAAGGCAGAGCCTGGACCCGAAGCGGATCATGAATCCGCGAGTCCTGTTCTGAGCCCCGCATGCTGATCGTCATCTCCCCGGCCAAGGCGCTGGACTTCACCGCGCCCGCGGCCGTCCTGCCGATGACCACGCCGGAAATGGCGGCCGACATCGCCGAGCTGGCGGTGGCCGCCAAGAAGCTCAAGGCCTCCGACCTCAAGCGGATGATGGACCTGTCTGACAACCTGGCGCAGCTCAACCGCGAGCGGTTCCAGGCCTTCGATCCGGCCATGGAGGACGGCCTGCAGGCGGCCTTCGCTTTCAACGGCGACGTCTATTCGGGGCTGAAGGCCCGCGAGCTGGACAAGAAGGGCCTCGCCTACGCCCAGTCGCACCTGCGCATCCTGTCGGGACTGTACGGGGTCCTGCGGCCCATGGACATCATCCAGCCCTACCGCCTGGAGATGGGCGTTTCGCTGAAGACCAGGCGCGGCAAGACCCTCTACGCCTTCTGGGGCGACAAGATCGCCACGGCTCTGAACGAGGCCGCCGCGGGCCAGAAGGACCCGACCCTGGTGAACTGCGCCAGCCTGGAATATTTCGGCGCCGTCGATGTGAAGGCGCTCAAGCTGCCCCTGGTGACCGCCAAGTTCTTCGAGGAGAAGGACGGCGAGTCCAAGATCATCTCGTTCTACGCCAAGAAGGCGCGGGGCCTGATGGCCCGCTACGCCATCGACCATCGCATCGAGCGGGCCGTCGACCTCAAGGCCTTCGATTCCGAGGGCTACAAGTTCCAGAAGAGCGCCTCGACCGATACCGAGTGGGTGTTCTCGCGACCCCAGCCGCCGCTGGTCTCGCAACTGCGCAAGAAGAAGGACTGACGCCATGGCCGTCGACTATGGGATCCAAGGCCACGTGGCCGTCATCACCGGCTCCACCAGCGGGATCGGCCAGGCCCTGGCCGGCGCCCTGGCCGAGCAGGGGGTGAACGTCATCCTCAACGGCTTCGGCGACCCGGCCCAGATCGAGCATGACCGCCGCAAGCTGCAGGAGCGGACCAATGCGTCGATCCTCTATCACGGCGCGGACATGACCAAGCCCGAGGAGATCACCGACCTGATCGACTATGCGGTGCGCGAGTTCGGCCGCCTGGACATCCTGGTCAACAACGCCGGCATCCAGCACGTGGCCCCGGTCGATGAGTTCCCGCCGGAAAAGTGGGACGCCCTGATCGCGGTGATCCTGTCTTCGACCTTCCACGCCAGCCGCGCGGCCATCCCGATCATGAAGGCTCAGGGCAGGGGCCGGATCGTCAACATCGCCTCGGCCCACGGCCTGGTCGCCTCGGCCTTCAAGGCGCCCTATGTGGCCGCCAAGTTCGGCGTCGTCGGCTTCACCAAGGGCCTGGGGGTGGAACTGGCCCGCACCGGCATCACCGCCAACGCCATCTGTCCCGGCTATGTGAAGACCCCGCTGATCGAGAAGCAGATCGGCGACCAGGCCATCGCCCGCGGCATTCCCGAGGACCGGGTGATGGAGGACGTGATCCTGGCGGCCCAGCCCAACAAGCAGTTCGTCGAGTACGGCCACTTGGCCGGCATGCTGCTGTACCTGGTCTCCGACATGGGCGCCTCGGCCACCGGGGCGGCGCTTTCCATCGACGGCGGCTGGACGGCGACCTAGGGCCTCCCATGGTCGATCCGCTGATCCTTGACGGCCTGGTGCGCGGCGCCGCTATCGGGGTCTTCGCGGTGATCGGCGCGGCCATGGCCCTGTCGCCCCAGCCAGGGCCGGCCCGCTGGGTGGGAGCGGTGTTCTTCGCGACCGCCATCGGCCACTCCCTGGCCAATTGCCAAGTCCTGCAAGGGCGGCTGGGACCGGTCGAGGCCGTGATCTGGCTGCTCTCGGTCCTGGGCTCGGGCATGTTCTGGACCTTCGCCGTCACGCTGTTCAGCGACGACGCCAAGCTGCCGCCGCAGCGGCTGATCCCGCCGGTGGTCGCCGTCGTCCTCGGACTGGCGGGCCGGCTCTCACCCGATCCCAGTCCGGTGCGCGGCGCCTTCTGGCTCCTCTACGGCCTCTTCGCCATCCTGCTGGTGATGCACGCGGCCTTCGTCATCTGGCGCGGCTGGCGCGGCGACCTCGTCGAGCAGCGGCGGCGGCTGCGGGCGCCGGTCATGGGCGCGGCGGCGGCCTATGTCCTGCTGACCGCTGCGGGGGATCTCGGCGCGGTCTTCGGCGAGCGACCGCCGCCCATGCCCCTCCTTCAGGCCTTCGCCCTGGCGGCGCTGGCGATCTCAGGGGCGCTGGCCCTGCTGCGGCTGGACCCGGCCCTCCTGGGTGGCGAGCGGCTGGCTATCACTCCGGCCATGCGCGACGTCCCCGCCTTGGAGGCCATCGACGAGACCGCCCTGACCCGGCTCTATCGCGCCATGGACGACGATGAGATCTGGCGGCGCGAGGACCTGACCATCGGCGCCCTGGCCGACCACCTGTCGCTGCCCGAGCATCGGCTGCGCCGGCTGATCAACCGGGTCCTGGGCCATCGCAACTTCGCGTCCTTCGTCAACGCCCGACGGGTCGAGGCGGCCAAGGCGGCGCTGGGTGACCCTGACCAGGCCCGCAAGCCGGTCTCCGCCATCGCCTACGATCTCGGCTTTGGTTCGCTCGGCCCCTTCAATCGCGCCTTCAAGGCCGCGACCGGCGTGACGCCCACCACCTGGCGTCAGACCGGCGCTTCGCCGATTCCCGAAACTCGCGGCGAAACCTGAAAACCCTGGCCGTTTTCGCAATCGGCGAGACGGCGCGACATTCCCTCAGCAGTCTTGCGGCATCTTGCATTCGCCGGAGGATCGCCCCGTGTTCGAACCCGACCTGCCGCCCGTCATCCTTCAGTGGCTGGCCAATATGCGCACCGACCTGACCCGCTATGTCGTCTTCGCGGTGGGGGTCTGGCTGGTGCTCTGGGTGCTGCTGGCGCCTGTGCTGAGGGCCCGAAAGATTCGCGACGACACGCCCTCGGCGCGCCAGCTCCTGACCGAGTTCGGCTGTTCGGTCCGCTCGATCGCCATCTTCTCCACCGTCGGCCTGATGACCTTCGGCCTGGAACGTATGGGCGTGCTGCATGGGCCCAAGATCGCCCAGGGCTGGGGGCCGGTCTGGTTCTGGGTCAGCCTCGGCCTGATGGTGCTGGCCCATGACGCCTGGTTCTACTGGACCCATCGGATGATCCACGATCGGCGCCTGTTTCGCGTCTTCCACCGGCGCCATCACCGGTCGAACAACCCTTCGCCCTTCACCGCCTACAGCTTCGACCTGGGCGAGGCGGCCATCAACGCCCTGTTCGTGCCGCTCTGGGTGCTGCTGGTCCCCACGGCCTGGCCTGCCGTGGGCCTGTTCATGCTGCACCAGATCGTGCGCAACACCATCGGCCACTCCGGCTACGAGCTGTTTCCCGCGACCCGCGACGGCCGGCCGCTGCTGCCCTGGCTGACCACGGTGACACACCACGACCTGCACCACGCCCAGGCGGGCTACAACTACGGCCTCTATTTCAGCCACTGGGACCGGTGGATGGGCACCGAACACCCCGACTATGCGGCCCGGTTCGCGCAGGCCGTGCGCCGGCCGATCTTCCGCCGCGGTCGGGCGATCGCCGCGGAGTAGGCCTAGCCGAAGTCAGGGCTGAAGCGGATGTTCTTGCGCTCCAGGCCGCGCAGGACGACCTCGGCGCCGCCGCTCTTGATCATCCATTCCAGGCGGTGGTCGCGGTACTCGCGCTTGAATAAACCCTTCTCGACCAGCTCCGCGACATTGGGCATGGCCGAGGCGCGGGCCGAGCCGGCGGCCTCCTCGGACGTCGCGGCGACCGAGGGGCGGGCGTTGGCGCGGGTCAGCCAGTCCGCCAGCTTCGAGCCCTTGGCCGGCGGGTTGCCGTGGCCGACCGAGCCGTTGAGATAGGGGACCACGGCCAGGTCGCCCCAGCCGAAGGTCTCGCCGTTGAACCAGGCCCGGTCGCCGAGCTGGCCCTCCAACCAGGTGAAGAAACCCTGGGTCTGCTCGGCGGCCTTGGCCAACAGCGCTTCGGCGAGTTCCCCCTCGGCCCGGCGGAACCAGCGGATTTCCGACAGGCCCCAGTTGATCGCCTCGAAGTGGGTGTCCATCACCTCCTCCAGCATCCGCACCCGCGCCCGGTCGGCGGGGGCGGCCGGAAGCATTGGCGGATCGGGGTATCGGTCCTCCAGATATTCCAGGATGATGCTGGAATCGAACACCGAGACCTCCCCATCCACCAGGGCCGGCACCTCGGCGCGCGGGCTGGCGGCGACGAATTCGCCCTGGGCCCCGCCGGCGCCCAGGCCGCCGGGCGACACCGTCTCGAAGGCCAGTCCCTTCTCGCGCAGGGCGATCTTGACCTTCTGAGCGTAGGGCGAGAGCGGATGATCATAGAGCGTCAGCATGGCGGCAGGTCCTCCTGCCGCCATCGCGCGATCCCGACGGCAGGGAAGTCAACAGGACCGGCCCGTCTCGACCCGCCTTGACGGCCCCCGCGTCAGGGGGTCCTTCTCCGAACAAATGTTCGAAACACGCTAGGGAGGCGGCCATGGCATATAAGCCATTCGATCTGACGGGGAAGGTGGCGCTGGTCACCGGCGGCAATGGCGGCATCGGCTTCGGCATGGTCGAGGCGCTGGCCCAGTCCGGCGCCGACGTGGTGATCTGGGGGTCCAACCCCAAGAAAAACGCCGACGCCGAGGCGAAGCTGAAGAACCTGGGCGTGCGGGTCATGTCCCAGGTGGTCGACGTCGCCGATGAAGAAGCGGTCCGCGCCGGCATGGTCGAGGCCGTCTCCAAGATGGGCCGCATCGACACGGTGATCGCCAACGCCGGGATCGGCGGCGGCGCGACCTCCTTCGCCGAGTTCCCCACCGAGACCTATCGCCGGGTGTTGGCGGTCAATCTGGACGGGGTGTTCTTCACCTTCCGGGAGGCCTGCAAGCACATGGTCGAGCGCGCCGGGTCGGGCGACAAGGCCGGCGGCAGCCTCGTGGTGATCTCCTCGCTCTCGGCCTATGACGGCGCCCCGCGCAACGAGGCCTATGCCGCCACCAAGGGTGCGGTGATCTCGATGATCCGCGCCATCGCCGTTGAGCACGCCCGCTACGGCGTTCGCGCCAACGCCATCCTGCCGGGCTGGATCGCCACGGACATGACCGCCGGCGCCCAGGGCAATGACAAGTTCAACGACGCGGTGATCAAGCGCGTCCCCGCCCGCCGCTGGGGCAAGCCCGCAGACTTCGGCGGCATGGCGGTCTATCTCGCCTCCGATGCGTCCAGCTTCCACACCGGCGACAGCTTCCTGATCGACGGCGGCTACGGGATCTTCTAGCCCCTCCAGATGCTCCCCCAGGAGGGGAGCATCCATGCTCATTGGATTGGTCGGTGACGTCGGGTCACGGTTTCAATCGCCCGCGCCCGGCGCCATCCTCCCCGGCATAAAATTCGGGAGGATTTCGATGACCTTGCATACTCCGCTCTGCGACCTGCTGGGAGTGAAGCACCCGGTCATGCTGGCCGGCATGGGAGGCGTCTCCTACGCCGAGCTGGCCGCCGCCGTCTCCAACGCCGGGGGCTATGGCGTGCTGGGCATGGCCGGCCGCTCGCCCGACTTCATCCGCGACGAGATGCGCAAGGTGAAGTCGTTGACCGACAAACCGTTCGGGGTCGACCTGCTGGCCGCCTCGCCCGAGAGCCTGACCGCCTCGGTGGAGATCATCATCGAGGAAGGCGCTTCCAGCTTCGTGGCCGGCCTCGGCGTGCCCATGCCGATCATGGAGAAGCTGAAGAAGGCCGGTCTCAAGGTCATGGTCGTCTGCGGGGCGGTGAAGCACGCGGTGAAGGCCGAGCAGGCCGGTTGCGACGCCGTGATCTGCCAGGGCGGCGAGGGCGGCGGTCATACGGGCCTGGTCGGCACCATGCCGCTGGTGGCCCAGGCGGTGGAAGCGGTGAAGATCCCGGTGGTGGCCGCGGGCGGCCTCTATGACGGCCGCGGCCTGGCGGCGTCCCTGACTCTGGGCGCGGTCGGCGTCTGGATGGGCACCCGGTTCATCGCCAGCGACGAGGCCCACGCCGGCGAGCTCTACCGCCAGACCATCCTGGAGGCGGCCGACGAGGACACAATCCGCACGCGCTCCTATTCCGGCAAGCCTATGCGGGTGCGCAAGAACCCCTATGTCGAGGAGTGGGAGACCCGGCCGCAGGACATCCAGCCCTTCCCCATGCAGGCCATGCTGTCGAGCCAGGCCGGGGTTATGGGCGGGATCGGCGGCCAGATCGAGGGCCTGGATCCCGACAAGTCCTGCTTCGCCATGGGCCAGTCGGCGGGCGGGGTGCACGAGGTGCTGCCGGCCGGCGAGATCGTGCAGCGGCTGGTGGCCGAGGCCGAGGCCGCTCTGGAGCGGGCTTCGAAGCTGCGCCAGCGCGAGCCGGCCTAAGGCTGGAAAGAGATCGCCCGCCCTCTGGGCTGAAGAGGGCGGGTGTCACAGCAGTCCGGACGTGGTGTGTGGGGCCGCCCGGCCGCGCGATCTCCCTAGGCGGCGTCGACCAGGACCAGTTCGGCGTCCTCCAGGGCGGTGACCCGCACCGTCTTCTCGTCGCGGATGGCCAGGCCATCGCGGGCCTTGGCGGTGACGCCATTGACCTCGATGGAGCCCGTGGCCGGGACCAGGTAGGCGTAGCGGCCCTCGCCCAGCTGGTACTCGGCGCTCTCGCCGGCCTTCAGGGTCGCGGCCACCACCCGGCCGTCGGCGCGGATCGGCAGGGCGTCGGTGTCGCCGTCGAGGCCGCTGGCCAGGGTGACGAACTTCCCGGCCCGTTCACCCTTGGGGAAGGGCCGCGCGCCCCAGGAGGGCTCGCCGCCGGCCTTGGTGGGCAGCAGCCAGATCTGGAAGAGGGTGGTGGCGACGGGTTCGACATTGAATTCCGCGTGGCGGATACCCGTGCCGGCGCTCATCACCTGGACGTCGCCGGCCTCGGTGCGGCCGGTATTGCCCAGGCTGTCCTGGTGGGTGATCGCCCCGGTGCGCACATAGGTGATGATCTCCATGTTCGCGTGCGGGTGCGGCGGGAAGCCGGAATTGGGTTCGATCCTGTCGTCGTTCCAGACCCGCAGCGCGCCCCAGCTCATGCGCTTGGGGTCGTGGTAGTCGGAGAACGAGAAGTGGTGCTTGGCGTCGAGCCAGCCGTGGTTGGCGCCGCCGAGGCTCTCAAAGGGTCGATGGTCGATCATCGGTCAGTCTCCCGGTCGCTCCGTGGGTGTGCGCCGCTGTTGAGATACAAGTAGCTTTTCCCCGAAGTTTCGAAATAGAAACGATGGAAACAGATCGTTTCGGAAATCGCCATGTCGAAACTCCCCGACTTCGAAGCCTGGGCCGTGTTCGCCAAGGTCGCCGAGACCGGCGCCTTCGCCCGCGCGGCGGCAGAGCTGGACCTTTCCAAAGCGACGGTCTCCAAGGCGGTCAGCCGCCTGGAAGCGCGCATGGGCGCCAACCTGTTCCACCGGACCTCGCGACGGCTGTCGCTGACGCAGAGCGGCCGCGCGGCGTTGGAGCGAGCCAACCGCATCCTCTCCGAGGGCGAGGCGGTGGAGATGGAGACCGCGGCCCAGTCGGCGATCCCGCGCGGCCAGGTGCGGCTGGCCGCGCCCATGTCCTTCGGCCTGCTGCATCTGACCCCGATCCTGCCGGACTTCCTGGCGCGCTATCCTGAGGTCTCGATCGATCTCCACCTGGCCGACGAGCAGATCGACCTGGTGGCGGAGGGTTACGACCTGGCGCTCCGCATCGCCCGGCTGGCCGATTCGTCGCTGCTGGCCCGGCGGATCTGCGAGATGCGGATCATGCTGGTGGGGGCGCCGGGCTATTTCGAAGCCCACGGTCGGCCCGTCCATCCGCGCGACCTGACCCGTCACCGGGCCTTCACCTATTCGAACGTCGAAAGTCCGGAGACCTGGCGGTTCAGCCACGCCACGGACGGGGACGAGACGGTGACGGTGGGCGGCCAGTTGCGGGTCAACAACGCCGAGGCGCTGGGGGGCGCGCTGCGCGCGGGCCTGGGCGTGGCCTTGCAGCCGGAGTTCATCTGCTGGCGCGACCTGTTGGACGGCAGGCTGGAGGCGGTCATGTGCGACTGGAGCCCGCCGCCGCCGGCCCTGCACCTGGTCAGCCCGCCGGGCCGCCTGCGCCCGGCGCGCGTGCAGGTGCTGTTCGATTTCCTGGTGGAGAGGCTCTCGGCGGCGGCCTGGACCACGAACGCCTGAGACCTATTCAGTTGCTCCCCTCTGGGGGAGCTGTCGGCCGAATGGCCGACTGAGGGGGGCCTTGACTCGCTTTCGAGCGCTTCAACCCCCTCCGTCTCGTCGCGAAGCGGCGACGAGCCACCTCCCCCAAATCGCGCTGCGCGCTGAGGGAGAAACTGAGTTGCATTTAGCTGTTGGCGGCCAGGAAGCCGGCCGGATCACGGGTGAACTGGGCGAAGGCCCCGAGGCAGCCCTGCCAGACACCGAGGTGCTGCTTCATGTCCTCTGCGGTCATCCGCGAGGTGAGCAGGGTCGAGTACATGACATTGGGTTTGCCGTCCTCGCCGGTGAAGCCGCGGCAGGCGAACTGCGTGCGGTTGAAGAGGTTCATCTGGGCCAGAGTCGGCGCCTGACGATCGAAGCCGGTGGAGAAGGCCACGCCCGCGCAGGCCTTGCCCTTGGCGTCGCAGTTGGCGAACTGCATCCCGAAACCGCCGCCGGGGGTGACCACTTTCAGGGCGACCTGGCCTTCGCCGCCGCGAGCGGACTCGGTCTTGGCGCCGGCGCCGGCCAGAAGGGCTGCGATCGCGGCCGGGTCGCGGGCTTCGAAGCCGGGCTTGGCGGGGGGCTTGGGAGTCGCCGGCTTGGCGGCCGCCGGCTTGGCCGGCGCGGCCGCGGCGGGACCGGTGGCCAGGACGGCGAGGATGGCGAATAGGGCGAGGCGCATCGGTCGGGGCTCCAGGGCCGCTCAAGTCCCCTGGCTAGCAGACCGAAATAAGGCGCGCGAGGTCCGTGACAAGCCGCCGCCGCCCGCCTTAACTGGGACCATGCGTTGGATGCTCGCCTTGCTCGCCCTCGCGCCCCTGCCGGCCCAGGCCCAGGAGCGCAGCTCCCACGGGCGCCAGACCCTGGCGGAGCTGGCCTATGTGCTGGGCGAGAGCCACGCCCTGCGCCAGGCCTGTTCCGGGACCGGCGACCAGTATTGGCGCAACCGGATGATCCGACTGGTCGAGGCCGAGCAGCCCGACGCCGGGCTGGACCGGCAGATCAAGGAGGGCTTCAACGCGGGCTTCGTCGCCCGGCGTAGCGAGTTTTCCCGCTGTGGGCCCGGCGTGAAGCGCGCCCAGGCCGTGGTCGCCGGCCACGGGCGGGACCTCTCCGCGCGTCTGGCCCGCGCCAAGGTCGCCGTTCCGGTCGTGGACCCTGAGCCCCCGACGGACGTGGCGGAGCCCGCCCGCCCGCGTTAAGCTTCGCCTCAGGTTCTCGGGGAGGTTGTCATGGAGCTTACCGCTTCACTCGTATTCTTGGTGCTGGCGCTGGTGATCCTGTTCGCCGCCATCAAGATCGTGCCCCAGGGGCGCGAGTTCACCGTCGAGCGGTTCGGCCGATACACCCGCACGCTGAAGCCCGGCATCGCCTTCCTGACGCCGTTCATCGAAGGGGTCGGCCGGCGGATGAACATGATGGAGCAGGTTCTCGACGTGCCCCAGCAGGAGGTCATCACCAAGGACAACGCGGTGGTGAAGGTCGACGGCATCGTCTTCATCCAGGTGATGGACGCCGCCGCGGCCGCCTACCGGGTCGACAATCTCAACTACGCCATCGCTCAGCTCTGCATGACCAATCTGCGGACGGTGGTGGGCTCCATGGAGCTGGACGAGGTGCTGTCGCAACGCGACCAGATCAACACCCGCCTGCTGCACGTCATCGACTCGGCCACCAGCCCGTGGGGGGTCAAGGTCGCGCGGATCGAGATCAAGGACCTGATGCCGCCGCCGGACATCACCAACGCCATGGCCCGCCAGATGAAGGCCGAGCGTGAGCGTCGCGCGGTGATCACCGAGGCGGATGGCGAGAAGTCGGCCGCCATCGCCCGCGCCGAGGGCGCCAAGCAGGCCGCGATCCTAGAGGCCGAGGGCCGCCGCGAAGCCGCCTACCGCGACGCCGAGGCCCGCGAGCGCGAGGCCGAGGCCGAGGCCAAGGCGACCACCATGGTGTCGGAGGCCATCGCGCGCGGCGACGTCAACGCCATCAACTATTTCGTCGCCCAGAAATATGTCGAGGCCTTCGCCAAGCTGGCCGAGAGCCCGCATCAGAAGACGGTCATCGTGCCCGCCGAGATGTCGGCCCTGGTCGGCTCGCTGGCCGGGGTGGGCGAACTGGTGAAGTTCATCAAGAGCGACGCGCCGCCGCCGCCAAGACCGCCCGCGCCGCCGGCCGCACGCCGCCCGGCGGTTCCGCCCACCGGAGCTTAAGGAGCATGGACATGTTCGCCCAGATCTACGCCGATCACGCGCTTTGGGTCTGGCTGGCCCTGGGCGCCGCGATCCTCGCGGTCGAGGTGGCCTTCGGCTCGGGTTGGCTGTTGTGGCCCGCGGCCTCGGCCGGCGTCGTCGGCCTGCTGAGCGGCGTGCTCGACACGACCGCCCAGGAGATCGGCCTGTTCGCCGCCCTGACCATCGTCTCGACCCTGCTGGCGCGCCGATTCTGGCCATCGAAGGCCGAGGAGGGCGCCGACATCAACGACAATGTCGCCCGCCTGGTCGGCCACCGCGGCAAGGCCGCCGCGCCGTTCGACGGGCGCTCGGGCCGGGTGCTCATCGACGGCAAGGAGTGGGCCGCCGAGCTGGACGAGGGCGAGAGCCTGTCGGCCGGGGGCGATGTCGAGGTGATCGGCCTCAGCGGAGGCTCGAGGCTTCGGGTTCGGGCTGCTCGCTGATCTCCTCCAGGAAGGTCCGCAGGGAGCGCAGGAACGGCAGGGCCTGGCGGAACTCGTTGTCGGTGAAGCCCTCTCGCAGGGCGTCCATCTGCCACTTCATGTCGCGCAGGATCTGCTCATAGGCCTGGGCGCCGGCCCGGGTCAGGCGCACGCGCTTCTTGCGGCGGTCCTTCACGTCGGCCAGCACGCAGACGAGGCCGAGCGCCTCCATCTTCTGCAGGATGTTGGTGATCGCGCCCTTGGTCATCATCATCGCCTGCGCCAGTTCCGCGGGCGTCTGGCCGTCGCCTGACCGCGTGAAATTCAGCAGCATCTCGAAATGGGCGTAGGTCACGCCCGGCGGCAGGTGGTCGGTCACCGCGTGGCGCATCAGGTGTTCGATGATCCCGATCTCGTTGAACACGGCGACATCGGGACGGTCTTTCAAGGCTGGCGGCATGGGGCCCCCTCCAGTCGTTCAATCTTGAACTAGATGGCGACTCCTTCCCCACGGTCAAGACCGCTATCCGAACAATGTTTGGCGGCCCAACATTTCAATGTTCCGTCAAATCCGTTTGGCGTCGGACGCAACCGGTCCCGCACGATGAGGGCCGTGGAAACGTGGGAGGGAAGAATGACCAAGGCATGGATGGTGTCTGTGTCGGCGCTCGCGCTGGCTTGCACGACGCCGGGCTGGGCCCACGCGCAGAGTTCGCAGGGCTCCCTGCTGGACGAACTGATCGTCACGGCCCAGAAGCGCGAGGAGTCGGTCCAGGACGTGCCGATCGCCGTCTCGGCCTTCAGCGAGCAGACCCTCAAGGCTCAAGGCATCGACACCGGCGGCCAACTGGTCCAGTCGGTGCCTAATCTCAGCTTCACTCGCCGGGCGCTGCGGACCAACTTCCAGATCCGCGGCGTCGGCGCCCAGCTCATCTCGCTGTCCGGCGACGACGGGGTCGGCATCCACCACAACAACGTGCCCCTCACCGCCAACCGGCTGGCGGACGCGGAATTCTACGATGTCGAGCGGGTGGAGGTGCTGCGCGGTCCGCAGGGCACGCTCTACGGACGCAACGCCACCGGCGGGGTGGTGAACATCATCACCAACAAGCCGACGGACGAGTTCGACGCCTCGATCACCGCCGAGTTCGGCAACTACAAGGCGCTGAAATATCAGGTCTTCATCAACGTGCCGCTGGGCGACAAGCTGGCCGTGCGGGCCGCGGGCTTCGCCCTGCAGCGCGACGGCTACACCAGCAACACCCTGAACGGTCAGGACATCGACAGCCGCGACATCTGGGCCGGCCGCGTGACCCTGGCGTTTACGCCCACCGAGACCCTGCGCGGCTTCCTGCTGTGGGACACCTTCTCGGAGGACGACACCCGCGGGGCGCGCAAACAGCTCTGCGTCAAGGACGTCGGCCTGACCTCGGTGCAGGGCGTGCCCACCGGTGCGGCCCAGGCGGGTCTGACCCAGGGCTGCCTGCCGGCCTCGGTCTACGATCCAAACGCGTTCGGTACGACCAACCAGCTCTCCACCTTCACCGGTATCCTGGCGCGACAGATCGGCCTGCAGCCGGTGGACTCGTTCCTCGGCAAGACGATCTCCCGCAACCTGCGTGAGGTCGAGGTCCTGGGGCGGCCAGTCTACCGGCCCCGCACCGACGTCTATGAGGCCAATATCGAGTGGGACATGACCCCCTCGCTGACCCTAACCTCGCTCACCAGCTATAATGAGAATGAGAACTACGCTCGCGGCGACTCGACCGGGGGCTATTCGTCGGTGGTCTTCCCGATCGGCCCGCGCGCGCCGGACGGCTTCCTCGTCGACCCGCAGATCGGGCGCGTCGACCGTCTCGTCAGCGAGTCCGGCGTTATCGGCCACTCGGAGCAATGGAGCCAGGAGGTGCGGCTGCAGTCGAAGTTCGACGGGCCGCTCAACTTCAATATCGGCGGCATCTATCTCGACTACGAGGCGCTAAACTTCACCTATGTGGCGGCCAACGCCGCCACCGCGGCGGTCAAGCTCCTGTTGCCGAGCGCCTATGTCGACCCGCTAAAGGAGCCCGATTTCTCGGGCCACAACTATTTCGTCAGCCGCACCGAGTACCGGCTCAAGTCCAAGGCGGTGTTCGGCGAGCTCTACTGGCAGGCCACCGAGACCCTCCGCGCGACGCTCGGCCTGCGTTACACCGATGACGAGAAATGGACCCGCGGCTCAGGTTCGACCCTGTTCACGCCGGGCCGCGGCCCGGTCTTCACCGCGCCCCAGGTCGTGGAGTTCAAGGAAACCACGGGCCGGCTGAACGTCGACTGGTCGCCGGATCTCAGCTTCACGGACGATACCCTGATCTATGGATCCTATTCGAAGGGCTATAAGGGCGGCGGCTTCAATCCGCCCGGGGTCGTCGTCCTGGGCCTGAAGACCGAGTACGAGCCGGAATTCGTCAACGCCTACGAATTCGGCCTGAAGAACACCCTTTGGGACGGCCGCCTGCTGCTGAACCTGACGGCTTTCCACTACGACTATCAGGGCTATCAGATCGGCCGCAGCGTCAACAAATCGGTGTTCAACGAGAACATCGACGCCAAGATCAAGGGCCTGGAGCTGGAGTCGGTCTGGGCGCCGATCGACGGCCTGAAGCTCAACGCCAACATCGGCTATCTCGACACCAGCATCGAGAAGGGCCTGGTGATCGATTCCTTCAACCGGACCCAGGGCAATCCCGCCTATGTCTATGGGAACTCGACCTCCGGCGGCTGCATCGTCAACGCCGCCGGCCTGGCCGCCATCCTCCAGGCGCCGGGCGGGCCGGCGACCATGGCCAACCGGGTCTGCTCGGGCGCGGCCTCGGTGACGGCGGGACTGGTGGCGGCGGGCAATGCCCCGGCAACGGCCGCGGCCCTGGCGGCGGGCGCCTACACCTATGGACCCGGCGTTTCGCTCTATACTGGCGGGGTCGGCGAGGGGGTGCTGCAGGACCTGAAGGGCAACGAGCTGCCCAATGCGCCCAAGTGGACGGTGTCGCTGGGCGCCCAGTACCGCTGGGAGCTGCCCAGCGCGTGGACCGCCACCCTGCGGGGCGACTACTACCGCCAGTCCGACAGCTTCATGCGCTACAACAACGCCAGCTTCGACGGCATCCGATCCTGGGACAACATCAACGCCAGCCTGATCCTGGCCAATGCCGACCTCGACCTCAACATCCAGGTCTTCGTGAAGAACCTGCAGGACGAGGACACCATCGTCGGGTTCGACATCGCCGACGAGAACCTGGGCGCGACGCGCAGTATCTTCCTGCTTGACCCGCGGCTCTATGGGATCGCGATCACCAAGGGTTTCTAGGAACAGGGCTCCGGTGGCGCGCGCCGCCGGAGCCTCCGCACGGCGGTCAGGCGGGAAGGGCGTCCTTCAGGCCTTGGCGGGCCAGGGCGTCGGCGCGTTCGTTGAGTTCGTGGCCATTGTGGCCCTTCACCCAGCGCCAAGCGACGTCATGGCGCTGGCGGGCGGTGTCGAGGCGCTTCCAGAGGTCATCGTTCTTGACTGGCTTCTTGTCGGCGGTCTTCCAGCCGCGCTTCTTCCAGGCGTGGATCCACTCCGAGATGCCCTTCATCACATAGGTCGAGTCGGTGTGCAGCTCGACCTTGCAGGGCTTCTTCAAGGCCTCCAGCGACTGGATGGCGGCCATCAGCTCCATGCGGTTGTTGGTGCTGGCCGGCTCGCCGCCGCAGATCTCGCGCACATGGGCGCCGGAGATCATCACCGCCCCCCAGCCGCCGGGGCCGGGATTCCCCGAGCAGGCGCCGTCGGTGTAGATCACCACTTCAGGCGTCACGTGGGGTCTCCGAACAGCACCAGGTCCGGCGCGGCGCGATGGACGGCGAGCTTGCGCTCGTATTCCAGCGGGTCCTTGGGCCGCACCAGGGCGCCGGCCGGCGTCGCCCCCCAGTCGTTCAGGCGGGTCAGGAAGAAACGCATGGCCGCGCCATGGGCCAGGATCGGCAGGGCCGCGCGCTCGGCGGGGCTGAGCGGCCGGTGGACCTCGTAGCCTGCCACCAGGGCGCGGGCGCTGGTGATGTTGAAACTGCCGTCTGCCTCGAAGCACCAGGCGTTGAGCGCCACGGCGATGTCGTAGGCGTAGGCGTCGATGCAGGCGAAGTAGAAGTCGATCGTCCCGGCGAACTTGCCGCCCTGGAAGAAGACGTTGTCGGGGAAATAGTCGGCGTGGACGATGCCCGCGGGCAGACCCGTCGGCCACCGCGCCGCGAGCCTGTCGAGGTCGCCGGCGATCGTCTTGGCGAGGCCCGGCTTCAGGGCGTCGGCCGCGCCGGCCAGGCGCTCGAACATCGGGGCCCAGGCGTCCTGGCCCAGGTCGTTGGCGCGGGTCCCGGGGTAGCCTTGGGTCGCCAGGTGCAGCCGGGCCAGGCCTTCGCCCGCCTCGCGGCAATGGGCGGCGGTGGGCCGCCGCACGGACAGGCCTGGCAAGAAGGTCACGATGGCGGCGGGCTTGCCGCGCACCTCGGTGAGGACCTTGCCCGCCCGGTCGGCGACCGGCGCGGCGCTGGGATAGCCGTGCTCGGACAGCCAGCTCAGCAGGCCCAGGAAGAAGGGCAGCTCGTCGGCGCGGACCCGCTTTTCGTAGATGGTCAGGAAGAAGCGCCCGGCCTCGGTCTCCAGCAGGAAGTTGGAGTTCTCCACGCCTTCGGCGATCCCCTTGAACGCCAGGGGAGCGCCGAGGTCGAAGTCGGCCAGGAGCCCGGTCAGCTCCTCGTCGGTGATGTCGGTATAGACGGCCATGCTGGCGCCGGGATGCGGGAGGCCGGGCGAGCGGTCAAGACGCCTTGGGCCGGCTCGTGCTAGATTGCCCCTGTTGGAGGCTCCCAATGATCGCATTGAAGCTTGAGCAGAGAGGGCCCGATGTCGTGGCCGTCTTTGACGACGAGGCGCGCGCCGCCCTCAAACTGGAGGTGGGTGACGTCATCCACGTCGAGCGGACTCCGCACGGGGTCACGGCCACCGCCGAGCTCGACATCGACCACGAAGTGCGGGCCGGCCGCGGACGCGCCTTCCTCAAACGCTACAACAGGACCTTCCAGGCTCTGGAAACCTAGGCGCTCAGCAGCCGGGGCAGCTTGAAGCTCACCGTCTCGAGCACGGTGTCGACGTCCTCCACCGTGACGTCGAAAGCCTCGCCCAGCCGGTCGATCAGGCCCTGGACCAGATCCTCCGGCGCGGAAGCGCCGGCGGTGATCCCGACGGTGGACGCGCCGTCCAGCCAGGCCAGGTCCAGGCCCGCGGCGTCATCGATCAGATGGGCGGCCCGCGCGCCCGAGCGCCGCGCCACCTCGACCAGCCGCACGGAGTTCGACGAATTGGCCGAACCCAGCACCAGCAGCACCTCGGCCTGAGACGCCACGGCCTTCACCGCATCCTGGCGGTTGGTGGTGGCGTAACAGATGTCCTCCTTGTGGGGCGCGGAGATCTCCGGAAAGCGTTCCTTCAGCGCGGCCACGATTTCGGCGGTGTCGTCCACCGACAGGGTGGTCTGGGTGGCGAAGGCGACATTGGCGGCGTTCTTCGGCGTGTAAGCTCGGGCGTCCTCGACGGTCTCGATCAGGGCGACCGCGCCGTCCGGAAGCTGGCCCATTGTGCCGACCACCTCGGGATGGCCGGCATGGCCGATCAGCACGATCTCCCGGCCGGAGTCGAAATGCCGCTGCGCCTCCACGTGCACCTTGGAGACCAGGGGGCAGGTGGCGTCGAGATAAAGCATCTGGCGGCCCTTGGCCTCCGCGGGCACCGACTTGGGCACGCCGTGGGCGGAGAACACCACCGGCCGGTCGGTGGGGCACTCCGACAACTCCTCCACGAACACCGCGCCCAGGGCCTTCAGCCGGTCCACCACATGGCGGTTGTGGACGATCTCGTGGCGCACATAGACCGGGGCGCCGTACTTCTCGATGGCGCGTTCGACGATCTGGATGGCGCGGTCGACGCCGGCGCAGAACCCGCGCGGCGTGGCCAGCAGGACCTTGAGCGGACGGCGGGGACGGGGGTCTTGCAACATGGCGACAAACTAGGGGCTCGCAGGCTTCACCGCCAGCCGCGTTGCGGCCGCATTCGATAGCCATTAGTAGGAGACCGACCGCGGGGGGCCGGAGACGGCCCTTAGCCCTTCATGTTTGGACGACCCCCAATGCGCCGTTCCCTTCTGCTCGCCGCCGGCCTCTCCCTGGCCGTCACCGCGGTTCCCGAGCTTGCCGCCGCCCAGCGCCGGCCCAACGACCAGGAGCGCCAGGAGCAGGAGGCGGCCAAGAAGAAGAAGCGCGAGAGCGAATGGAGCGACGTCCAGGCGCCGCTGCCGGCCCTACGCAACGCCGGCCCCTGTCCGTATGTGAAGGTGCTCTACGACGCCGCGCGCTATGTGGAGTTCAAGGACAACCGCGAGGCCTCGGCCAATGTCGCCTATTCGGGCGAGATCCAGGGCATCTCGGCCGGCTGCCAGTACAAGGACAGCGATCCCATCAAGGTGACGATGGAAGTGCTGTTCGAGCTGGGCAAGGGTCCCCAGGCGACCGCCGACACCAAGAGCTACCGCTACTGGGTCGCCGTCACAAAGCGCAACGACAGCGTCATCACCAAGCAGTACTTCGACCTGCCGGTGAAGTTCGCCGAGGGCCAGGACCGGATCTACGCCACCGAGGAGATCGGCCAGATCACCATCCCGCGCGCCACCGCCACCACCAGCGGCTCGAATTTCGAGATCCTGGTCGGCTTCGACGTGACGCCGCAGATGGCGGCCTTCAACCGGGACGGCAAGCGCTTCCGGGTGAACGCCGGCCAGGCCACGGTCGCGGGCTCCGCCGAACCGCGATGAGCGATCTGAAACGGGGCCTCAGCGAAGCGGTCGGGACCGCCTTCGCCGCGGCGGGACTGCCGGCCGAACTCGGCCGCGTGACGCCGTCCGACCGGCCCGATCTCGCCGACTTCCAGTGCAACGGCGCCCTGCCGGCCGCCAAGCGCGCCGGGCGCAACCCACGCGAGGTGGCCGCCGAGGTCGTCGCGGGCTTGGCGGGCGACACCCGCCTGGCCGGCGTGGAGATCGCCGGGCCGGGCTTCATCAACCTCAAGCTCAGCGACGCGGCCCTTTCACAGCGGGCGCGCGAGATCGCCGCCGACCCGCGTCTGGGCGCCGCGCCGGTCGTCGCGCCGCGCAAGATCCTCGTCGACTACGGCGGACCGAACGTGGCCAAGCCGATGCATGTCGGCCATCTGCGGTCCTCGATCATCGGGGAGTCCATCAAGCGCATCTACCGGTTCCGGGGCGACAGCGTGGTGGGCGACGCCCACTTCGGCGACTGGGGCTATCAGATGGGCTTGCTGATCGGGGCGGTCACCGACGAGAACCCCGCCGTCAAGGGCGCGGTGGACGCTCTCAACGCCGGAACCGGCGAGGACGCCCAGGCCGTCGCGGTCTTCGAGCAGAACGTCAGCTTGGGCGACTTGGACCGCCTCTATCCGGAGGCGGCCGCCCGCGGCAAGGCCGAGCCTGAATACCGCGACCGCGCCCGCAAGCTCACCGCCGAGCTCCAGGCCCGCAAGCCGGGACATTTCCTGCTGTGGCGACACTTCGCCAAGGTCACCAAGGTGGCCCTGGAACGCGATTTCCACGCCCTCGGCGTCGATTTCGACATCTGGAAGGGCGAGAGCGATGTCGACCAGCTGATCGCTCCGATGGTCGAGGAGCTGGACGCCAAGGGCCTGCTGGTCGACGACCAGGGCGCGCGGATCATCCGGGTGACCCGCCAGGGCGACAAGCGCGAGCTGCCGCCGCTGCTGGTGGTCTCGTCGGAGGGGTCGGCCATGTACGGCACCACCGACCTAGCCACCATCGTCGACCGCAAGGCGACCTTCGGCCCCGATCAGGTCCTCTATGTGGTCGACCAGCGCCAGGCCGACCATTTCGAGATCGTCTTCCGCGCCGCCCAGATCGCCGGCTACGCCGCCGAGGGCCAACTGGAGCATGTGGGCTTCGGCACCATGAACGGCACGGACGGCAAGCCGTTCAAGACCCGCGAGGGCGGGGTTCTGAAGCTGAACGACATGATCGTCATGACCCGCGACAAGGCCCGTGAGCGCCTGCACGAGGCGGGCCTGGGCGCCGAGCTGGATCCGGAAGCCTTCGAGGACACCGCGCACAAGGTGGCGGTGGCGGCGCTTAAGTTCGCCGACCTGCAGAACTTCCGCGGCACGTCCTATGTCTTCGACCTGGACCGCTTCTCCAGCTTCGAGGGCAAGACCGGCCCTTATCTGCTCTATCAGGCGGTGCGGGTGAAATCGATCCTGCGCCGGGCCGCCGACGAAGGCGTGGAGGCCGGGCAGATCACCGTCTCCGAGCCGGCCGAGCGCGACCTCGTCCTGTTGCTGGACGCCTTCGACCAGGCCCTGGCCGACGCCTATGACAAGAAGGCGCCGAACTTCCTGGCCGAGCACGCCTACAAGCTCGCCCAGGCCTTCTCGAAGTTCTATGCGGCCTGTCCGATCATGACCGCCGAGGCCCCGGTACGGGCCTCGCGCCTGGCGCTCGCGCAGACGACCCTCCGCCAGCTGGAGCAGGCCCTGGAACTGCTTGGAATTGAAGCGCCCGAACGGATGTAGGCGGGCCCGCGACGTGGCGCATTGACTTGGGCGCCCTGTTCGAACAGGTTCCGCCTCGACTCTCGCGGGAGAGATCGGGCCCTTCGGGACCCGGAGCCGAAGGCGCAACCGCCCCGGAAACGCTCAGGCAAAAGGACCGCGCAGAGCTGATGAACGCTGGAAAGTAGGCGCCCCCGTTCGAGGGCGCTCGCCGAAGGAGCAGGGGGTCTTCCAGTTCGCGGAAGGCTCTAAATCTCTCAGGCATCAGGGACAGCGGGGGCGCATGCGTTGCGGGAAGCCTTCCCGTGCGCGCGCGAGATCATCAGCCGGAGTCCAAGCGTGTCCGACGAGACCCTGAAGACCACACCGCTCAACGCCGCGCATATCGCCGCCGGCGCGCGGATGGTGCCCTTCGCCGGCTATTCCATGCCCGTGCAGTACAGGGACGGGGTGCTGAAGGAGCATCTCTGGACCCGCGAGAACGCCGGCCTGTTCGATGTCTCGCACATGGGCCAGGCCCGCCTGCGCGGGGTCTCGCCGCTCTCGGCCTTCGAGGAGGTCACCCCCGGCGACTTCATCGGCCTGAAGCCCGGCAAGCAGCGCTATTCCGTCCTGCTCAACAAGACGGGCGGGATCATCGACGACCTGATGGCCGCCCGGCCAATCTCTCCCGATGGGGGGGGCGACGACGGCCTGTTCGTGGTGGTCAACGGCGCCTGCAAGGACAACGATTTCAAGGTCATCGACAGCGAGCTGGCCGGCCAGGTGCGGATCGACCGCCTGGATGACCGGGCGCTGATGGCGTTGCAAGGTCCCAAGGCCGCCGAGGTGCTGGCCGCCCACGCGCCCCAGGCCGCGAAGATGGTGTTCATGGACTCAGCCTCGTTCGAGGCCTTCGGGACCGACGTCATCGTCTCACGCTCGGGTTATACCGGCGAGGACGGCTACGAGATCTCGGTCCCGGCCGCCGAGGCTGAGCGGGTCTGGAACCTGCTGCTGGCCGACGAGCGGGTGCGGCCGATCGGCCTCGGCGCCCGCGACAGCCTGCGCCTGGAGGCCGGCCTGCCGCTCTACGGGCACGACGTCGACGAGACCGTCAGTCCCATCGAGGCGGACCTCGGCTTCGCAGTTTCCAAGAAGCGCCGCGACGCCCGCGACTTCCCGGGCGCGAGCCGGATCGCCCGGGAGCTGGCCGAGGGGGTGAGCCGCAAGCGTGTCGGCCTGACCGTGCTGGAAGGCGCCCCGGCCCGAGAGGGCGCCGAGATCGCCGACGAGGCCGGGAACGTGGTCGGGGTCGTGACCTCGGGCGGGTTCTCGCCCTCGCTCGGCAAGCCCATCGCCATGGGCTTCGTGCCCCCAGCGCTCGCCGCGGCCGGCACGAAGCTGAAAGTCATCGTCCGGGGCAAGCCGCAGGCGGCGGAAGTCACCGCCATGCCCTTCGTTCCCCATCGCTACATCCGCAAGCTCTGAGAAGGACCGCCCAGATGCGTTTCACCAAGGACCATGAGTGGGTCTCCCTCGATGGCGACGTGGCCACGATCGGCATCACCGCCTACGCCGCCGATCAGTTGGGCGACGTGGTGTTCGTCGAGACCCCCGAGGCGGGCAAGGCCGTGAAGGCCGGCGACGGCCTGGCCGTGGTCGAGAGCGTCAAGGCCGCTTCAGACGTCTACGCGCCGATCTCCGGAGAGGTGGTCGAGGGCAACGCCGCCCTGGGCGACGCGCCCGAGACCGTCAACGACCAACCCGAGAAGGCCGGCTGGTTCGCCAAGATCAAGATCGCCGACAAGGCCGAGTACGAGGCCCTGATGGACCGCGCCGCCTACGAAGACTTCCTGGGGACCCTGTAAGACCCATGCGCTACCTTCCGCTTACCCCGGCCGACCGCGCCGAGATGCTCGGCATCATCGGCGCGGCCACCATCGACGACCTGTTCGCCGACGTGCCCGCCGCCGCCCGCAAGGCCGACCTGTTCGACCTGCCGCTGCATGCGGGCGAGCTGGAGGTGGAGCGGGAGCTCTCAGCGCTCGCGGCCATGAACCGGCCGGCCGGGGCGGGCCCCTTCTTCTGCGGCGCCGGCGCCTATCGCCATCATGTGCCGGCGACGGTCGACCACGTGATCCAGCGGTCGGAGTTCCTGACCAGCTACACGCCCTACCAGCCGGAGATCGCCCAGGGGACCCTTCAGGTCCTGTTCGAGTTCCAGACCCAGGTGGCTGCGCTGACCGGGCTCGAGGTCGCCAACGCCTCGATGTACGACGGCTCCACGGCCTGCGCCGAGGCGGTGATGATGGCCCAGCGGGTCACCCGCCGGAAAAAGGCCGTGGTCTCCGGCGGCCTGCATCCGCACTACGCCGCCACCACCCAGACCATCGCCCATGCCGAGGGCATGGACATCACCCGCCTGCCGGCCGCCATCGACGCCGAGGCCGCGGTCATCGAGGCCATCGACGCCGAGACCGCCTGCGTCGTGGTCCAGACCCCCAACGTGTTCGGCGTGGTGACCGACGTGACGAAGATCGCGGAGGCCGCCCACGCCGCCGGCGCCCTGCTGATCGTGGTGACCACCGAAACCGTGTCCTTCGGGCTGCTGAAGTCGCCCGGCGAGATGGGCGCCGACATCGCCGTGGCCGAGGGCCAGTCGATCGGCAACGGCCTGAACTTCGGCGGCCCCTATATCGGGCTCTTCGCCTGCCGCGAGAAGCTGGTCCGCCAGATGCCGGGCCGCCTGTGCGGCGAGACGGTGGACGCGCAAGGCCGGCGCGGTTTCGTGCTGACCCTGTCGACCCGCGAGCAGCACATCCGCCGCGAGAAGGCGACGTCGAACATCTGCACCAACTCGGGCCTCTGCGCGCTCGCCTTCACCATCCACCTGTCGTTGCTGGGGGAGCGGGGCCTGCGCGAACTGGCCGAGCTCAACCACTCCAAGGCCCGCGAGCTGCGCGACGCGCTCGCCAAGGTCGCCGGGGTGGAGATCCTCACGCCACGGTTCTTCAACGAGTTCGCGATCCGCCTGAAGGGCGACGCGGCGGCCACCGTCGAGGCCCTGCTGGCCGACGGGATTGTCGCCGGCGTGCCGTTCTTCCGCCTGGCGCCCGAGGCCGGCATGGACGACGTCCTGCTCGTCGCCGCCACTGAAACCACCACCACGAAGGACATCGCCGCCTTCGCTGACGCCCTCGCCCGGAGGACCGGCCAATGACCATGCTCAATGTGGGCCGCCCGACCCGCCCGGAAGCCGTCCTCGAGACGTCGCGCCAGTCCCTCACCGGCGCGCGTGGCCTGCTGCAGGATGAGGCCCTGATCTTCGAGATGGGCGGCTGGGACAAGACCGGCGTCGACCTCGCGCCCGCCCAGCACGACGCCTCGGACCTGGGCGACCTGGTGCGCACCGCCCCCATCGGCCTGCCGGGGCTCTCGGAGCCGGAGGCCATGCGCCACTACGTGCGGCTCAGCCAGAAGAACCACGCCATCGACCTGGCGCTCTATCCGCTGGGCTCATGCACCATGAAGCACAACCCGCGCCTCAACGAGAAGATGGCGCGACTGGCCGGCTTCGGTGACCTGCATCCGCTGAGTCCGCAGTCGACGGTCCAGGGCGCCCTGGCCCTGATCGACCGCCTGGCCCACTGGCTGAAGACCCTCACCGGCATGCCCGCCGTGGCCATGTCGCCCAAGGCCGGCGCCCACGGCGAACTGTGCGGCCTGCTGACCATCAAGGCGGCGCACGAGGCCAATGGCCAGGGGCATCGCCGCACGGTGCTGGTGCCGACCTCGGCCCACGGCACCAACCCCGCCACAGCCGCCTTCGTGGGCTATTCGGTGGTGGAGATCGCCCAGACCGACGACGGCCGGGTCGACATCGCCGACCTGGCGGCCAAGCTCTCGCCCGACGTGGCGGCGATCATGGTCACCAATCCCAACACCTGCGGCCTGTTCGAGCGCGACGTCATCGAGATCGGCCGCCTGACCCATGAGGCGGGCGCGTACTTCTACTGCGACGGCGCCAACTTCAACGCCATCGTCGGCCGGGTGCGGCCGGGCGACCTGGGCGTCGACGCCATGCACATCAACCTGCACAAGACCTTCTCCACGCCCCATGGCGGTGGCGGGCCGGGTGCGGGCCCCGTGGTGCTGTCGGCGGCCCTGGCGCCCTTCGCGCCGGCCCCCTGGGTGGTCTCCGATGGCGAGGGCTTCAAGCTGGTGGAGGACGCCGAGGGCGAGGCCGCCCAGGCCTTCGGCCGCATGAGCGCCTTCCACGGCCAGATGGGCATGTTCGTCCGCGCCTACGCCTACATGCTGAGCCACGGGGCCGACGGCCTGCGGCAGGTGGCCGAGGACGCGGTGCTGAACGCCAACTACATCAAGGCCAAGCTGTCGGTGGTGATGACCCCGGCTTTCCCGGACGGCCCCTGCATGCACGAGGCCCTGTTCGACGACGCCTGGCTGGAGGGCACCGACGTGACCACCCTCGACTTCGCCAAGGCGATGATCGACGAGGGCTTCCACCCCATGACCATGTACTTCCCCCTGGTCGTGCACGGCGCGATGCTGATCGAACCGACCGAGACGGAGTCCAAGCAGGAGCTCGACCGCTTCTGCCACGCGCTCGTCCTGCTGGCCCAGGCAGCCAAGGCGGGGGACGTAGATCGGTTCAAGGGGGCGCCCTACCTCGCGCCCCTGCGGCGGCTGGACGAGACCCTGGCGGCCCGGAAACCGCGCTTGACGTGGAAGCCGGAGCTCGCAGGTGTGTCTCCGGCGCCGATTGCAGCTGAATAGCAACGAATGGACGAAATTTAACTGCAGGGTCGTCTTTACGACTCCCTACTACGTTCTCATATCGCAGTGAGCTCGACCGCCGGTCCTCCCCAAGAACGGCGCGCGGGCGCTACACCCAGGTTGAACGTACGTGTCCTACGCCATGCCCAGCATGCGCGCTCATCGCGCGCCCGACGACGCCGCCCGCGAACTGGCGGCGCGACTCGTGCGCGCTGGGTTCGTCGGCCTGGGCGCCGTGATCGTGCTGCTCGGCGTGCTGATCGCCCCGATCCCGGGTCCCGGCGGCATACCGGTCATCGTGGTCGGGCTGATGGTCATCCTGCGCAATTCGTTCAAGGCGCGGCGCCATTTCGTGCGCCTGCACCAGGCCCATCCGCGGGTGATCTCGCCGCTGCGACGCCTGCTTCGCCGCCGCAAGTCGCAAGCCTCTCAGGCCAAATAGCTCCAGCAAAACAGAAACGGCGGGCCGCGAGGCCCGCCGTTTTCGTATCAGGATCTGGCAGGCCTATTGCAGCTTGGTCGCCAGCTGCTTGATCGCCCCGTCGACCAGCGGATCGCTGGAAGCGCCCGCCAGCCGCTTGACCAGCAGGTCCTCCGCCATCTGGGCGGCGAACTCGGCGGCGGCGGCCTTCACCTCGGCCGCGGCCTGGGCCTCGGCGTTGGCGATCTTGCGTTCGGCCAGGGCGCCGCGACGCTTGATCTGGTCTTCGAGATTGGCCTGGGCCTCGAGCGCCATGCGCTTGGCGTCTTCCTGGGCGTTGGCCAGCATCTCGGCCGCAGCCTTCTCGGCCTCGTCGCGTTGGCGCTTGATGTCGTCCAGCAGCGCCTGGGCTTCCTTGCGCAGAGCCGCGGCTTCGTCGAGCTGCGCCTGGACCTTGGCCCCGGCGTCGCCGAGCGCCTTCCAGGCGAACTTGTGGACCCCGGCGAACACCAGGATGCCCAGGAACACGACGAGGGCGACGCCGACCCAGAAGTGCGCGTCGATCAGCAGTTCCATCGTCTATCCCTTCGCCACGGCGGCCAGTTCGGCCGGAGTGGCGGACTTGCCGGTGAGCTTCGCCACGATCGCCTGAGCGGTGTCCCGACCGATGCTGGCGACATTGGCCATCGCCGCGTCACGGGCCTTGGCGATACGCGCCTCGGCCTCGGAGGCGATGACCGCCAGCTTGGCTTCTTCCTCGGCGAGCCGAGCAGCGATCTCGGCCTGGCCCTTGGCCCGGGCGTCGCCCGCAACCTTCCGCGCCCTGGCGTGGGCCTGGGTGGATTCGGCCGCGGCGGTCTGGGCCTGGGTGTCGGCCTCGTCCTTCATGCGGCGAGCGTCGGCGATGTCGCCGGCGATCTTGCCGTCCCGCGCCTCGATGGTTCCGCCCAGCTTCGGCGTCGCGAAGAAGCGCATGAACGCCATCACGACGAAGAACATGATCAGGAACCAGGCGATCTGCCCGGGCCACTGGGAGAAGTCGAACTGCGGCAGGCCGCTGGACTCGTGTCCGCCGGCCGCACCTTCGTGAGCGCCCGCGGCCCCGGCCTCTTGGCCGGGCGCGGCGGGCTCGTGGCCCGTCGCGGCAGCGTCTTCGTGAGATTGCATCGCCATGGGGCGCTCGGTCGCAGGCTTAGGCGAACAGGATGATCAGCGAGACCACGAAGGCGAACAGGCCCATGGTTTCGGTCAGGGCCATGCCCAGGAACAGCATGGTCTGCTGGCTGGCGGCGGCGGCCGGGTTACGGATCGCGGCTTGCAGGTAGTTGCCGAACAGGGTGCCCAGGCCGATACCGGCCCCGATCATGCCCGAGGTGGCGAGGCCAGCGCCGATAAGCTTCGCGGCTTCAGCTTCCATTTGAATAGTCCTCTTGAGAAGTAGCTTGGGTTAGTGGCCGTGACCGAAGTTCACGACCTCGTTGAGATAGACGGTGGCCAGCGCGGTGAACACGAAGGCCTGGAGAACGGCGACCACCAGCTCGAGGCCGGTCAGGCCGACGATCATGGCGAACGACAGGACGCTGGGGACGATGGCCAGGGCGGCGACCCCGCCCGACAGGGCGACCAGGCCCAGCGCCACCACGAAGGAGCCGAACAGGCTCATCACGACGTGGCCGCCCAGCATGTTGCCGAACAGTCGCATGGCCAGGGTCACCGGGCGCACGAAGTAGGAGATCATCTCGATGGGGGCCATCAGGATGGCGCCGATGACGCCCATGCCCGAGGGGAAGAACAGGCCCAGGAACTTGGGGCCGTGCTTGATGAAGCCCAGGAAGAAGACGCTGAAGAAGGTCAGGACGGCCAGGGTCGCGGTGACCGCCAGTTGCGAGGTGACCGTGAAGGTGAGCGTCAGGCCGCCCAGATTGCCGATCGCCAGCAGCACGCCCATCAGGTTCAGGACCAGGATGACCGTGAAGAGGGTGAAGAGGTAGGGGATGTAGGGCCGGCCGCCGGGGCCGATGATCGGCGTGACCAGCACGCGGTCGACGATGTTGTAGAGCGCCTCGGCCAGGGCCTGGCCACGGTTCGGCACCAGCTGGCCGCGCGCCGTCATGGCGAAGAAGGCCATGAGGATGATCGCGCCGGCGATCATGCTGGCCACCGAATTGGTGATCGACATGTCGAAGGTCAGGCCGCCGATGTTGAACACCGGTCCCTGGACGAGCTTCTGGACCAGGAACTGGTGCATCGGTTCAATGGCAGGCTGTTCCACCAGTACGGTCCTCAATCCTCGTCTTCGTCGTCGGCGACGGCGGGCAGCGGCCCGGCCTTCGCCATCGCGTCCTTGGTATTCCGCGTCGCGGTTCGCACCGCCACGAAAATGGAAAGCCCCGAACCGATCAGCAAACCGCCGACCAGCCCGAATGGGGCCGTGCCGGCGTAGCGATCGATGAGCCAGCCGAGGCCGACTCCCATGAGCACCCCACCCACCACTTCACCGATGAAGCGGTAACCCTGCGCCATCGCCCGGTGCGTTTCGCCGCTGGCCTTGCGGGCCTGCGCCGACTCGGCCGCTTCGAGGCGCGATTCGAGACTGTGGGTCTCGGATTTCGTCTCGTCCGTCCTGGGCATACGTCGAAGGGCCTTTCGACCGCGACGTCTGCCGCCACGGCGGGGGCTTTAGGTCGCGCGGAACCTATAGACGCGGTTGCAGTGCGTCAAGGTTGCGAGGGCAGTTATTAACTGCCTGATTTATATGGCGTTTTCGGGGTGATAAGTGGCGGATGCGCCCAGGTGCGCTATTGCGCCGCCATGGCCTCGGCCTGGCGCAGGTCGACCGAGACCAATTGCGAAACCCCACGCTCGGCCATGGTGACCCCGAACAGCCGGTCCATGCGCGCCATGGTCACCGGATTATGGGTGATGGCGATGAAGCGGGTCTGGGTCCGGCGGCGCATTTCGTCGAGCAGATTGCAGAACCGGTCGACATTGGCGTCGTCCAGCGGAGCATCCACTTCGTCCAGCACGCAGATCGGAGACGGCTGGGCCAGGAACACCGCGAAGATCAGCGCCGCGGCTGTGAGCGCCTGCTCGCCGCCGCTCATCAGGCTCATGGTGGCCATGCGCTTGCCGGGCGGGCAGGCGTAGATTTCCAGCCCGGCCTCCAGCGGATCCTCGGACTCGACCAGGCGCAGCTCGGCCTGGCCGCCCTCGAACAGGGCCTGGAAGAGCGTCTTGAAGTGCTCGTTGATCACCTCGAAGGCGGCCAGCAGGCGCTCGCGGCCCTCGCCGTTCAGTTCGTCGATGCCCTGGCGCAGGCGGGCGATGGCGCCGGTCAGGTCGGCGCGTTCGGTCTGCATGGTCTCCAGGCGGGCGGCGTGCTCGACGGCCTCCTCCTCGGCGCGCAGGTTCACCGGGCCGATCGCGTCGCGCTGGCGCTCCAGATTGTAGAGGTGGGCCTCCATGCCGCCTGGCTCGGCGGGGATGGCCACCGCGTCGTCGGCGAGCTTGCGGCCGAGCTGCTCGGGCTCGATGCGGGCGGTCTCGCGGATCTGGCCGGTGACCTCCGCCAGCCGCTCGCCGGCGCCCTCGAGGCGCGCGTCGAGGGAGGCGCGCAGTTCGCGGGCCTGGGACGAGGCCGCGTCGGCGGCCCGCACCGCGCGGTCGGCCTCGGCCCGCGCGCCCTCGGCATGGGCCAGGGCGTCGGACGACTGGCTGCGGCGGGCCTCGGCCTGGGACAGCTCGTCCAACAGGGTCTGCAGACGCGCCTGGTGCGTGGCCGGCGCCTCGTGCGCCTTGTCCAGCTTGCCCTGCGCGCCGGCGCGGGCCTCGACCAGGTGCTCCAGGCGCCTGGCGGCGGCCTGGCCGCGGCGGGTCCAGTCGTCGGCGTCGCGGCGCAGATGCTCCAGCCGACGGGCGCGTCCGTCGCGCTCGCGGACCTCGATCTCAAGCGCCGAGCGGGCGGCGGACGCGGCCTCGCGCGCGGGTCCGGCGGCGGCGCGGGCCTGGGCCAGCCGGGCCGGCAGGTCGCCCACGGCGGTGTCCTCAGCCGATTCGCTCACCGCGACCCGCAGGATGGATTCGGCGTCGGCGAGCTCGGCCTCGAAGCGGCCGATCACGTCGTCGAGGGACTGGGCGTGGGCCTCGCGGCGGGCGGCCTCGCGGTCCAGCTTCTCGACGGTGGCGCGGGCGGCGGAGACCTTCTGTTCGGCGGCCGGCGGCTCGCGGCGGGCGGCGCGCAGGGTTTCCTCGGCGGCGCGGACCCGGGCGGTGGCGGCGGCCAGGGCGTCCTTGGCGAGCTTGGCCTTGGGCGAGATGAGCTCGATCTCGGCCTCGACCTCGGTCAGCCGGGTCTTCTGTTCCATCCGCACGGCGGCGGGCTTGGGGGCGTCGGCGCGGGCGGTGAACCCGTCCCAGCGCCAGAGGTCGCCCTCGCGGGAGACCAGACGGCAGCCGGGGGCGAGCTGGCCCTGCAGCCGGTCGCCGTCCTCGCGGGGGACCAGGGCGGTGAAGGCCAGGCGGGCGGCGAGCGCGCCCGGGGCCTTGACCAGCGGGGCCAGGGGCTGGGCGCCGCTCGGCCAGGCCGGAGCGGTGGCCTCGCGTCCACCCCAGAAGGCCGGCGCCTTGGGATCCAGCGCCGCGTCCAGATCGTCGCCCAGCGCGGCGGCCAGCGCCCTCTCATAGCCGCGATCGGGGGCGACCTCGTCCAGGGCCGGCGTGAATCCGCCGCGCCGCTGCTGGGCCACGATCTGGGCCAGGGCGCGGGCCTCGGCGGTCAGGCGGCCGAGCTGATCGTCTTGCTTGCGGGCGGCCTCACGAAGCTCGTTCTCGGCGGCGGCGGCCTTGCTGCGCTCCTCCTCGGCCGCCTCCAGGGCGGCGCGGACCGTGGTCAGCGTCGCCTCGGCGCGCTCCAGCTCGGCGCGCGCCTGGGCGGTCTGGGGATTGACCGCCGGGCCGAGCTGTTCGCGCTCGGTCCTGGCCTGGTCCAGGGCGCGGCGGGTGCGCGACACGCGGTTGGTGGCCTCATCGACCCGGGCGGCGCCGGCCCGGCGGCGGGCCTCGTCGGCGGCGGCCTGGGTGGCCAGCTCCTCCACCGCCTCGTCGGCGGCGACGCGGGCGGCGTCGGAGGCCCGGGCGGCGGCTTCCAGCTCGGTCGAGCGGTCCGGGGCCGCGGCGATGGCAGCTTCGAGCGCCTGCAGGTCGTCGGCCATGCGCTTCAGGGCGACGTCGGCGTCCTCGACGATCTGGGTCTCGCGGGCGCGGTCGGCGTCGATGCGGCCGACCTCGCCGACCAGTCGTTCCACCTCGGCGGCGATGGCCTCGCCCTCGCGGTCCAGGCGGTCCTTGTCGATGGCCAGGCGGTGCAGGATGGCGGCCGCCACGGTCTCGGTCTCTCGCAGCGGGGCGATGGCCTCCTCGGCCTGGGCCGCCAGGGTGGTGGCGCTCGCCGCCTGCCGGGCGGTCTCCTCCACGGCGCGGGCGGCGTCGGCGGCCTCGGTCGCCAGCCGCTCGGCCGCGCCCTTGGCCTCGGCCCAGCGGGAAAACAGCACCGCGCCCTGCAGGGAGCGGATCTCGGCCGAGAGCTTCTTGTAGCGCTCCGCCTGGCGGGCCTCGCGCCTCAGCCGGTTGAGCGCGCTCTCCAGCTCGCCCGCCACATCGTCAAGCCGCGAGAGGTTGGTCTCGGCCGCCCGCAATCGCAGCTCGGCCTCATGGCGGCGGGAATGCAGGCCCGAGACCCCGGCGGCCTCTTCCAGGATCAGCCGGCGGTTCTGAGGCTTGGCGGCGATGAGCTCCGAGATCTGCCCCTGGCGCACCAGGGCCGGGGAGTTGGAGCCGGTGGACGCGTCGGCGAACAGCAGCTGCACGTCGCGGGCGCGAACCTCCCTGCCGTTGATCCTGTAGGTCGAGCCCGCACCGCGATCGATGCGGCGGACCACCTCCAGCACCGGGACGTCGTTGAAGGCCGCCGGCGCCTTGCGGTCGGCGTTGTCGATGGTCAGCGTGACCTCGGCGTGGTTGCGCGAGGCGCGGTCGCCGGAGCCGGCGAAGATCACGTCGTCCATCCCGCCGGCCCGCATGGCCTTGGCGGAATTGGCGCCCATCACCCAGCGCAGGGCTTCCAGCAGGTTGGACTTGCCGCAGCCGTTCGGCCCGACGATCCCCGTGACCCCAGGCTCGATCCGGAACTCCGTCGGCTCGACGAAGGACTTGAACCCGGAGAGACGGAGGCGCTGGAAGTGCAGGTCCGCCTCCTATTTCGCGGCTGTCTTGGCGGCGGAGGCCACAGCGGCGTCCAGTTCGGGGAGGCTCATGGCGGCCTCGGCGACCTTCTTGCCGTTGAAGAAGAAGGTGGGGGTGCTCCTGATCGCGCCCTTCTCGGCGTTCTCGCTCGCCCGGGTCTGCATGGCTTCCAACCCCGCCTGGTCGCCGACGCAGGCGACGAACTGGGCTTCTGTCAGGCCGCCGGCCTTGGCCGCGGCCACGAGATTGGCCCGCGCGTTCTGGGTGCGCATCATCTCCGGGAAGCCGCGGAAGGCCGCGTCGACCACCTTGAAATAGTTCTCCGCCCCGGCGCAGCGGGCGGTCATGAAGCCCGCGGCGGCTATGTTCGCGGGCTCGGTCAGCACCTCTCGCAGGGTGTAGTGGACCTTGCCGGTGTCGATGTACGTCTTCTTGAAGTGCGGGAAGATCTCGTTGTTGAACGCCGCGCAGTGGACGCAGCTCAACGAGGCGTACTCGACCATCTTCACCGGGGCCCTGGGATCGCCAAGGCTCATGTCGCCGACCAGGGGCGCGCCGGCGGCCGGACCCGCCGCGAACGCCATCGCAACCAGGGCGGCGGCGATCAGGGTGCGGCGGGACGGCGCGTTCATCCGGGTTCCTACTTCGACGCCGCCGCGATCGCGGCGTCCAGCTCGGCCATGCTCATCTCGCCTTCCTTCACCACCTTGCCGTTGACGACGAAGGTGGGGGTGGCGCTGATCTTCTGTTCCCGCGCGGACTTGGTGACCCGGTCGTCCAGGGCCTTCAGGGCCGCCTCGTCCGAAACGCAGGCGTTGAACTGCTGCTCGTTCATGCCGGCCGACTGGGCCACGCGGAGCAGGCTGCCGCGCATGTCGCCGGTGGTGAACATCTCCTGCTGGGCGTGGAACACGGCGTCGACCACGCTGAAATACTTATCCTTGCCGGCGCAGCGGGCCATCAGGAAGCCGGCGGCGGCCACCTCGGCGGGCGGGGTCAGGAACTCCTTGAGGGTGTAGTGGACCTTGCCGGTGTCGATGTACTTCTTCTTGAATTCCGGGAAGACCTCGGCGTTGAAGGTGGCGCAGTG
Source organism: Phenylobacterium sp. LH3H17 (assembly GCF_024298925.1). Lineage (NCBI taxonomy): Bacteria > Pseudomonadati > Pseudomonadota > Alphaproteobacteria > Caulobacterales > Caulobacteraceae > Phenylobacterium > Phenylobacterium sp. LH3H17. The sequence continues at coordinate 3,566,583 of NZ_CP101283.1, read as the reverse complement.
GCTGCAGGTCAGCGAGGCGTACTCGACAAGCTTCACCGGGGCCTTGGGGTCGCCCATGGTCATGTCGTCGCCGGCCGCGGTCCCGGCGGGCTTGGAGCAGCCGGCCAGGGCCAGCGCTCCCAGCGCGGCGACGACGAGCAGACGACGGTTGAAGTTCAGCATGAGACCCTCAGAATTCCGAATGGGTGAGTAAAGCGCGATTCCCGCCGGCAGGAACGTTTGGAAGAGTCCAAAGTCAACCGGTGCGACGCCGCAGCACGCCGCGACCCAAGCTGAGCAATGCGGCTTTCAGAGGGCCGTCGGGCGCGGCGGCCAGGCTGGCGGCCAGCTCGGCCTCCTCGGCGGCGTCCAGCGGGGCCGAACGGCGGCGGACAGGCTTGCCGGTCTCGGCGCTCGCCCGCAGCGGACCCTGGACGATCCGCAGCTTGTTCACCGCCGCCTCGCCCAGGAACAGGTTCACCCGCGCCACGATCTCGGGCGCCTGATGCTGGATCAGCGCCGCCGAGGCGCCGGCCACCCGGATCTCCAGGGCGGCGGGACCGCCGGTGCGCGGCTTGGTCAGCTTCACCGGCTCGGTGCGCCGGGCGATCTCGACCCCGACGATCTCGCGCCAGCGGGCCTGCAGGGCGCTGGGTCCCTGGCCGTACTTGGCGTCCAGGGTCTTCAGCAGCCGGTTCAGGCTGCGGCCGGCCACCGGCGGCGGACGGCGCTGCGGCCGCGTGTGCTTGCGCGCCAGGATCGCGGCGGCCTCGGCGGCGGTGGGGAGTTCACGGGCCATCGGCCCGATCCTACATCAAGGCTCCCCCGGGAGGCGAGGATCGGGTAGCGAAGAGCCGTGACCCCCGAGGCCCTCCGTTCAGCCCTGCTCGCCTGGTACGACGTGGGCGCCCGCGACCTGGCCTGGCGCGTGGGCCCCTCGGACGGGCGCGGCGGCGTGCGGGCCGATCCCTACCGGGTCTGGCTGTCGGAGGTGATGCTGCAGCAGACCACCGTGCCGCACGCCACGCCCTACTTCCTGAAGTTCACCGCCCGCTGGCCGACCGTGTCCGACCTCGCCGCCGAGGAGGACGGGGAGGTGATGGCCGCCTGGGCGGGGCTCGGCTACTACGCCCGCGCCCGCAACCTGCTGGCCTGCGCCCGGGCGGTGGCGCGCGACCATGGCGGAGTGTTCCCGGACACGGAGGAGGGGCTGCGGGCCCTGCCGGGGCTCGGGCCCTATACGGCCGCGGCGGTGGCGGCGATCGCCTTCGACCGGCCGACCAATGTGGTGGACGGCAATGTGGAGCGGGTCATGGCGCGGCTGTTCGCCGTCGAGACGCCGCTGCCCGACGCCAAGCCGGAACTGAAGCGGCTCGCCGAGGCCCTGGTCCGCGACGAGCGGCCCGGCGACTGGGCACAGGCCCTGATGGACCTCGGCGCCACGGTCTGCCGTCCGAAAGGCCCGCTCTGCGATCGCTGCCCGGTGGCGGCCTTCTGCGCGGGCCTGGCCGGCGGCGCGCCGGAGACCTATCCGCGGCGGACCGCCAAGGCCGTGCGGCCGCACCGGCATGGGGTGGCCTATATCCTGACCCGCGGGAACGAGGTGGCCCTGGTCCGCCGTCCGCCCAAGGGGCTGCTGGGCGGGATGCTGGCCCTGCCGACCAGCGACTGGCGCGGCGTGGGCTGGAGCGACGAGGAGGCCCGGCACGCCGCTCCGGTCGGCGCCGATTGGCGGCCTGTCGGCGAGGTCGAGCACGGCTTCACCCACTTCACCCTGACCCTGCGCCTCATGCGGGCCGAGGGCGACGCCGAGGGCCTGATCTGGACGCCGCGTTCGGGCTTGGACGCCCTGCCGAGCGTGTTCCTGAAGGCCGCGCGGGCGGGGCTGAACAGCTTGCTCTAGGCCGATGATCTTCGCCAGGGCCGCGCAGACAGAAGCTCCTAGGCCGCCGGCATCGCCGAGCGGATCTTCGAGCGCAGCACGTCGATGGGCGCCAGGCCCTTGTCCGACTTGAAGTGCCAGTAGGTCCAGCCGTTGCAGGCCGGGGCCGACTGCACCATGGCGCCGACCTTGTGGATCGAGCCGGATAGGTCGCCGATCACCAGGCTGCCGTCGGCGCGCACGCGGGCGACGCGTTCGCCCTTGGGGCAGTAGAGGGTGTCGCCGGGGCTGAGCAGCCCCGCCTCCAGCACCTGGCCGAAGGGCACGCGGGGCTCAGACTTCTTGGAGCCGGTGACCTCCAGGTCGCCGGGGGCCATGGGAATGACGCGCGCGATCCGTTCGCGGGCGAGCTTCACGTACTTCTCGTCCTGCTCCAGGCCGATGAACTTGCGACCCAGGCGCCGGGCCGCGGCGCCGGTGGTGCCGGTGCCGAAGAACGGGTCGAGAATGATGTCGCCCGGCTTGGTGGAGGCGAGGATCACCCGATGCAGCAGGGCCTCGGGCTTCTGGGTCGGGTGGGCCTTGACCCCGTGCTCGTCCTTCAGCCGCTCCTCGCCGGTGCACAGCGGGAAGGTCCAGTCCGAGCGCATCTGGATGTCGTCATTGGCCATCTTCATGGCGTCGTAATTGAAGGTATAGCGGCGCGAGCCGCGGCCCTTGGCGGCCCAGATCAGGGTCTCGTGCGCATTGGTGAAGCGGGTGCCCTTGAAGTTCGGCATCGGGTTGGCCTTGCGCCAGACGATGTCGTTCAGCAGCCAGAAGCCCAGGTCCTGCAGGGTCGCGCCGACCCGGAAGATGTTGTGGTAGCTGCCGATCACCCACAGCGCGCCGTCGTCCTTCAGCACCCGGCGGCACTCGGTCAGCCAGGCCTTGGTGAAGGTGTCGTAGGCCTCGAAGCTGGCGAACTGGTCCCAGTGGTCGTCGACCGCGTCGACCTTGGAGTTGTCCGGGCGCAGCAGGTCGCCGCCGAGCTGGAGGTTGTAGGGCGGGTCGGCGAACACCAGGTCGACCGACTTCTCGGGCAGCTTCTTCAGCTCCGCGATGCAGTCGCCGTGGATGATGCTGTCGGGGGATACGCCCATGTCACTGACCTCGATGTCCGGAGTCGGAATCGTGAGTCATCGTGGTGAAGGGCACGTTGAAAAACGTGGTGAACGAACCGTAAATCGAACTTTACGGTCAATCGACAGCCAGTTCGCCGCGCCCGATCAGCGCCAGCCGCACCGGTTCCCAACCCCGCCGGTGGATTTCGCAGGGTCCCAGGGTGCGCAGGGCCTCCACATGGACATGGGCGTGATACCCTTTGTGGCCGGCAAAACCATATCCTGGATATAGATTGTCCATCTCCACCATCAGCCGGTCGCGGGCGACCTTGGCGAGAATCGAAGCCGCGGCGATGGAGCAGCTGATGGCGTCGCCCTTGACCACGGTCTTCACCTCGCAGGGCAGCTTGAAGTGGTAGTTGCCGTCCACCAGGGCGTAGACCGGGGTCACGCTGAGCGCCTCGATGGCGCGGCACATGGCCAGGCCGGAGGCGTGCAGGATATTGAGCTGCGCAATCTCCTCCACCGAGGCGAAGCCGACGCCCCAGGCGATGGCGTGCTGCTTGATCTCGATCTCCAGGGCCTCGCGGGCCTTGGCGGTGAGCTTCTTGGAATCGTCCAGGCCGGCGGGCACTCGCGCCGGATCGAGGATCACCGCGCCGGCCGAGACCGGCCCGGCCCAGGGCCCGCGGCCCGCCTCATCGACGCCGCAGACTGGGCCCGGACAGGCCATTTCCAGCAGCATGTCCGGCATCAGGCTGGGCTCATGCGGCGGACCTGGGCGTGCCGGTGGCAGCAGGTCAGGTGGTCGTTGACGAAGCCGGTGGCCTGCATGAAGGCGTAGACGATCACCGGGCCGACGAACTTGTAGCCCTTGGCCTTCAGCGCCTTGGACATCTCCTCGGCCACCCGGGTCTGGGCGGGAACCTGGTCGATGCGTTCCCACCTGTTCTGGATCACCCGGCCGTTGGTGAAGCTCCAAAGGAACTGGGAGAAGTCCTCGCCCTTGTCGCGCATGTCGAGATAGATCCGCGCGCCGCCGATCGCCGCGTCGATCTTGCCGTTGGAGCGGACGATGCCGGCGTCGGCCATCAGCCGGGCGCGGTCGGCCTCGCCGAAGCGGGCCACCTTCTCAGGATCGAAGTCGGCGAAGGCGGCGCGAAAGGCGTCGCGCTTGCGCAGGATGGTGATCCAGGCGAGCCCGGCCTGGAACCCGTCCAGCACCAGCTTTTCCCAAAGCGCGCGGGAGTCGTATTCCGGCACGCCCCATTCCGTGTCGTGATAGGCCTCATAGAGCGGGTCGCCGGCCATGCCGCGCCAGCCGCATCGAATCGGGTCGGAAGTCATGGCCGCCAGTTTTGGCGGCGGCGGGCCGACCTATCAAGCGGAGCCTGCGGGCATGGCGTTCGAGAGCTTCCAACTGTCGCGGGTGGACGTGGGCGAGGCGACCCTGCGCGTGCGCCATGGCGGCTCGGGCCCGCCGCTCCTGCTGCTGCACGGCTATCCCGAGACCCACATGATGTGGGGCAAGATCGCCGACGACCTGGCCAAGGATTTCACGGTGGTGGCGCCCGACCTGCGCGGCTATGGCGAGAGCTCCAAGCCCGCGGCCAATGAAGGCCACGAGAGCTATTCCAAGCGCGCCATGGCCCGCGACGCCGTGGCCCTGATGGAGCATTTCGGCTTCGCCCGCTTCGACCTGGCCGGCCATGACCGCGGCGGCCGCGTCGGCTACCGCTTGGCGCTGGACTACCCCCAGGCGGTGCGGAGGCTTTCGATCCTCGACATCATTCCCACCGCCGAGGTCTGGAAGCGCGCCGACAAGCGCTTCGCCCTGGGCTACTGGCACTGGAGCTTCCTGGCCCAGCCGGCGCCGTTCCCCGAAAATCTCATCGCCGCCGACCCGGACACCTTCCTGTTCGGCGGCATGCTGCGCGGGGGCAAGGCGCCCTTCGCCGACGACGCCTATGCCGATTACCGCAAGGCCGCGGCCGATCCGGGCGTGATCCACGCCATGTGCGAGGATTATCGCGCGGGCGCCTCCTACGACATCGCCGCCGACGAGGCAGATCGTGGGAAGACCAAGATCGCCGCTCCGCTCCAGGTGCTGTGGGGCGCGCGAGGAGCTCTGGCGGCCTGGTACGACGTGCTGGCGATCTGGCGGGAGTGGGCACACGACGTTCAGGGCCAAGCCATCGACAGCGGCCACTTCATCCCGGAGGAACGACCGGCCGAGACCCTGGCGGCGTTGCGAGGGTTCTTCCGGAGCTAGGCCCCGAACCACCCCGGCGTTTCCGCCCGCACCTTCCGCCCGTCCGCGATCAACTCGCCGTCGATGCGGTCCAGCCGGACCAAGGCCATGGCGCGGCCGTCGGCGCCCGACAGCACCTCCCCGGCGCGCAGCTCGCCGTTCAGCACCTCGGCGCCCGAAACGGGCGGCTCGCCCTCGAAGGCCAGGGGCAGCATGCGGCTCTTGATCTGGCCCCGGCGCTTCATGCGCGAGGTGGTCTCCTGGCCGACGAAACAGCCCTTCTTGAAGTCGATGCCGTTCAGCAGGTCGAAATTCGCCTCGATGGGATAGGTCGCCTCGCCCGCCCAGTCGGCCGGGCCGGGCACGCCCAGGGCTAGGCGATGGAGGTCGTAGGCGGCTTCGTCGGCATTCGCCGCGGCCGCGATCCCATAGCCGCGCCAGCCCAGGCCCGGCAGTCGCGGATCCGTCAGCCAGCCCGCGCCGGGGTCGGCGCCGAAGGCCGCGAACACCGGCGTCGCGTCGGCCTCGATCTTCACCTTGGCGCGCAGGCGGTACATGGAGAGCCGAAGGATCAGGGCCTCGCGCCCCGCCGCCCCGACATCCAGCCACGCGCCATCCTCGCGCCCAACCAGGAACATGTCGTACATCAGACGACCCTGGGGCGTGAGCAGGGCGCCGAAGCGCAGTTCGCGCGGCGCCAGGCTTTCGACGTCCTGGGTGATCAGACCCTGCAGGAAGCTCCGCCAATCCTCGCCCGAGACCGCGATCAGGGCTCGGCTGTTCAAGCGGGCGATGGAGGTTGGTTTCGTCATGGTGTCGCAGTTAAGGGCTCGCCGGGTGGAGCGCCAGCGCCAGGCCCCTTATACAGTTCCGATGTCCAACGGGTCCTTCCCGATTCTGTTCATCACGGCGACGCGCATCGGCGACGCCGTGCTGTCGTCCGGGCTGATCCGCAAGCTGGTGGAGGAGGTGCCCAACGCCCGCTTCACCATCGTGGCGGGACCGGCCGCCGCGCCCCTGTTCCTCGACACGCCGCACCTGGACGAGATCATCGTCTTCGAGAAGTCCAAGAGCGGCGGCCACTGGCTGGACCTGTGGAACCGGGTGCGGCGAAAGAAATGGGGCCTTATCGTCGACCTGCGCGGCTCGGCCATCTCCCAGCTGCTGAAGCGCGATCGCCGGGCGGTGTTCAAGCGCAGCTCCGGGCCGGTGGTGCACAAGGTCGTCGAGGCCTCGCGCCTCCTGAAGATCGAGGACGATCCGGTCGCCCCCTACCTGTTCACCACCGAGGCGACCGAGGCCTATGCCAATGAGCTGACCGCCGGCCGCGGGCCGATCCTGGCCCTCGCCCCGGCCGCCAACTGGGTGGGCAAGACCTGGCCGGCCGAGCGCTTCGCCCAGGTGGCCAACCAGCTGGTCGGCGGCCACGGCCCCATGGCGGGCGGACGATTGATGCTGCTCGGCGGGCCCGACGACGCCCAGGCGGTCGCCGCCCTGCGCCACGTCCTGCCCCGCGAGCGCACCCTGGACCTGGCCGGCAAGGTCGACCTGCTCACCGCCTATGCCTGCCTCAAGCGCGCGCGTCTGTTCATCGGCAACGACTCCGGCCTGATGCACCTGGCGGCGGCGGCGGGCACGCCCACAGTCGGCCTGTTCGGCCCGTCGGATGAGCGCATGTACGCGCCTTGGGGGCCCGATACCCGGGTGGTCCGAGGGGCCCGGAGTTTCGAGCAGATCCGCGCGGTTGACCCTGGCTTTCAGCAGGCGCTCTGTCACATGATGGACCTGCCGGTCAGCGACGTGACCGCCGCCGCCAAGGACCTGTTGGCGCAAACTCAGAAATAGGACGTCCCATGCCGCAGACCTTCGACCTCATCGTCAAGGGCGGGGAGGTGGTGAATCACTCAGGCCGCGGTCTGGCCGACGTGGGCGTGCGGGACGGCAAGATCGTCGAGATCGGCGATCTCAGCCATGCCTCGGCCGGCAAGGTGTTCGACGCCAGGGGCCTGAACGTGCTGCCGGGCGTCATCGACACCCAGGTTCACTTCCGCGAACCCGGCCTGGAGTGGAAGGAAGACCTGGAGAGCGGTTCGCGCGGGGCGGTGCTGGGCGGCGTGGTGGCCGTCTTCGAGATGCCCAACACCGAGCCCACAACCACCGACGCCGACGCGCTCGCCGACAAGCTCGCCCGCGCCAAGGGCCGCATGCACTGCGACCACGCCTTCTATGTGGGCGGGACCCACGAGAACGCCCAGTTCCTGGGGGAGCTTGAGCGGCTGCCGGGCTGCTGCGGGGTCAAGGTGTTCATGGGCGCCTCGACCGGCACCTTGCTGGTGCAGGACGACGAGGGGGTGGAGCAGGTGCTGCGCCACGTCCATCGCCGCGCGGCCTTCCATTCGGAGGATGAGTACCGCCTGGCCGAGCGGCGGCCGCTGGCCCGAACCGGCGACTGGACAAGCCACGAGGAGGTGCGCGACGCGGCCTCGGCGCTGGAATCGACCCACCGCCTGGTGCGCATCGCCAAGGCGCTCGGCAAGCGCATCCACGTCCTGCACGTCACCACCGCAGAGGAGATGACCTTCCTGGCCGGCCACAAGGACGTGGCCAGCGTCGAGGTCACGCCCCAGCACCTGACCCTCACCGCGCCGGAAGCCTATGAGCGGCTGAAGGGCTACGCCCAGATGAACCCGCCGATCCGCAACGCCTATCACCAGGCGGGCCTGTGGCACGGGATCGCCGCCGGGGTCGCCGACGTCCTGGGCTCCGACCATGCCCCGCACACCAAGGACGAGAAGGCGCGGCCCTATCCGGCCTCGCCGTCCGGAATGCCCGGGGTGCAGACCCTGGTGCCGCTGATGCTGACCCACGTGGCGGAGGGCCGGCTTTCGCTTGAACGCTTCGTCGACCTGACCAGCCATGGGGCCAACCGCCTGTTCGGCATGGCCGACAAGGGCCGGCTGGCGGTGGGCTACGATGCCGACATCACCATCGTCGACTTGAAGGCCCGCCGCACGATCACCCACGAGATGATGGCCACCCGCGCCGGCTGGACCCCCTTCGACGGCTTCGAGGCCAAGGGCTGGCCGAAGGCCACCATCATCCGCGGAGAGCTGGTCATGCGCGACGACGAGGTGGTCGCCGAGGGCCGGGGCGAACCCGTTCGCTTTGCCGAAACTCTGGCGGGCTAGGCCCGACCGGCGGACGCCGCTTGCTTCGCAGGCTGGCGAGGCGCGCCACGGGCGGTTAAGCCTAGGCGATGGATGCCGCCCTCGACCTCGCCACCGCCCCGTTCCGTGACGCCCGCTACGCCGTCCGCGCCCTCACCGTGGACGCCCGGCCGAACGGCGAGCTGATTCTCACCAACCCGACTCCCTACGCCACAGCCTTCACCACCATGACCCAGCCTCTGGAGGCTTGGGCCGCCAAGGCTCCGACGCGCACCTGGCTGGCCGAGCGCTCGGGCGAGGGCTGGCGCGAACTCAGCTACGCCGAGGCCGCGCAATCCGTGGCCGCCTTGGCGGGCGGACTGCGCGAGCTGGGCGTCATCGGGACCCGGCCGCTACTGATCCTCGCCCGCAACGGGATCGACCACGCCCTGATCAAGTATGCCGCCATGAGCCAGGGCATGCCCGTGGCGCCGGTTTCGCCGCAGTACGGCCTGCCCGGCGCGAACCTGGCGCGGCTGGCGCATGCGGTCGAGGTGCTGAACCCTGCCGCGGTCTATGCCGAGGACGCCGTCCTGTTCGGCGAGGCCCTGGAGGCGCCGTTCCTGGCCGGCCTGCCCGTGATCGCCGGCGCCAACGCCCGGCCCGGCGACGTCCCTTTCGAGCGGCTGCTGAAATCGTCGCCGGTCGCCGCCAGCGCCCGGCCCGACGACCACGCCAAGTACCTGTTGACCTCGGGGTCCACCGGCCTGCCCAAGGCCGTGGTCTGCCTACATCGCGGCATCGCGACCAATGCGGCGCAGATCACCGCCTGTTTTGACGATGACGAGCCGCCGGTGATGGTCAATGGCGCGCCCTGGAGCCACAGCCTGGGCGCCAACGCGATCCTGCACATGTCCCTGCATCGCGGAGGCACGCTCTATATCGACGCAGGGCAGCCGACCTCGGGGCGGTTCGGCGAGACGGTGCGGAACCTCAAAGAGATTTCGACCACCTATCAGAACATGGTCCCCGCCGGCTGGATGCTGTTCGCCGGGGAGCTTGAGCGGGACGCGGAGCTGGCCCGCGTCTTCTTCGCCCGGGTCCGGCACCTGCAGTACGGCGGCGCGGCCCTGGGCCAGGAGGTTTCCGACCGCATCCAGGCGGTGGCCGTGGCCACGGTGGGCGAGAAGATCAGTTTCGGGTCAGGCTATGGCGCGACCGAGACAGGGCCTACGGCCTGCAACGTCCATTGGCTGAACGATCGCATGGGCATGATCGGACTGCCCGTGCCGGGGACCTCGGTGAAGCTGGTCCCGGAGGCCGGCAAGTTCGAGTTTCGGGTCAAGGGACCGCAGGTCAGCCCCGGCTATCTTGGGCGCCCCGAACTGTCGGCCCAGAGCTTCGACGAGGATGGCTTCTACAAGCTGGGGGACGCCGCGCGCTTCGTGGACGCCGGGGACCCGGCTCGCGGCATGATCTATGACGGCCGTCTGTCGGAGAACTTCAAGCTTGCCAGCGGCACCTTCGTCGGGGTCGGCGAGCTGAGGATCTCGGCGGTGGACGCGGTGGGCGACGCGGTCACCGACGCGGTTGTCTGCGGCGAGGGCCGCGAGGGCGTCGGCCTGATGTTCTATCCCAATCCCAATCTGAAGCGCGCGGCGGTGGCCGAGGCCGTCCGCGCCGGGATCGAGCGGCTCAACGCCCGGGCGACGGGCGCCGGGGGCCGCATCCGCCGGGCCCTGGTGCTGGACGGACCGCCCGACGCCGGCGCCGGTGAGATCACCGACAAGGGCTATATCGCCCAGGCCCTGGCCCGTTCGCGGCGAGCCGAGACCGTCGAGGCCCTGTTCGCCGCGTCGCCGCAAGACGGGGTGATGACCTTCCCTTGACGCCGGACTAGGCTGGCCGGACCGGACGCAGAGCCGGAGGTGGGAAGGAAGTCATGGGCGAGATCGTCAGCGGGGAGCGCAGGCTCTCGAGCGAGGCCTTGAAGGACCGGGCGGCGCGGGCGGCCAGCGGCCTGGCGTCACTGGGCGTCAGACCCGGCGACCTGATCGCCATCTACCTGCGGAACGACCTGCCGTTCTTCGAGGCCAGCGGCGCGGCCAGCCTGCTGGGCGCCTATCCGACCCCGGTGAACTGGCACTACGCCCCGGCGGAGGCTCGCTACCTGTTCGAGAACTCCGGCGCGCGGGCCATCATCATCCATGCCGACCTGCTCGAGGGGGTCCGCGAGGTCTTGCCGAAGGACACGCCGGTCCTGGTCGTGGCCACCCCGCCGGAGATCGCCCAGGCCTACGGCATCGACGCCGCGCCCGTGCCGCCGGGCATGACCGACTGGAGCGTCTGGCTGGAGGGCTTCGCGCCCTACGACGGCCCGGCGGCCGCCGCGCCGGGCACCATCATCTACACATCGGGCACCACCGGAAATCCCAAGGGTGTGCGGCGCAATCCCCCCACCCCGGAACAGGCCGCCGTGAGCGCCGGCATGCTCGCAAGGGCCTTCGGGTTCGCCGACTGGCTGGATCGTCCGGCCGAGATCGTGACCGTGGTGACGGGACCGATGTATCATTCGGCGCCCAACGCCTACGGCATGATCATGGCGGGACTCGGGGCCAGGGTGATCCTGGAGGCGCGGTTCGATCCCGAAGAACTTCTGGCTCTCATCGAGACGCACCGGGTGACGCACATCCACATGGTGCCGATCATGTTCAGCCGGCTGCTGAAGCTGCCGGATGAGGTGCGCAGTCGCTACGACCTCAGCTCGCTGAGGTTCGTGGTCCACGCCGCCGCGCCTTGTCCCGCGCCGATCAAGCGCGCGATGATCGAGTGGTGGGGGCCGGTGATCAACGAATACTACGGCGCGACCGAAACCGGCGCGGTGGTGTTCTGCAGCTCGGAGGAGTGGCTGGCCCACCCGGGAACGGTCGGCCGCGCCATGCCGGGCGCCGACGTGAGGGTCATCGATTCCGAAGGGAACAGCCTGCCGACCGGCGAGGTGGGCGAGGTGGTCGCCCGAACCGCGGGCATCGCCGACTTCACCTATCACGGCGACGACGCCAAGCGGGCGGCGTCGGAGAAGGTCGGCCTCATCGCGCCGGGCGACATCGGCTACCTCGACTCAGACGGCTTCCTCTATCTGTGCGACCGGGCCAAGGACATGATCATCTCCGGCGGGGCCAATATCTATCCCGCCGAGATCGAGGCCGAACTGCACAAGATGCCCGGCGTGGCCGACTGCGGCGTGTTCGGCATTCCCGACGAGGAGTTCGGAGAGGCGGTCTGCGCGGTGGTCCAACCCTCCCCCGGCGCGGAACTCACCGAGGGCGAGGTTCGGGCCTTTCTGCGCGAGCGGATGGCGGGCTACAAGGTCCCCAAGCGCGTCGATTTCCATGCCGAGCTTCCCCGCGAGGACTCGGGGAAGATCTTCAAGCGGAAGCTGCGCGAGCCGTTCTGGGAAGGCCTCGACCGGCGCATCTAAGTGTTAGCCAAGGACCATCCATGAACGGCGCCGACGCCCTGATCGAGACCCTGGTGGCCAACGAGGTCACCGCCTGCTTCGCCAATCCCGGCACCAGCGAGATGCAGTTCGTCAGCGCCCTGGACCGCCAGCCGGCCATGCGCCCGGTCCTGTGCCTGTTCGAGGGTGTGGCGACCGGGGCGGCGGACGGCTATGGCCGGATGGCGGGCAAGCCGGCCTGCACCCTGCTGCACCTTGGCCCCGGCTACGGCAACGGCCTGGCCAACCTGCATAATGCGCGCCGCGGTTTCACGCCGATCGTCAACGTGATCGGCGACCACGCCACCTATCACCGCCAATATGACGCGCCGCTCAACTCCGACATCCCGACCATCGTCGGCCCCAACTCGCTGTGGGTGAAGTCGGCGGACACCCCCGAGAGCGTGGCGGCGATCACCGCCGAGGCGGTCACCGCCAGCTATGGCCCGCCCGGCGGCCCGGTCAGCCTGATTCTGCCCGCCGACTCCGCCTGGCTGGAAACCACCACCAAGCCGGTGAAGGCCCACATCCCGGTGCGCGCCGCCCCATCGGCTGACGCCGTCGACACCACGGCAAAGGCCCTGAAGGCCGCCGCCAATCCCGTGCTGCTGCTGGGCAGCCAGTCCACCAGCGCGGCGGCCCTGACCCAGGCCAGCCGCCTGGCCGCGGCCGGCTACCGCGTACTCACCGACACCTTCATCGCCCGCCAGCCGCGCGGGGCGGGAATCTTCCAGCCCGGCCGAATGCAGTATTTCGGCGAGGCGGCCCTGGCCGATCTCGCGGGCGTCGACCTGATGATCTATGTCGGCACGGTCACGCCCGTCGCCTTCTTCGCCTATCCCGACCGGCCCAGCGTCCTGGTCCCGGAAGGCTGCGAGACCATGACCCTCTCCACCCGCCAGGAAGACTCGGTCGCAGCGCTCACCGCCCTGGCCGACGCGCTGGGCGCCCCGGCCTCGGGCCCGGTCCAGCCGCTGAAGGTGGCCGAGGCTTCGCCCACGGGCCAGCTCACCCCGCAATCGGCCGGCCTCTCCATCGCCCGCCACCTGCCGGAAGGCGCGGTCATCTGCGACGACTCGGTGACCTCCGGCGGCGGCGTCGCCGTGCCCTGCGGAACGGCCCCGCCGCACGACGTGCTGGCGCTCACCGGCGGAGCCATTGGGATCGGCATGCCGCTGGCCATCGGCGCCGGCGTGGCCGCCCCCGACAGCAAGATCGTGTCGCTCAACGGCGACGGGGCGGGCATGTACACGGTCCAGAGCCTCTGGACGATGGCGCGCGAGAACCTGGATGTGACCGTGGTGGTGTTCGCCAACCAAAGCTACCGCATCCTCAATATCGAGATGGGCCGCACCGGCGCCGGCAATCCCGGCCCCTCGGCGTCGAAACTGCTGGACCTCGGAAACCCGAAGATCGACTGGGTGTCCCTGGCCAAGGGTATGGGCCTGCCGGCCGTACGCTGCACCACGGCCGAGGAATTCGACGAGGCCTTCGCGCGGGCCATGAACGAGCCTGGCCCGAAGTTCATCGAGGCGGCGATTTAGGCCAAGCACCCTTTTGGGCGAAGGGCGGGGCCCATATCTTGAGGAACCGACGGAGGCTGCGACATGTGCCGTAATATCAAGACGCTGTACAATTTCGAGCCGGCGGCCACGGACGACGAGGTCCGCGCGGCCTCGCTGCAGTTCGTGCGCAAGCTGAGCGGCTTCAATGCGCCGTCCAAGGCCAACGCCGCGGCGTTCGACGCCGCGGCCGAGGAGGTGTTCCTGGCGGGCCGCCGCCTGCTGGACTCCCTGGAGACCAACGCGCCGCCGCGCGATCGCGAGACCGAGGCGCAGAAGGCTCGGCGTCGGTCGGCCGAGCGGTTCGGCGTTCGCGCCTGAGCCTGACCGCCAGGCGATCGGCCGATGACCCGGACCATCATACTCTGGGCTCTCGTCCTGGCGGCCGGGGCCTTCGTGGTGCAATGGCTCGAGCACCAGTACCTGGCGCGGGCCTTCTCGCGGGAGATCTATGTCGCGGTCATCGGCGTCGCCTTCGCCGCGGGCGGCGTCTGGGTGGGATGGAAGCTCACCTCGAGGGCGGCTCCGGGACCGTTCCAGCGCAATGGCGCGGCCCTGGCCTCGCTCGGCCTGACCGGCCAGGAGTTGAAGGTGCTTGAGCGGCTGGCGGCCGGGCAGTCCACCAAGGAGATCGCCCGGACCCTGGGCCTCTCGCCCAACACGGTGAAGACCCACATCGCCAACCTGTTCGGCAAGCTCGAGGTCAGCCGCAGGACCCAGGCGGTGAACAAGGCGCGCGACCTGCATCTGATCCCGTAAGGCGCGCGGCCCGGCCAAACCGGCGATGCGCGCGATCTCACCCTTTTGGGCGATACCGCCACGTCGGCCCCCGGCGCATCGTCGCGCTTGTGTTCGCCCCGTCACCCCGAGGAGCCACCGGCATGACCCGCATCATCCTGACCTACGGCCTGATCTCGGGCCTTGTCGTCATCACCGGCATCATCGGCAACATCCTCGCCTCGGGGGGCGATCACGGCAGTGTCTGGCTGGGCTATCTCATCATGCTGGTCGCCCTGTCCTCGATCCTGGTGGGGGTGAAGCAGCATCGCGACCAGGCGCTGGGCGGGGTCATCACCTTCCGCCGGGCATTCCTCCTGGGCTTCGGGATCGCCACCGTCGCCTCGGTCACCTACATCGCGGTGTGGGAGTTCTATCTCGCCATGACCGGCCACAGCTTCATGGACCAATACGCCGCCCACGCACTGGAGGCCAAGCGCGCGGCGGGGGTCACCGGCGCAGCTTATGAAAAGGCCGTCGCCGAGATGGACGCCATGCGCCGATCCTACGCCAACCCCCTGTTCCGCGTGCCGATGACCCTGGTGGAGATTTTCCCGGTGGGGCTGCTGATCTCCCTGGTCAGCGCGGCCCTGATGCGCAATCCGAAGTTCCTGCCGGCGAGGTCGCGTCCGTCCGTCGCCTGATGTGGGCGACGCTCAAGCTATTTTGCGCTGCACCATTGATTTTTGCTGCGCCGCACCATAGATCGCATCCGTCGAAAGGATACGATCATGCTCTTTGTCGATTTCGAGAACGTCGAAGGTCAGCTGGCCGCGTCCCGCGCCGTGCGGAGCTTCTTCGCCAAACTGTTCGCGCGCCTGAGCGTCAAGCGCGCCGTCGGGTACGCCTGACGAAATTCGGCTGGCGAACGGCCCAATGAAAAAGGCCCGCGGGGGAAACCCGCGGGCCTTTCTCGTTTCAGCGTCGCAGGGCGCCTAGCTGTTGCCGGGCAGCTTGCAGTCCTTCGAGAAGGCGCAGCCGATGACCGAGATCGGCTCGAGCGTCTCGGGCTGGTACTCGATGATGTAGCCCTTCAGGCCGTCGGCGCAGGCCACCTCGAAATAGGTGGTGCCCTTGGCCGTGCGGCCGATCACGCGGGTGTTGGACACCTCGCACTCGGTCTTGCCCTGCTTCTTCAGGTCGGCCGTGACCAGCTTGTAGCCGCCCTCGGGCTTGGTGAAGCTGCAGCGATAACCGGCGATCGGCGCGCGGGCGCAGTCGACCACCTGGGACTTGGTCCCCGGACCGAAGATGCCGACGGCGCCGTCGGGACGGTTGGAGCAGGCCAGTTCGACCACGTCCTTGCCGTCGCTCGACGGGAACGGGCCGTACTTGGAGACTTCGCAGTCGAACTTCGCGGCCTTGGCGAGCTTGGTGTAGAGGCCGTTCTGCTCGGTGACCGCTTCCTTGGCGTCGGTGAGCGTGCAGCCGCCCATCACCATGGTGGCCTTGGCGCATTCGTAGGCCGTGGTCAGGACGCCCTTGTCGACCTTGTAGAGGTAGCCCTTGCCGTCGGTGCAGGAGGCTTCGAAGAAGGCCGAGCCGGTCTGCGAGACGCCGATATACTTCTTGTCCTTCACGGTGCAGCCGTTCTTGGCGGCGGCGACATAGGTGTCGATCACCGACAGGCGGGCGGCCTTGTCGCGCAGGGTGCACTTAATGTTGCTCTCGGAGTCGTCGTAGAGCATGCAGTCGGTGGCCTCGACAGGCTTGGCCGCGTCGATGGGTGCGCTGGCCTTGATGACGTAGCCCTGGGCCGAACCCTGGCAGGCGACTTCCAGGTAGGTGGCCGTCGGGCTCTGGCCGATGCCGCGGACCTGCTCGGGGGTGCACTGCACCTTGGCGGCGGCTAGGACAGGGGCGAGATCGGCCTTGGGATCGGCGTTGCCCGGCAGCTTGCAGGGCAGGCTCGAGGGCTTGCCGTCGGGCTGCGGGGTGTTGGCCTCGACGCAGGTGAAGACGGTGGGCGTGCCGCCGGCGGGGGCCGAGATGATGAAGCCCAGCCCGGCGTCGCAGTCGACTTCGTAATAGCTGGTGGAGGTCTTGGCCTTCTTGTCGTCGGCCTTGCCGATGAAGCGCGCGTCGGTGATCTTGCAGGCGACGCCGGCGGACTGGGCCAGGGCGGGCGCCTCGGCCATGCCCTGGGTGCGCTGCTTTTCGCTGATTTCAGGGGCTTTCTTGCCCTGGGAGACGGCTGCCGGCGCGAACGCCAGAATAGCCAATACGGCGGCCAGCCCAATTCCGAATGGCCTCATGGTCCTAATACTCCTGGGTGTTTCCCTCTGGGGGCGACATAAACCTTAGGGCCGTCAAAGGGCAAGCGTGGCGTGAACCCGGTGTGAACACCGCGGGCCGCCGCCTGCATTCGGGGTTTGCCCCCGCCCGCCGCACGTCGGAAACTAGGCGCCTTGAGCAGTGGGAGGGCGGCGCAGTGCGCGACGGATTCGAAGAGACCATCACCGAGGCGCCCCGGCCCAAGCTGCGCTACCCCTTCGAGCACGGCCCCAGGCCGGGCGAGGCTATCGATGTCGCCCCGGGCGTGAAATGGCTGCGGATGCCGCTGGGCGGCTCGCTGGCCTTCATCAATGTCTGGGCCATCGAGGAAGACGGCGGCTGGGCCATCGTCGACACCGGCATGGGCGGGGCCGACACCCAGCAGGCCTGGCGCAAGGCCTTCGCCGAGTCCCTGGGCGGCCGGCCGGTCACCCGCGTCTTCGTGACACACATGCATCCCGACCATATCGGCATGGCCGGCTGGCTGACGCGGAAGTTCCAGTGCCGGCTGTGGATCAGTCGGCTCGAGTTCCTGATGTGCCGCTCGTTGGCCGCCGATACCGGGCGCGAGGCCCCGGCCGACGCCCTGACCTTCTACAAGGCCGCCGGCTGGGACGAGGAGGCGCTGGAGAACTACCGCGCCAAGTTCGGCGGCTTCGGCCGCGGCCTGCACGCTCTGCCTGACAGCTTCCAGCGATTGAGCGACGGGGACGAGATCGTCATCGGTGGCCGGCTGTGGAAGGTGGTGGTGGGATCTGGCCACTCGCCCGAGCACGCCTGCCTGTGGTGCCCCGAGCTGAAGCTGTTCATTTCCGGCGACCAGGTGCTGCCGAAGATCTCGTCCAACGTCTCGGTCTTCCCGACGGAGCCCGCGGGCGACCCACTGACTGACTGGCTGACCTCGCTGGCCCGGATCAGGACCCAGGTGCCCGACGACGTCCTTGTCCTGCCGGCGCACAACGACCCGTTCCACGGCCTGCATGCGCGCATCGACCACCTGATCGCAGGCCATGAGCGCGGCCTGACCCGGCTCGCCGCCCTGATCGCCGAGCCCAAGCGGGCCGTCGACGTCTTCCATGTGCTGTTCCGCCGGAAGATCGACCAGTGGGTGCTGGGCATGGCCACCGGCGAGAGCGTCGCCCACCTCAACTGCCTGCTCTCGCGCGGTCAGGCGACGGCCGAGACCGATTCCGCCGGCGTCGTCTGGTATCGCGCCGCGGCTTAGGTATACGTTGTAAGTATTAGGGAGCGCAGATTCATGACCGACCACATTCTCATTGAAAAATCCGGCGGCGTGCTGACGCTCACCATGAACCGGCCGGAGAAGAAGAACGCCCTGACCCGCGCCATGTACCAGGCGCTGGGCGACGCCATCGACCAGGCCGAGTTCGACGACGATGTGCGCTGCGTCCTGATCCAGGCCAATGGCGACATGTTCACCGCCGGCAACGACCTGGCCGACTTCGCCGCGGTGAACGCCGGCGACAGCGGCGCCAACAAGGCGCGACGCGACGGCAATCCGCTGCTGGCCGCCCTGGCGCGGGCCAAGACCCCGCTCGTGGCGGCGGTCAACGGTCGCGCCGTCGGCGTCGGCACCACCATGCTCCTGCATTGCGACCTGGTCTATGTGGCGGAGAACGCGCTGCTGACCACGCCCTTCGTCAACCTGGCCCTCGTCCCCGAGGCGGCTTCCAGCCTGACCCTGCCAAACCGCATCGGCCATGCCCGCGCCTTCTCGATGTTCGTGCTGGGTGAGGCGGTGGACGCCAGGAAGGCCGTCGACTGGGGGATCGCCAACGAGGCGGTTCCGCTGGCCGACCTGCGCGCCAAGGCCCTGGCCGCGGCGCAGGCCGTGGCGGCCCGCCCGCCGGCCGCGGTGGTCATCACCAAGGCCCTGATGCGTGAAGGCCTCGGCGTCGCCCAGCGCATGGACGACGAGGGCCTGCATTTCGCCGCCCAGCTCAAGTCGCCGGAAGCCAAGGAGGCCTTCGCCGCCTTCGCCGAGAAGCGCGCGCCCGACTTTTCCAAGGTGGCCTGATGATACGCTCCCGCTTCGGCGCCTTCACACCCGCCCGCGTCGTGGCCGGGGATCATGACCTGTCGGGCCGCAACGTCATCGTCACGGGCGGGGCCAGCGGCATCGGGGTCGAGACCGCCCGCGCGCTCGCGGGCGCCGGGGCCGACGTCATGCTGGCGGTCCGCGATCGGGTGGCCGGCGAGCGTGTAGCCTCCGAGATCAACCAGTCCATCGGCGCCGACCGGGTGCTGGCCGGGACCCTGGACCTGGCCAGCCTGGGATCGGTGGGGTCCTTCGTCGACGCCTGGGGCGACCAGCCGCTGGACATCCTGATCAATAACGCCGGGGTCATGGCCACGCCGCTGCTGCACACGGCCGAGGACCTGGAGCTGCAGATCGGCACCAACCATTTCGGCCACTTCGTCCTGACCATGGGCCTGACCCGCGCCCTGTTGAACGCCGCCGAGGACGACCGCACCGCCCGAGTGGTGCAGCTCTCGTCCATCGGCCACCGGCGCAGCGACATCCACTGGGATGACCCGCACTACCGCACCCGGCCCTACGACAAGTGGGAGGCCTATGGTCAGTCCAAGACCGCCAACGCGCTGTTCGCCGTCGGCTTCAACGCGCGGTTCGAGGAGCACGGGATCACCGCCAACGCAGTCATGCCGGGCGGGATCATGACCCCCCTGCAGCGCTACCTCCCCAAGGAGGAGATGGTGGCCATGGGCTGGATGGACGCCGAGGGCAATGTCCGCGAGGGCTTCAAGACCACCGAGCAGGGCGCCTCGACCAGCGTCTGGGCGGCGGTCGGCGAGGAGCTGGAGGGGATCGGCGGCCTCTATCTGGAAGACTGCAAGGAGGCCGGTCCCTGGACCAAGGAGGACCCGGTCCACGGCGTCATGCCCTATGCTCTGGACCCTGAATCGGCCGAACGCCTCTGGGCGCTTTCGGAAGAAACCACCGGAGTGAAGCTATGAGCCTGCAAGGCAAGACTCTGTTCGTCACCGGCGCCAGCCGGGGCATTGGCCTGGCCATCGCCCTGCGCGCCGCCCGCGATGGCGCCAATGTCGCCATCGCCGCCAAGACCGCCGAGCCGCACAAGCACCTGCCCGGCACGATTTACACCGCGGCGAAGGAGATCGAGGACGCCGGAGGCCAGGCGCTTCCCTTGATCGTCGACGTGCGCGACGAGGCCAGCGTCTACGACGCCGTGCAGAAGACCGTCGAGCGGTTCGGCGGCATCGACATCTGCGTCAACAACGCCTCGGCGATCTCGCTGACCGGCACGCTCGCCACCGACATGAAGCGCTACGACCTGATGAATCAGGTCAATGCGCGCGGGACCTACCTGACCTCCAAGGCCTGCATCCCGCACTTGAAGAACGCCGCCAATCCGCATGTCCTGATGCTGTCGCCGCCGCTGGACATGAGCCCGCGCTGGTTCGAGGGCCACACCGCCTACAGCATGGCCAAGTTCGGGATGAGCATGTGCGTCCTGGGCATGGCGGCGGAGTTCAAGGCCGACGGGATCGCCTTCAACGCGCTCTGGCCGCGCACCGGGATCGCCACGGCGGCGATCAAGTTCGCCCTGGCTGGCGAGGAGGGCATGAAGGCCTGCCGCACACCCGAGATCATGGCCGACGCCGCCCACGCCATCTTCGAGAAGCGCGCCCGCGAATTCACCGGCAACTTCCTGATCGACGACAGCTTCCTCTACGCCGAGGGCGAGCGGGACTTCGACAAATACCGGGTCGACCCGACCACCCGGCTGATGCCCGACTTCTTCGTCCCCGCCGACAGCCTCCCGCCGCCGGGCGTGGTGGTGGGATGAGCGTCACTGTCCGACCCGCCGTTCCGGCCGACGCCGGCCTGATCCATGGCTTCGTCCGGGCGCTGGCCGACTACGAGAAGCTGCTGCATGAGGTGGAGGCCAGCGAGGCCGACCTGGCCCGGCACCTGTTCGGGGACAATCCGCGCCTCTATTGCGACATCGCCGAGGCCGACGGCAGGCCGGTGGGCTTCGCCATCTGGTTCTACAACTACTCGACCTTTCGGGGCCGGCACGGAATCTATCTGGAAGACCTGTTCGTGGTTCCGGAGGCCCGGGGCCTCGGCGCCGGCAAGGCCCTGCTGCGCCGGCTGGCCCAGCGCTGCGAGGAGCAGGGCCTGGCGCGGCTGGAGTGGGCGGTGCTGGACTGGAACGCGCCGTCGATCGCGTTCTATGACAGCCTGGGCGCCACGGCCCAGACCGACTGGATCATCCGCCGGCTCTCCGGTGATCCGCTGAAGGCGATGGCCACAGCCTAGAGGAGGTCGCCATGAGCGCGCCGCCAAAGACCGTACTCACCGCCACGCCGGAGGAGGCGGCCGCCATCCGTCACGCCGTGCGGAACGTCGCCGACCGCCCGATCGCCGGCCCGGAGCATGTGGATGGGCTGCTGGCCCTGTTCTCCGACCCGCGCGTTTCCGATCCCATCTACGATCTGCCGAGGCCGTTCACTCGCGAGAGCGTCGCCAAGTGGGTGGCCGACAGCGAAGCCCTGCGCCAGGAGGGCCGCTGCATCCTGAGCGTCTCTCTCGACGACGCCGGTCAGGTCGCGGGCTATTCGCGGTTCACGGTCTGGCCGGAGCGGTCGGCGGCGGAGATCGCCGGCGGGCGTCGCGCGGATCTGCAGAACAGCGGGTCTGGACGCCAAGGCGTGGCCCAGTCCGTCGCCTTCATGTTCGAGGTTCTGGGGGTGCGGCTGATCGCACTGACCGCGGCCCTGGACAATATCCGCTCGGCCAAGGCCATCGAGGGCGCGGGCTTCAAACGGATGGGCGAGGTCGAGAGCGTGCGCCCCGACGGGACGACGCGGCGGTCGTTGTACTGGGAGCTGTCGCGCGACGAGTGGCTGCGGCGGCACGTGCTGTAACCAAAAAAAGACCCCGGCCGTGAAGCCGGGGTCCTCCAGTTCGATTTTGGCTCAGTTAGCTCGCAGTGGCGGGCTTGGGGGCCGGGGCGGCCTGCGGCGCACGGCCGAGGTCGTAGAACTTGGGAGCCATCTTGGGGATGGCTTCCTTGATGATCGAGTCGACGGTCCAACCCTCTTCCTTGGTCACGGTCTCGATCGGCCGCGGCTGCGAATAGAGGGTGATGGTCTCGCCCGAGGAGCCGAAGATCTGGCCCGAGACGCTGGCCGCGGCCGGGGTGATCATGGCCACGGAGAAGCGAGCCGGCTGGTCGGCGCGAATCTTCTCGGCCATCACCGCGCGACGGGCGGCGGCGGCCTCGTCCTTGATCGGCACGGACTGGGTCATGCGGGTCCAGGCGACCGGAGCCACGCAGTTGGAGCGCACATTGTTGCGCGCGCCTTCCATGGCGATGATCCGCGAGAGGCCGGCGATGCCCATCTTGGCCGCGCCGTAATTGGCCTGGCCGATGTTGCCGAACAGGCCCGAGGTCGAGGTGAAGAACATGTAGGCGCCGTCGTTCTGTTCGCGGAACAGCTCGATGGTGGCGCGGGCCACGTTGAACGAGCCGCGCATGTGGACGGCGATGACGCTGTCCCATTCGGCTTCGGTCATCTTGTGGAACATCACGTCGCGCAGGATGCCGGCGGGATTGATCACCGCATGCAGGCCGCCGAAGCTCTTCTTGGCCTGCTCGACCATGCCGTAGACGGCGTCCAGGTCGGTCACGCTGTCGGAATTGGAAACCGCTTCGCCGCCCGCGGCGCGAATCTCGGCAGCGACGGACTCAGCGGGACCCGCCGAACCTTCGTCTTCGCCCTTGAGGCTGCCGCCCAGATCGTTGACCACGACCTTGGCGCCTTCTTGCGCGGCGATAAGCGCGCAGTCGCGGCCGATACCGTTGCCGCCTCCGGTAACAAGAACAACTTTGCCTGAAAGAGCGCCCATGGATCTATCTCCCAAAAAATAATGCTTGTTTGTTATTCGAGGCGGTCGGCCTTGCGCAAGGCGGGAAAGAGTTTGGCCCAGACGCCGGTGACGATCAACGCGCCGACCCCACCAAAGATCGCCGCGCCGACCGGGCCGAAGAACCGGGCGACCACGCCGCTCTCGAACTCACCGAGTTCGTTGGAGGCGCCGATGAACAGCGATGAGACAGCGGCCACCCGACCGCGCATCTGGTCCGGCGTCACGATCTGCACCAGGGTCTGGCGGACATAGACGCTGAGCATGTCGGCCCCGCCCAGCACGGCGAGGGCCGCCACCGACAGCGGCAGGGATTTCGAGAGGCCGAAGACGATGGTCGCCGCGCCGAACACCGCCACGCCGGCGAACATCGTCACGCCGGCGAACCGCCGGATCGGATAGCTGGCCAGGATGAAGGCCACGATCGTCGCGCCGATGGCCGGCCCCGCGCGCAGCAGGCCGAAGCCCTCCGGCCCCACATGCAGCACGTCACGGGCGAATACCGGCAGCAGGGCCGTGGCCCCGCCCAGCAGGACGGCGAACAGGTCCAGCGATATGGCCCCGAACACGATCTTGTTCCGCCAGGTGTAGGCCAGTCCCTCCTTGATCAGCGCCCAGCGCGAGCCCGCCTGGACCTCCGGCTGGGTGTTCCCCTTGATCAGGAACACGCAGCCCGCCGCCAGGACGTAGAGCACCGTGGTGACTGAGTAGGACAGACCCGTGGAATGGGTGAGCAGCAGGCCGCCGATGGCCGGGCCGACGATGGACCCGCCCTGCCAGGCCAGCGAGTTCCAGGCTATGGCGCGCGGCAGCAGGCTGCGCGGCACAAGCATGGGCCCCAGCGCGGTCGAGGACGGTCCCATGAAGGCCCGGCTGGCGCCGAACAGGGCCGACAGCACCAGCAGCAGCGGGATCGTGGCGAAGTCGAGGATCGACGCCGCCGCCAGCACGACCGCAGTCAGGGTCTCGGCGGCATAGCACCACAGCAGCACCTTTCGCCGGTCGTGGCGGTCCGCCGTCTCGCCGGCGAAGGGTGACAGCACCAGCACCGGGATGAAGGCGGCCAGGCCGATCATCCCGACATAGAAGGCCGCCTGCTTCACATCCATGGTCTCGCGCGCCACGGCGTACATCTGCCAGCCCAGGGCCACCGACTGGATCTGCACCCCCAGGGTGGCGGTGACCCGCGCCGTCCAGAAGCGCATGAAATCCGCGTGCCTCACGAGGTCGCGGATGGCGGTGGGCTGGTCGGGGCCTTCGGGGAGGGGGTCGGTCATGGGGCGCGCAACTTGGCCGCAGAACCGGCGAACGGCAATGGTCATGCGACCTCAGAACCGTAGGAATCGGCAAACTCACAAGCGAAGCGCGAAATGCTCGTTTGCCCGCCTGCGACGGCGCGGCGAAGCTCTGGCGATCAAGGAGGCGCCGATGTCCCGCGACGAACTCATCGCCGCCTTCAAGGAGAAGGCGGCGGCCGATCCCCAGGTGCTGGCCCTGCTGCTGGGCGGCAGCCTGGGCGCGCGCAGCGGCGACGCCTATAGCGACGTCGACCTGATCCTGGTCGTGGCGAGCGAAGATCATTCCGCCTTCGTCGAGCAGGTCGAGGCCTGGGTCGCGCAGGTGGCGGCGCCGGTTCTGTGGCGGCGAACCTATCCCGGCTTGCCTCTGTTTCTCGGGATCACGCCCGAGTGGGTGCGTTTTGACATCACCGTCACCGTGCAAGGCCGGGTGACCGGCGCGCGCTCGGGGGTTGCGCCGCTTGTGGATCGGGCGGGGGTGTGGAACGACCTGCCGGAGCGCCTGGACCCTCGGCCCGTCGATTTGGCGCGGCTGGAGGCGATGGTCACAGAGTTCCTTCGGGTCGCCGGTCTGTTGGTCCTAGCCCTGGGCCGCCAGGAGTATGTGCTGGGGATCACGGGCCTTGGCCTGTTGCGCGGCCTCCTGATCGAGCTGATGGTCGCCGAGACCGAACCTCCGCTGCAGCCGGGCGCTCTGCACCTGCGCGACATCCTGCCCGAGGCCGACATGGAGTCCCTGGCGGCGCTGCCAAGCCCCGCGCCGGACCGAGCCTCGCTGATCGCCGCCAATCTGATCCTGGCAGGACTGTTCCTGCCCCGTGCGCGCGCACTGGCGCACAAGGTTGGCGCAGCCTGGCCCGAAGCCTTCGAGGCGGCGACGCGGGACTACTGGCGGCGCGAGCTGGGGCTGGCGCTGCCCGCGGGCTAAGGCGGTGGGGCGAAAGCGTCGTTGACGCGGGGCCGTCATGGTCTTATGCGCCGCGTCTCTTGGAGTTTCGGGAACCGGTTTCATGCGACGACTGCGACGAACCGGGCGCGCGAGCCGCGCCGTCTAGAGCCACCCGGCGCCGGCGCAGGCATTGCGAGGCTTCGGGTTTCCCGCCCACGCCTCACCTAAAAAGTCGCAGATGATCGCCCAACCCTCCGCCGAACAGGCGCTTCGCTTCAGTTTTGAGCAACCGCAGGACGCCCAGACCATCGAGGCCCTGCTGGACCACGCCTTCGGGCCCGGCCGTTTCACCAAGGTCTCCGAGCGGGTCCGCGAGATCGCCGAGTTCCGCCCCGACCTTTCGGTCTGTGCCTGGGACGGCGCGCGCCTGGTGGGCTCCGTGCGGATGTGGAAGGCCCATGTGGGCGTCCAGCCGGTGATCTTCCTGGGACCACTGGCGGTGGACGCCGAGGTCCGCAAGCACGGGACCGGCGGCCTGCTGGTCCAGCGCGCCGCCGCGGCCGCCGAGGCCGCGGGCTTCCCGGTGGTGCTGCTGGTTGGCGACGAACCCTACTTCGGGCGCTTCGGCTTCTCGGCGGCCCCGGCCAGGGACGTGCGCCTGCCGGGCCCGGTGGACCAGCGCCGGGTCCTGGCGCGCGGCGCCGAAGCGCTGTCGGGCGCGCTTACGGCCTAGCAGCCCGCAGGGTTGTCATCCCGGTTTGGGCCGCAGGACCCGGGTCCACACGCGCGGACCAAGCTAAGCACACTCCAATCTCCTGACCATTGTTCGTGTTTTGTTCTTGATGTTCGATGGCAGTTATATACTTGACGGAACAAGCTTCACGGCATACCTTGTGAGCCAAGGGAAAACCGCCATGAATCTGACCGACAAAATCTTCCACGACGACGAAGCCGCCCGCCTCCACCTGGAAGCGCAGCGTTGGCCCGATGGCGCGTACTGCCCGCATTGCGGCGAGTGTGAGAAGGTGACGGAGCTTCAGGGCAAGTCCACCAAGCCCGGCACCTACATCTGCAAGTCCTGCCGCACCAAGTTCACGGTGACGGTCGGGACGGTGTTCGAACGCTCGCACGTTGGTCTGGCGAAATGGCTCCTGGCCTTCCGCCTCATGGCTGCGAGCAAGAAAGGCGTTTCCGCCCACCAGCTCCACCGCTCGCTGGACGTGACCTACAAGACGGCTTGGTTCATGGCCCACCGCATCCGTGCGGCGATGGCTGAGACCAACCCCGGCCCCCTAGGCGGCGAAGGCAAGACCGTGGAAGTCGATGAGACCTACATGGGCGGCAAAGAGAAGAACAAGCACAAGAACAAGCGCGTCGCGAAGTGGGATCACCTGGGCGGCAAGCAAGCCGTCGTGACGCTCGTTGAGCGCAACGGCAAGGCCCGCTCGTTCCATGTCGCCAACGTGACGTCCAAGACCCTGCGCCCCATCGTCGTGAAGCACGCCAGCCGCAAGTCGAACCTGATGACGGACGGCGCGGCGATGTATCCCAAGATGGGCGCCGAGTTCGCGTCGCACGGCTCCGTCGATCACGCTCGCGGCGAGTACGGTCGCGGCCCGATCCACTCCAACACGGTCGAGAACTTCTTCTCGATCCTCAAGCGCGGCGTGTACGGCACCTATCACCACGTCTCGGAAGCGCACCTCGCGCGCTACCTCGCCGAGTTCGACTTCCGCTACAACAGCCGCCTCGATACCGACGCCATCCGTACCGATGCGATGCTCAAGGCCACCACGGGCAAGCGCCTGACCTATCGGCGGTCTGGTCAAGCCGCGAACGCGTAAGCAGAAGGCGCGAAAGCTTCAATCGAAGCGTCGCTTTAAGACTCGGAACGGAACGTGAATCGCTCTAAACGGGTGTAGCCCGGCGGCGCGCTAACGCCGTCCGGGCTTTTCCGAAACCGCCGGATCGGGCGGGCCAGATGCAACAAGATAGTCTCCGAGTCAGGGACTAAGGTCAACCCGCTCCGGCTTCCGCATAAGGAAGCCTTTATATGGCTAAGAAGATCATCGACGCGAAGAACGACAGCAAGGGCAACGTCAAGGCCGTGCTGTTGGAAGGCAACAAGACCTTCACCGACAAGGAAGCCGCCATTCGGATGGCGGACCGCAATCAGATTTCCAACGCCCATGTGGTGCGTCGCGAGAATGCGACGCCCCACCTCCGGACCAATCCGGACGGAAGTCGGCGGAACAATCTCGACGAGATGGCTGAGGACTAGAACTCTAGCCTGACTTCGCGCTCCATCGCGCGGCCTGCGTCGTGATCGGCAAGATTGCGGAACAGGTCCGCCGCGATGGAGCGATCTTTGCGCCACAGCACCTTCGCCACCAAAAGCCGGCCCTCCAGCACAACGAACTCAGGTTCTGACTTCTCGGCCGTCATGCGGGCTCCACGAGTCATAGCGGGCAGGGCCTCAGCCCCGCCCTCTCGAAAGGTTCGGAATGGACGACCACGCCGTCGATGAGTTCAAGAAAAGCCTGGACGAGCGCGGCGAGCAGCAAGTCAGGCGCATACTAGAGCGAGGGGCGTTTAACCCTCAGCGGACACGGATCGCCGAGGCTTGGCTGGATGAGTTGGAAGACACCCGCCACGCCCGCTCAATGCGCGAGAGCCTCCAGATAGCCAAGAGCGCGAACGCGGCGGCATGGACAGCAGCGATTGCGGCGATAATCGCCATACCCATCGCTATCGTCGCCATCGTCATTTCGTATCTCGCTTTGGGGTAGGAGGCGCGGGCTTGTGCGGCTTCGGCGGCATCTTCAACGCGTTCGCAATCCCACGGTCAAAGCGCTCTTGAGCGCCTGGTTCGTCTTCAGGGGGCTTCTCAGTCATGTACCCACAAGCGCAATCGCGCCCCTTCTTCGCTTCACGGCTCAAGATAGGCCGCGCCGCGCGCCATGTCGCCGCGTTGCGGGGCGAAATCGCGGCCTATCAGGCCCGCGTTCCGATCTACATGGATTGCTACATCGATGAAAACGACCCGCAGTATATGGCGTGGTCCATCAACATCGCCGAGGCGGTCCCCTATGAGTGGGCGCCCATCATCGGCGACATTGTTCACAACCTGCGGGCTTCTCTGGATCTACTTGCGTGTGAGGCGGTGCGCCTCAACGGCAATAGTGGCGAGGGGGTCTACTTCCCCTTCGCCAAAAGTGAATCTGAAATGGAGGCGATGATCGTTAGGCGAATGCCCGGCGCGTCGCCGGAGGCTTATGACCTTGTGAGGCGCTTTCAGCCGTACACCGGCGGCAACGGCGCGCTGCGCGGCGTCCACGACCTCGACATCATCGACAAGCACCAGACGCTATTGCCCGTCGCTGGCGAAATTAGCCATGCCACCGGAGGGATTGGCTTGGAGGACATCACGACCCGCGTCGGACGCCCCGCACAAGGCACAGCCCTGATAGAAGCCTACGCCATGCACGGGCTCATGGCTGGGATCACCCCAGCCAAGTTCGCCCTAGTCTTCCCGAGGGGAGGTCCATTCGCCGGTTTGCAGATGGTCCCAACGCTTGAAGACCTGATCCAAGATTTCTCCCGCGTCGTGGACGCGTTTGAGACGCTCTACCTCGGGCGCGTCCTTCAGGAGAACGCGACCATCTAGGATATCCGGCCCTTGGGCCATCTGTCTGTCCTCGACATCGAGGGCAGCTATTCCTTGGTTAGAGCGCCGGCCTGTCCCGAAGGAGGGTGATTCGAGCCGTCTGTTCCGTCAAGTATATAACTGCCTGTTCGATCTCTCTTGGGACACCTTAAACTTGTGTCGTGCACCAACACGCGGCCGGGTGGCTCGACAATTCAAGACGGACGAGGGGTGGCATGGCTGGACGTGAGCCGGCGCGCAGTGGCTTGCGCGAAACCATGGAGGAGTTCGTGAATCGCAGATGGCGAGATGGGCAACGACTCGGTCAAGAGGCCGGTGCGGCTCGGGAGACGCCACGGTGAAGGTGCTGCCCTGGGCTGAGTTCACCTCCGACCTCCCCGAAGATCACATTGAAGAGGGACCTTACATCGTCCAGTTCGGAGGCAAGAGCGTCGCGGCGGCGATCGGTGAGATGCTCGAGCGACTGGGGTGCACGGTAAGCCCGCCCATCTATGCTCACGAGCACGGCTGGGAGTTGGACGTCCAGGCGGGGCGGCGACGGATGTGGGGTCAGGTCACGCTGATAGAGGGCTGTATCTTCGTATTCGAGGATACGTCGCTCATCGACAAGATGCTGGGGAGGCGCAACAAGGTCTACCTCGACACCCTTATGAGCCTGAGCGAAGCGCTTGCTCAGGACAGCCGGTTTCATGACGTCCGGTGGTATTCGGGCGCCGACCTCCTCACGGGCAAGCCGGGAGCAAAGGCTCCTGTCATCGACTAGCGAGGCCGTGGAGGTACGGCTTCCCCAGCGTCGCTGTTGAGGCGGGGGCCGGGCGCGCCTACCTTTAGGGGATGGCGAACGAAAAACCCGGACTGGAAAGCGTGATCGCCGCGGCCAAGGCCCAGGCCCCCGGACGCGGCCTGCCGCCGGTGCACCTGTGGAACCCCGCCCACTGCGGCGAAATTGACATCGTGATCAAGAAGGACGGCCTGTGGTTCCACGAGGGCACGCCCATCGGGCGAGAGGCCCTGGTGCGGCTGTTCTCCACCGTCCTGCGCAAGGATCCCGACGGCTTCCATCTGGTGACCCCGGTTGAGAAGATGCGCATCACCGTCGAGGACGCGCCCTTCATCGCCACCCGCGTGGACCGTGAGGGCGAGACGCTGAAATTCCTGACCAATGTCGGCGACGAGGTCGAGGCCGGGCCGGAAAACGAGATCCGCGTCGAGATGGACGCCGCCACCGGCGAGCCGCGGCCTTATCTGCATGTCCGTCGCGGCCTGGAGGCCCTGATCGCCCGGCCGGTTTTCTACGAACTGGTCGAGATGGCGCAGGAGCGTGACACCCCCGAGGGGCCGCGCCTGGGCGTCGCCTCCAACGGGGCCTGGTTCCCCGTGGGTCCGGCGGGGGCGCACCGGCTGTGAGCCCCCACTCCGCGCCGGGCGAGCTGCGCGCCTGGATCGAACGCCACCTGGACCCGCTGGAGCACCGCGACGCCGCCCATGCGACGTCCGACTTCGACCTGACGCCCAACGCCTTCCCCAACGAGCCTGTCGAGCTGGTCCCCGCCGCCGTCCTAGTGGGCCTGATCCAGCGGGATCACGGCTTCTCCGTGCTGCTCACCCGGCGCTCGGACACCATGCGCCGCCATACCGGCCAGGTGGCCCTGCCCGGCGGCCGCTGCGACCCCGGCGAGACCGTCTGGCAGACCGCCCTGCGCGAGGCCCACGAGGAGGTGGGCCTGCATCCGGACTTCGTCTCCCTGGCCGGTCTGTCGTCGCCCTACCGGACCGGCACCGGTTATCTGGTGACCCCGGTGGTGGGTTTCGTCCGCACGGGGTTCAGCCTGGTGGCCAATCCCGACGAGGTGGCCGATATCTTCGAGACCCCCTTCGGCTTCCTCATGGACCCGGTGAACTACCAGGAGCACGAGCGCGAGGCGCCCGACGGACAGAAGCGCCGGTTCTACGCCATGACGCACGAGGACCAGTACATCTGGGGGGCCACGGCCGGCATGCTTCGGGCGCTCTACGACCGGCTGTATGGGGCCGCCGTTGCTTAGCATGGTCCTCTGGCGGCTGCTGCTGGTGGCGACGCCCTTCATCGGGTGGTTCCTCTGGCGCGAGGCCGCCCGACGCACCGGACGCGAGATGGGCTCGACGCCCTGGACCTGGCTGATGGCCGCGGCCGGCGTCCTGCTGGGGGTTTCGCTGATGGCCACCGCCGTGTTCCATGGCGACAACCGCGGCCAGACCTATGTTCCCGCCGAGGTCACCGAGGGCGGCCATGTTTCGCCCGGACATTTCGAGAAGAAAGCGCAGTCCAAGTGAGCGACAGTATCGGCGAGAAGCCCTGGATGACGACCGCCGCCCCGGTGCTTGACGCCCTGGAGGCCAGGGGCGGCGCCGGCTGCGCGCGGTTCGTCGGCGGGTGCGTGCGCAACGCCATCCTGGGAACCCCGGTCGGTGACCTGGACATCGCCACCACCCTGACTCCCGACCAGGTGACACAGGCCTTGGAGGCCGCCGGCATCAAGGCCGTGCCGACCGGCGTCGAGCACGGCACGATCACCGCGGTGAAGGATGGCCATCCCTTCGAGGTCACCACCCTGCGCCGCGACGTGGCCACCGACGGCCGCCGCGCGGTGGTGGCCTTCACCGATGACTGGGCCGAGGACGCCGGTCGCCGCGACTTCACCCTGAACGCCATCTATGCCGACCGCACCGGCGCGCTGACCGATCCGACCGGGCAGGGGGTGGCCGACGCCAAGGCCGGCCGCATCGTCTTCGTCGGCGACCCCGAGACCCGGATCGCCGAGGACCATTTACGGATTCTGCGGTTCTTCCGGTTCCTGGCCTGGTACGGCAAGGGCGAACCCGACGCCGCGGCCCTGGCCGCCGTCGCCGCGGCCAGGGACAGCGTCGCCAGGCTGCCGGCCGAGCGGATCTCAAAGGAGCTGCTGAAGCTGGTCGCCGCCGACGAGCCGCGCCCGGCCATGGCCCTGATGGCGCAGAGCGGCGTGCTCACCGTCCTGCTGCCCTCGGCGACCGACCTGACCGCCTTCAACGGCCTGGTGGAGATCGAGAGCGACCAGCTCTTCGTCAACGATCCGGTGCTGCGCCTGGCCACCCTGCTGCCCGACAACGAGGTCGGCGTGGCCCAGGCCGCCGAGGCTCTGCGGCTCTCCAACGACGTCAGGGACCGGCTGGTGGCGGCCATGGGCCAGACCCCGCGCATCACGTCCTGGATGAGCCCGCGCGAGAGCCGCCGCACGGTCTACAAGATCGGCGTCCAGGCCTTCAGCGACCGCATCAAGCTTCTGTGGTCGAGGGTGACCAGGTCGGCGGCCACCCACCAGTGGCGCGGCCTGCTGGCCTTGGCCGAAAGCTGGACCCCGCCGCCGTTCCCGCTGACCGGCGAGGACGTGCTCAAGTCCGGCGTGCCCAAGGGCCCGATGGTCGGCAAGGTGCTGCGCGAGGTGGAGGACTGGTGGATCGACCACGACTTCATCGACGACAAGTTCTCGGCCATCGAGAAGCTCAAGGCCGTGGCCCAGGGGATGGCCTATTGAGGCTGGGAATCCTCGAGACCGGCGCGCCGCCGGACGGGGTCCGCCAGCGGTTCGGGGACTACCCGTCGATGTTCCGGCGGCTGTTCGGCGAGGACACCCACGACTATGCGACCTTCGACGTGGCCGCGGGCGCGTTGCCCGACGCCACGGACGCCTGCGAGGCCTGGCTGGTGACCGGGTCGTCGGCGGGCGTCTATGACCCGCTGCCCTGGATCGACCCGCTGATGGACTTCCTGCGCGCGGCCAAGGGCGAGGTCCCGTTGGTCGGGGTCTGCTTCGGCCATCAGGTTATGGCCCAGGCCTTCGGCGGCAAGGTGATCAAGTCCCCCAAGGGCTGGGGCGTGGGCCTGCACCGCTATCGGCTCTCGGAAGCGCGGCCCTGGATGGACACCGACGAACCCATCGCCGCGCCGGCCTCGCACCAGGACCAGGTGGTGGAGGTTCCGCCGGGCGCCACGGTCCTCGGCGGCAACGGCTTCTGCCCGCTGGGGGTGCTGGATTATGGCGCGGCCCGCGCCGTCTCGATCCAGCTCCATCCCGAGTTCGAGCCGGCCTATGCCAAGGCCCTGATCGAGAATCGCCGCGGGAGCCGCTACACCGATGTCGAGGCCGATCGGGCGGTGATGAGCTATGAACAGCCTGACGACCGCCTGCGGGTCGGCGCCTGGCTGCAGCGGTTCCTGGAGCAGGCGACGGCCGGCCGCTAGACGATATCGAGAGTCATCCAGACGGTGTTCCGGCCCACTTCGAACCGCTGGAAACCGTAGATGTCGTAGAACCGCAGGGCGCGGTGGTTGGCGGTGTCGCAGCCCAGGTGGACATGCCGGGTTCCGCGCTCGCCCAGGGCTGTCAGCAGTGTGGCGATCAGGGCCCGGCCCACGTCCTGGCCCTGCAGGCGCGGCAGCAGGTTGATGTGCAGATGGGCCGGCGCGGCCTCGACCACCGCCTGGGGAACCGTGAAGGGGTGGTGGATCTGGAAGGCGCGCCAATGGTCGCGCGTCCAGGCGCGGCTGGGCGGGCCCGGCGGCTCGGGATGGACCGTCCGCAGCCGGGGCCACCATTCGGCCTCCTGGCGGGCCTCGAACGCCCGCGTGTCGGGTGTTCCCAGGGCATAGGCCGCCACGCCCTGGTCGTCCTCCGCCACGAAGGCCAGGTCCGGCTGCAGGACGCCGTAGGGGGCGGCGTAGATCTCGCCGATGATCCTCGGGTCGTCATAGAGGTGGCTGGCGTCCTGGCCGCTGTCGCCCGTCCTCAGGCAGATGTCGTAGAGCGCCGGCAGGTCGTCCTCCCGATAGGGCCGGATGGTGGCCATCTCAGCCTCGCGCCCGTTGCAGGTCGCGCAGGGGCGCGAAGTCGATCAGCACGATCCCCAGCTCCGCGGTTCGAGCCTTGAAGGCGAGGTCCAGCAGGCATTCCCGGTCATCGATGCGGATCTGGGCGGCATGCGGGTCGTAGGCGCGAAGTTCGGGTCCGTCCTCGACCGGATGGAGATAGACCTCGGTGACGCCCGGGGGCAGGTCCTCCAGGATCGCTTCGAAGGTCGGTTTGGCCGGCTTGGCCCAGGTGGTCGCCAGCTTGTCGGGGAAGACCAGGCTCAGCTCGTCCGCCCTGGCGCGGGCGGACAGTCCCAGCCGCCGCTCGGCGCTGGCGCCGATCATCCGCACCGGCAGGTCGTAGGCGACGGCCAGTTCGAGGAACAGGTCGGCGTAGCGCGGCTCCAGCTGCATCGTGCCCATGTGGGCGTCCAGGTGGGTGACGTCGACGCCCCAGTCATAGGCCTGGTCGATCTGGGCCCGGCATTCGGCGCGGACGGCTTCGAGGTCGGCCTTCTCCCAGACCGCCTGGGCGGTGGCCGGCATGTAGCCCTCCGCGTCATGCAGGCAGGCCGCGCCGGTCAGCGAGCGCCAGCGATAGTCCGGATATTCGCAGGTGAGCGTCAGGTGCACGCCGATGCCCCCGGCCTTGGCGCGGCGGACGCCGTCCAGCGCCCAGGGGCAGGGGACCATCAGAGTGGAGCTGGTGGCGAGACCCTCGCTCAGCGCCTGCTCCGTCGCCCGATTGGCCGAGGCGCTTGAACCCA
This sequence comes from Phenylobacterium sp. LH3H17, assembly GCF_024298925.1. Taxonomy (NCBI): domain Bacteria; kingdom Pseudomonadati; phylum Pseudomonadota; class Alphaproteobacteria; order Caulobacterales; family Caulobacteraceae; genus Phenylobacterium; species Phenylobacterium sp. LH3H17. Next base: position 3,532,684 of record NZ_CP101283.1, on the reverse strand, counting down.
GGTCGTCGCAATTGACGATCAGGAGTCTGGCGTCCTGTCCGTATCCGAGGCGGTGGGCGAGGCTCACGGCGCGTTCCCCTGAGGTGGCGGCCCACTATAGACACGGGATGCGGCGTCAGGGCGCCAGCGGATCATCCCATGTCGAAGTTGGAGACGGTCCGGGTCGCCGCCGTCAGGTCCACGCCACCATAGGCGGCATGGAGGAAAGGATGGTCTCGATGTTCCCGCCCGCCTTCAGGCCGAACATGGTCCCGCGGTCGTAGAGCAGGTTGAATTCCACGTAGCGCCCGCGACGGATGAGCTGCTCCTGCCGGTCGGCGTCGGTCCAGGGCTCGGTCATGCGGTGGCGGACGATCTTGGGATAGGTGTCCAGGAACGCCTCGCCCACGGCGCGGGTGAAGGCGAAGTCGCGTTCGAAGTCCCCGCTGTTGTGCCGGTCGTAGAAGATCCCGCCCACGCCGCGCGTCTCCTTGCGATGGGGCAGATAGAAGTACTCGTCGCACCAGGCCTTGTATTTTGGCCACCATTCGGGATCGAACGCGTCGCAGGCCTCCTTGAGGGCGCCATGGAACAGGACCGCGTCGTCGGCGTCCTGGCTTCGCTGTTCTTCGACCATGGGCGTCAGGTCCGCCCCGCCGCCGAACCAGCTCTCGGCCGTCGAAAGGAAGCGGGTGTTCATGTGGACCGTCGGCGTCCGGGGTGAACGCGGATGGATGATCAGGCTGATGCTGGCCGAGACATAGGTCGGGTCCTTGTCCGCGCCCGGCATGGTGGCCGCCATCTCCGGAGAGAAGCGCGCCAGGGCCGCGGAAGTGTGGACTCCGGCCTTCTCGAACAGCCGCCCCTTCAGGTGCCCGCCGATCCCGCCGCCCACGCCGGTCTCCCGCGTCCAGGGACGCATGTCGAAGCGGCCAGGCTCGCCGGGATAGAGATGGTCGGGCGCCTCGTCTTCCAGCCCCTCCAGGGTCGCGCAGATGCGCGCCTGCAGGGCTTCGAACCATTCCTTGGCGCGGCCGCGCCGGACATCGATCTCGGGGGGCAGGGTCATCATGAGGGCTAGGCCTTAGGGAATAGGCCGGTCTGGCGCAACGCCTCCGAGAGGCCAATCGCCGCAGACACCGTCACGTTGAAGGACCGGCGGCCGGCCGTGAGCGGAATGATCACCCGGGCGTCGGCGGCCTCATGCACCTCGTCGGGCACGCCCAGGCTCTCGCGGCCGAACAGCAGGATATCGTCGGACCGGAATACGAAATCGTGCAAGGGCGTGGCGCCCTTGGTCGTGAACAGAACAACGCGGCCTTGGGCTTGAGCGGCGAAATCGGCCCATCCGGAATGGCGGATCACCTCGGCCGGATCGCCGTAATCCATGGCTGCGCGGCGGATTGCGCGGTCGGAAAGCGGGAAGCCGCAGGGCTCGATCACGTGCACGGGCACGCCCAGACAGGCCCCGAGGCGAAGGGCCGCGCCAAGGTTTTGCGGAATGTCCGGTTGAAAAAGCGCCAGCAGCATTCTAAGCGATCCAGCCACGGGATTTGCCGGGGCAAGGGGCGAATCACGGAAGGCGGGCTGCGACCTCGGTCGTCGAGCATTCCGGTGGTTTCGCCTTGCAACAGCGTTGAAGTTCCGAGGGCCCCTTACCAGAAGGTCTGGGCAGGGTCGAAGGCGGGATCGCCCTGGGTTTTCCAGGAACGTCCGAAGGGTCGCGCTTCGCGGCCCCTGATCGAAGGGTAGCTTTAAGGTGGCCGACACCGTCGTGGGCGCAAATCCCGATACTCATGCCGCGGGCGAAGACCCGAACCGGCGCGATTTCATTCACATCGCCGCGGCCGTCGCCGCCGGCGGAGCCGTCGTGGGCTTGGCCTGGCCGTTCATCGACCAGATGAACCCGTCAGCCGACACCCTGGCGCTCGCCTCCATCGAGTTCGACCTGACCAAGGTCGCCGAGGGACAGCAGGTGACGCTGAAGTGGCGCGGCAAGCCGCTGTTCGTCCGCAACCGGACCGGCGCGGAAATCGCCGCGGCGGTGAAGGACGACAACGCCCAACTGCGCGATCCGCAGACGGACGAGGAACGGCACAAGCCGGGCAAGGCCCAATGGCTGGTGCTGGTCGGGACCTGCACCCATCTGGGTTGCGTCCCGACCTTCGGCGGCGGCGATTACGGCGGCTGGTTCTGCCCCTGCCACGGTTCGCACTACGACACGTCCGGCCGGATCCGTAAGGGCCCCGCGCCGAAGAACCTGGAAGTGCCGGAATACGCTTTCCTTTCCGACACCAAGGTCAAGGTGGGCTGAGACCGATGAGCGGACATTCGAACTACGAACCGAAGACCGGCATCGAGCGTTGGCTCGACACGCGGTTGCCGATCGTGCGCCTGGCGTACGACAGCATCATCGACTTCCCGACCCCGAAGAACCTGAACTACTGGTGGACCTTCGGCGGCATCCTGGCGGTCTGCCTGGGCATCCAGCTGGTGACCGGCATCATCCTGGCGATGCACTACGTGCCCCACGTGGACCACGCCTTCGCCTCGGTCGAGCACATCATGCGCGACGTCAACTACGGCTGGCTGATCCGCTACATGCACGCCAACGGGGCCTCGATGTTCTTCATCGCGGTCTACATCCACATGTTCCGCGGCCTCTATTACGGGTCCTACAAGGCCCCCCGCGAGGTGCTGTGGATCCTCGGCTGCGTGATCTACCTGCTGATGATGGCCACGGGTTTCCTGGGCTACGTCCTGCCCTGGGGCCAGATGAGCTTCCACGGCGCGGTGGTGATCACCAACCTGTTCGGCGCCCTGCCCCTGGTGGGCGAGGCCATCACCACCTGGCTGTGGGGCGGCTTCGCGGTGGATAATCCCACCCTGAACCGCTTCTTCTCGCTGCACTATCTGCTGCCGTTCATGATCGCCGGCGTCGTCGGCCTGCACATCTGGGCGCTGCACGTCCCGGGCAACAACAACCCGACCGGCGTGAACGTGAAGTCCAAACAGGACACCGTTCCCTTCCATCCGTACTACACGGTGAAGGACGGCTTCGCGATCGCAGTGTTCCTGCTGATGTTCGCCAGCTTCGTATTCTACAATCCCAACGCGCTCGGCCACCCGGACAACTACATCCCGGCCAACCCGCTGGTGACCCCGGCCCACATCGTGCCCGAATGGTACTACCTGCCGTTCTACGCGATCCTGCGGGCCGTGCCGGACAAGCTGGGCGGGGTGCTGATGATGTTCGGCTCCATCGGCCTGCTGTTCGTCCTGCCCTGGCTGGACACCTCGAAGGTGCGCTCCATGCGCTACCGCCCGACGGCGCGGATGTACTTCATCATCTTCGTCCTGACCTGCCTGGTCCTGGGCTATTGCGGCGGCCAGCTTCCCGACGACCACGTGATCCCGGGGCTCTCGACCTTCATGCTGCTGGACGCCGACCTGAACAGCTTCGTCTGGCTGTCGCGGATCGCCACGCTCTACTACTTCGCCTACTTCCTGATCGTCCTGCCGGTCCTGGGCCTCACCGAGACCCCGCTGCCGCAGCCGGAATCGATCAGCGAACCTGTGCTTTCGCATCCCGCCAACGCGCCGGCCGGCGCCGCGGCTTCGCCTGAAAAGAGGGGTTGAGCCTAAGATGCTGCGTAAAGGTATCGCGCTCGCGGCGTTTGGGCTGGCTATGCTGGCTTCTCCCGCCGCCCTCGCCGCGGGCCCCGCGCCCGCGCCCCTGAAGGAAGTCGAGTTCAGCTTCGAAGGCCCGTTCGGCAAGTTCGACCAGGGCCAGCTGCAACGCGGCTACAAGGTCTATCGCGAGGTCTGCTCGGCCTGCCACGCGATGAGCCTGCTGGCCTTCCGCAACCTCGGCGACAAGAACGGCCCGTTCTACGACGAGAAATACCCGAACTCGAACGACAACCCGTACGTGAAGGCGATCGCCGCCGAGTACCAGATCAACGACATCGACTCCGAGACCGGCGACGTCGTCCAACGTCCCGGCACCTCGGCCGACCGGTTCCCGAACCCGTTCCCGAACGAGCCGGCGGCCCGGGCGTCGAACGGCGG